>JAUPUU010000137.1 GCA_030917395.1 Cyanobacteriota bacterium erpe_2018_sw_21hr_WHONDRS-SW48-000092_B_bin.40
CAGTGGCACTTGATACTAATCTGGGGCCTCGTGATTTGCTCAATGGATTACTTGCTATCGAACGATCTATGGGAAGAGAGCGTCTCATTCGCTGGGGGCCGCGCATCATTGATTTGGATATTTTGACTTTCGCCAATCAAACTGTCAGTGAGGATGGTTTGACTATTCCTCACCCGCACATGAACGAGCGTGCTTTCGTCTTGATGCCGCTGGCCGAAATTGATGAAAATTATGCTGAGGCCCTGAAACTTCTACCCGATGAGAGTCGGGTAGAAGTCAGGCTTCTCGGCTGAGTTTGTCGCTGGAATCTGTTTGAAGATTCTCTTTGGAGATCCTCTTTGGAGATCCTAGTTGGAGATCCTAGTTGAACAGTGCAGCATCGCGAGCCGATGCCACTAAGAAATTGAGCATTCCGGGAAATGCTAAACCAATCATAATACAGATTACTCCTCCAAGAATCAGACTAGAGCGGCTCACTTCTAGCTTTTGAAATAGTTTTACGCTGCTACCTTTCAACAAAAATCCTTTGATCATGCTCACGATTCCTCCAATTAACATAATCGCTTCTGTGCAGTTGGCAATGATGTTTAGCAGAGCTTCCAGGTTGGCCAAGTTGTTGACACGAACTGTACCTGCTGTATTTACTCCATAAACTACTGTCCCTTCCATGTCTTGCGGTGCAATAGTGCCATTGGTAGCACCGGCAAGAACTGGTGCTTCTCGCAATTTGAAAAAGATTGAGCTGTTCAAAGAAACGACACCGGCAGTTCTGGCGAAACTGGCCGATTCTGCTGCGGCATTCTGTGCTATTAGTTCAGAGCTGATGCTGCGAGCTAATAGCGATCGCACCTCACTTTCTACGGCACCGCTAGCCGTAACCGCATTTGGTATTGGGCTGGCGCTCAGTTTTGATACCACCGTGTATTCATGCCTTCCAGCTTGCCAGCGGCTAAAGAATCTGCTCAAGTCAGCAAGCTGATCGCCGCTTCTTGTTACTTGAGTAAAGTTAGCCAACTCGCTATGGTTTCTAAAGAAGTTATCGTCCACGACCTCTGCTGCATCATAGGAAAACTCATAAAGAGCTGGTTTGAAGGCAAAGGGCGAAATTATGTAGATCTCCTTGTGAAATGCTGGCTGCTTTCCGTGTATCCATAGAACTACTCCTTCTTTGGTTTGGCCAGCAAATTCGGCGGCTTTCACCAAAGTCTTGAGATTCTCCTGTCCTCCTGTGAAGTTAACTTCTTTAAGTTTGGTCATGGCTGTCTTCAGGTCTTCTGGTTTTGTGAAAGTTTTGTCCTCATTGCTTGCCACCATTAATGACACGGGAATGCCGCTGGGAATGCGCTGGAGAGCTAGTTTGATTTGGTCGAGATATTTGGCGGTTTCGCTTGAGCCATCCAATACCACGGCTACTCGCCCTGGAGCACTGGCAACAGTTTGCTCAATCTGTCTAATCAAATAGAGCCCATTGTTATCATTGTTACTACCAGCCGTTGCTGTAGCTGCTTGGTCTTTGTGAAAACGGTCCTTGAAGAGACCGGTGTCTTTGCACGATGCAAGAGCTGTAATTGGGTGTCTGTTGCAGAGTATAGAAACTGGTGAATTTTCAATTTGGTCTGCTGTCAGCGCACCGGACAGGAATTTAAGCCCATCAGCTCTTTGACCGGTTGTAAAAGCTGAGTAGGAATTTTCAATATTGTTATCAGATAGAAGTTCTAAGTTATGATCACCCTCCAGTGAAAAATTGCTGGCAACAATTTGTGGCAATTTGATTTGTGCATTTTCAAGCTGCTCTAGGTCCATGGGCAGCACCATCGTCACTTGCATTTTGACTTGGCTGTCTGGCTGCAGTGTGCCGCTTTGTAGCAGGTACTTACCGCTGCCTAACTCGGTCAGTCTGCCATCCAAACCAGGTGTGTAGCTGAAAGCAGCTTGGCTATTTCTTTGAGTAAATTCGCCAGTAATGCTTTCGCCGTTTATCCAAACTTTTGCACCGGTTATTGCGGCATTCTCAGGCAAAGCTATCTCGGCTCGTGCTGGTTGTACCTCTCGGCCATCGTTTTGAAATACCATCGTCCACACCAGGGTTCCAGAGAGGCTGTCTGGATGAAGGTTGCCATTGATAGTAGAACGGGTGAGCGAGATACCTGGGATTTTTTCTCCTATGGCAAAATTCTTCAATTCTTCGGCACTCATGTAATAGGTTTGGCTCAAAGAATTGACATCTCCAACGGGAATTGAAGCCGCCGAGTCAGTTTTGTTTTCAATAACGAATGGCTTTCCTTCGAGCATAAAGTAGAGCCTTTCTGCTTCGCTCTGTTTTATGGGAATGAACATACCGGCAAAACCGGCAGAGCGAGTGTCGGCACAGAGTAGCCTCAATTGCCTCTCGCAGTTTGATTTTCGCAATAGCGAAAGTGCCGGTTGACTAATTTTGGCATTTGAATTGAGCGCTTGCCGCTCGAAGTAGTGACAAACCAGTGTCTGTATTTCGCTACCGACGAGAATTGCCGCTGCCGTTAGGGCACCAACAGAAAGATAGGTAAGAATTCTTCGTCTTGCCGAATCTAGTTCTTTGGTTTTTCTTATGGCTAAAACTAGTTGTAGTGAAACCAAAGCTGACGCTGTATAGAGCAGCGCAACTGTTTGCAGGTTGTATATGAGCAGTGAATTGGGAGCGAATATGTAGGCTACATTGACGATATTTGCTGCCAGACAACCAGTGGCAATGGTCGCCGCTGTGCCGAAAGCTAGTCCGGCGGCTAGCCCGGGTTTTAGTCCAAAGACAAAATTACCTTTGCAGATGGCCCGATGTAGTTTTAAATTGGTGATCGGAATTGACAGGCAGAGAGCTATTGCAGCTAGAGTTTCAAGGGGATGAGAGAAGAGTAGCAACACAAGTCTTTTGTTGTCGCAGACGGCAAACCAGGCTGGTAGCAAAATTGGAATGACTACTCCGAATGCCATGATCAGGAAGTTTGCACCGTTGAACCAGAGGTTTTTAATAGGGGCGGCTGGCTCTTGGGCCCAGCGCTCGGCAAAACCATCTAGGATGTTGTTGCGCTCTTCTCTATCGAGAGTTTGGGTGCTCTGTCGTGAGTTTTTGCTCGAGCCTTTCTGATTATTTGTGTCACTAGTGCCATTGGTATTAGTGGGCGCAGAAGCGCTAGCGTCCGAGTGATCGGGCGCCTCAATATGCTCAATCATTTTTGAGCCCTCCGTGAGTAATGCAAAGCTACTTCGAAGAATTCGAAGACTTTGGGTGCTTCAAATTCTTCTGGTTCTTCTTGTACTTCGACAGGTCAAAACTTTCGCCTGTCAAAAATGACATGGCGAATGAATCCTTCCCTCAAAGAAAGAAGTGCCGTTGCACAGGGTTGTAGTTAGTAAGAGATTCCAGGCACTTGTGATTGCAAAGCTTTCACAGGTGGCTCGAAAAAGCCGAGCGCCCCTAATGTACTCTTGAAGTCACGCGGCTGTCAAGTGGGGTTTTGGATAGAACCGTCTCTGGACTTGCTGACCAGGCGAGGTTCCAACTTGCAAACGAGAGTTCGGCTTTGGGGTAATGCTTTTTAGAAATAGTTGTATATACACCTATTTCTGGTATCAGGGAAAGTTCAGGCACCGGGGATAATGGCTTAGCAAAATACTTGAGTACTCAAGTATTTTAAAATGGTGGCATGTTTCATTAGTTGTCAGTTGTATATGCAACTATCCTACTAATAAGGTTTGCTTTGGTAAGCTCGGGTTAAAACTAGCTACTAGGGCTTGAACATTTGGGCTATCAGCACTACGATTAAATTTAAATGTAGCCGGTAAATTGGTGGCACTAAATTTGATGCCATAACTTGGAGGCACATTCACCAGCACCCGCAGAGGAATCAGTCATTACTAATTCTCAGCCACCATCAATAGTTGCAGCGTCTTTTGTTCCTGCAGTTGCCCTAGATTCTAAAGCACTCTTTCTCAAGCTGTTTTCATCGCGATTTGGCAGCTATGCCCGCACTATTAGTAGTGCTAATACTAGTGCTAACTGGCGGCAATTGAGTCAGTTCCATCAGCTGAGCGATGAAGAGATTCTTTCTTCTATCTCAAAAGAATCTAAAGCATATAGAGCTCTCAGCGTTCACCAAACTGAGTCGTTTCTGATTTTGCAATTTAATCCAGAAGATCGTGACTCTGACAGAAACGTTTGGGAAAAGCTAAGCGCTGCTCTCTTGTCTGCAGGTCTAAGTGGTCTGAAGTTGTTTCAGGTGGCTGAAGGTTCTACCTATCAGGTCTTTATCAATCTTTCTAAGTCGGCTAGCATCCTCCCCTTGTCTAAAGGGTTGACCAACCATCTGGTGCAATCTGGTATCACCAACGTTGAGGTTTTGAGACCAGGTAATCACTTTATCTTGCCATTGCAAGAAGGCTATCGCTGGATGAACGATGGCGTTTTGCCGGTCATAGCTCGCCATGAGATGTCTGAAGAGATGGCTCTTAATTTCTTTATGGGCGAAGTGACCAAGGTTACTGTCTGCCCAGAGCAGTTTGTCGAACAATTCAAAGAGTTTCTTGAAGCTGAGCGTAAGAGAGAAATTATGGAGATTGTTCCGCCAGAGGGTCTTTCTCAAGACGGTGTAGCTGGAGAAGATGGCGCCAAGCCCAAACGCAAAGAGCGTCGCCTTAGGGTTTTGCCTTAAAATTTTGGTCACGTTTCGGTCACGGATTCGTCACCAGTCGGTTTAACCTGATTGTTATCTTGGTTGCATGATTCGAATGCGGAACGCACTCGAATCATGCAACCAATAACAAAGAGGTTCAAATCATGCAGAACGAACTTACTAACTTAGTATCTGACGCTTCCAAAGATGCCAAGGCTGCGCAGCCAACAGATGCAAGCGCCAGACTGATGGAAGCTGCACTGACATTCTATCCCTGCAAAAATGGAGCCTTAGTACAAAATCCGAGAGATTGCGATGGCACAATGTTGCATTTACCTGAATTGACTATTGGTTAGTAGGGCGGCTCAACCCACAGACGATAACGTTGTTACTGAGCTATCTAAAACTTGACGCGGTACTGAAAAGAAATGGTTCCTAGTATGTCTTCTACTTTGTTTTTCGGAGCGGCACTGGCTGATAAGCGCTCTTTGTTCGCTCCGCCTGGTTCTAAGAACTTGAAGCCGAAATGACTCTTACCAGGCTCGTCGTAGAGCTTAAAAATGCCGTCTTCGTAGATGCTTTTGAGTGATTCGCCTTCCCTACCCACTGAAATCATTTCTGCTTTCCGTGGTTGGTCGGCTCTGAGTTTTGAGACTGGGCTTGCTGTAGCAATTTCTTCAGCCGAAGGTTTCCGGCTCTCAGCTATTGCCTTTCTCGCATCGATGCCGCTAATCGAAAGCAGTGAAAGGGGTTCTTGTCTGGGTTCGCCCTGCTCTTTTCCAGCCAGGTCAACCTTGAGGGCCGAAGATTCGCCATTCTCTTTTGCTTTAGGTTGTTCGATGAGATTGTCTGCCAAAGCAAAACCTATCGGTTGTGGGGGTAGCACCGGAAAATTCGAAGGACTAGTAAAGAGAGCTATTTAATATTTACCCGTAAACCAAGGTTATACGCGCCCTTGCCTTTTGTCAGTGGGGTAATTACGAAACTGGAGCCTCTGTTTTCTAACACGCCCTGAAATGCTAAAGAATCTGATAGCGATTCTTGTCTTTTTTCAATTCTTCCACGAATTCCATTTCTTCGTCGGTTAGCTCGTAGACGGCAAAGTGACAGTCAAACTTGCGGGTGAAGCCGCGGCCAATTGCTTCTTCTAAGCTGGTGCGATCGTAGCCACCGGCAAGCACGTCGATTAAATTACAGTGGCGATCAATTGTTTCGTTCTGCGGTTCTTCTGCCTTCTCTCGCTCAGCTACGCCAAAAATCTCAGATAGTTTGGTCTGCGATTGATTGATCATGATTGAGCCGTGTTGCAGAACACCGTGCCTGCGTCTCAGTTGGGCACTGCCAACAATTTTCTTGCCATCAAATTGCAAGTCGGCTTGGGTGGTTGCCTGAAAACAATCCTCGTAGTCTTTGTAAGCACTATTGCTGCGGCCAAGGCTGGCAGCTACTCCTAGTTCTCGCAATCCGTAAATCAATGCGTCACAAATTTCTTTGTAGGCCTGGTTAATTGAACCAGGTAAAAATCCTTCATAGGGGCTGCCTTGCTCTAACCAATATGACGGAGCGGCTCCGGCAATTTCAGCGTCGGGTCTAAAGTCGATGCCGTCTTGTTTTGGTCCGGCGCCAACAAAGCAATAGGTTAGCTCGCCTTCGTGTAGAACCGCACGGCCACCAGTTGGGCGACGTACCGCATCATAGCCAGCAGCGCGAACTTTTTCGACAGTTCTAGGGCTAACTTTTTGCGAATAGCCAAAAGAAACGGCGGGTGGTTCCCAACCATAAAATCTCAAGGTAGCTGGAGTTTTGCCTTGCAGGTGCAGTTCGAGCAGGGCCTCATCAATGGCCATATTGGTTACAGCGTCAAATACACCGTAAGGAATTAGCCTTAAGGCCCGTGCTCTTACCGATGTCATCAAGAAATGCTGGCCTTAATTAGTTTAGGTTTGGCGACAAATTTATCAGAGAAAGTAAAGGCTTCCACAAGCTTCTTCGAAGCTGCTTCAAATTGCTCTTCAGTGTCGTAGTGCACTATTGCTGCTGTCGCTCCACCGCTAGTTTCATCGCCGGTCTTGATTTGCAGCACGACACCTACTGCTAGATTAACAGGGTCGCCCTTTTTTGTGCGGCCTGCACCCATAAGTTTGCAAGCTTCTGCTACTTTCTTTCCATCCAGGTGCTCTAGCCATTTTTTACCAGTACCGGGCACCACAAATGGTTTTGTGTGTTTTGCCGTTGGCATTAAGCTGTAGTCGGTCAAAACTTTGTCGTCGCCACCCTGGGCCTTGATCAGTGTGGCGAAGGTGCTCAGTGCTTTTCCACTGCTAATCAAGTCTTGCAATTTAGTTCTGGCTTCGCTGTTGTCTTTGGCTTTGCCGGCATGCACCAAAGCAAGAGAGCCAAGTTCCAAGCAGAGTTCAGTGAGGTCGTCTGGACCATTGCCCTTCAGCGTTTCGATTGCTTCGATAACTTCTACTGTGTGACCGACTGCCCGGCCGAGGGGTTGTTCCATATCGGTGACAACGGCAGTAACTGGGCGTTTCAAGATGCGACCAACTTCAGCCATGGCTTGAGCTAGTTCAATGGCTTTTTCTTCGGTTTCCATAAAGGCACCACGGCCGCATTTTACATCGAGAATAATGAAATTAGCACCAGCCGCTAGTTTTTTCGACATTACCGAAGCGCAAATTAGTGGAATTGATTCGACTGTTCCAGTGACGTCACGCAGTGCGTAAATTTTGCCATCGGCTGGAGCTAATTCAGCTGTCTGTCCGCCTATGGCCATGCCGATTTCTTTTACTTGCTTGATAAATTGTTCGATGCTTATATCAACTTGGAAGCCAGGGATTGCTTCTAGTTTGTCGATGGTGCCCCCGGTATGACCCAGTCCGCGGCCGGATAATTTGGCCATTGGAATGCCGGCAGCGGCGAGCAAGGGTACGAATACCAGAGTAGTTTTGTCGCCGACACCGCCTGTGCTGTGCTTGTCACCAATGACAGGGCCAATGGCTGACAAGTCTAATATCTGTCCGGAGTGTCGCATGGCGTCAGTGAGCCAGGCTGTTTCTTCTAAGGTCATGCCTTGCCAGCAAACAGCCATAAGCCAGGCTGCTAGTTGATAGTCTGGGATGCTGCCGTCCATGATGCCATCCACAAGAAAGCCGATATCGCTCTTTGTGTGATGGGCACCTGTTCTCTTAGCAAGAATCAGGTCGATCATTCGCACCGGTTTTGTTGTTACCGCAACCACTTTTTACTTGACCTCTTGACGACTGACGTTAGACCTGCATAATTGAAATAGGGAGTGCGGCCGCAAGAAATATACTAGAAAACTCTAGGTCCACTCCCACTTTTTTTTGCCCAAATTTTTTGGCACTGGAAATCCCAATTACTAGTTTTCTATTGAATCGGCCTGTGGTCTTCGGTCAGATTGATTTCGTCAATTGTCTGCCTATCACTTTGCCATTTCTCAAAAATATGCCAGCCAACCTCGAGTTGGCCATGGACACTCCTGGCGATCTAAATCGAGCCTACGAGCGCGGTGAGCTAGACCTTGGGGCGATGAGTGCCCATTTCTATCTTGAAGACGGCGGCTTCAGGCTCTTCGACCAGCTTTGCATAGCTAGCCGTGGGGCTGTTGGTAGTGTGCTATTTTTCAGTAAAAAGCCGCTGGCTGAACTTAGCGGCTCTAGAATTGCCCTTTCTAAGTCTTCGGCGACCTCCAATAATCTTGTTAAGGTGCTTCTAGCAGAGGAGTTTGGCGGTACTGGCGCCGGTCAGACTGGGCTAGATTTTCTAAAGTCTATCGATTTTGTCTCTGGAATCGATGCCTGGCCCACCGATGAGGCTTTTGATGGCTGCGTCATTATTGGTGACCGGGCCCTGGCGGCCGATCAGCAAGTTGAAAGTAGCGGCCTGGCCTCCCAGTTTGAGCGCAGAGATTTGGGCCAGTGGTGGTTTGAGCGCTTTCAGCTGCCCATGGTGTTCGGTGTTTGGGCGGCACGGAAGAGCTGGGTTGAGGCCAATCAGCAAGATTTTGAAACTCTGAATAAGTTTCTCTATGACTCACTGGTGCTTGGTTTGGGCTGCGACTATGCTGAGGTTTTGGCCGAGGCTGGCCGTCGTACTCAGTTGCCGATAGAAGAGCTAGACAGCTATTTCACCAAAGAGCTTGATTATTCCTTCTCACCCGAGCACGCTAAAGGTCTAGATTTATTTAGAGAGCTTTGTCTAAAATATCTTCTTTTGAATTAGATTAAATGTTGTTATACTAGATCTCTTATGACATCCAGTTTCGAGCATGGACTACCGTACCGCGATCCCCACAAGGATGGCCCGTTTGTGCTGCGGGGGCGCTGGCAGGTCGTCGACTATCTTGGCCAGGGTGGCATGGGCACTGTTTATCTGGCTCGGGACCTTAACCTCGATAACCGTAAGTGCGTAGTTAAGCGCCTGCGTGATGATTTCTTCCGTGATGAAGACAAAGAGAAAGCTCAGCAGTTCTTCTTGCGTGAGGCAAAAGTGCTGAGTAAATTGCAGCACCCCAATATTGTTTTGGTGCTCGATTCCTTCCGCGAAGACGAAGAGTATTACCTGGTTATGGAGTACGTCGAGGGTCACAACCTTCACGACATGCTCAAAGAACGCGAAGAGCCCTTCTCTGAAGATCAAGTGCTGACCTGGTCTAAGCAGATTTGCGACGTGCTGCACTATCTCCATGCTCATGATCCACCCGTTATTTACCGCGATTTGAAGCCGTCCAACGTCATGATCGACACCAAAGACAACGTTAAGTTGGTCGACTTTGGTATTGCTCGTCTCTACCAAGATGACGGTGACAACACCCATGTGGTCTCGCAAGGCTACTCGCCCCCTGAGCAATATTGGGGTGGAGCCGATCCGCGTTCTGATATTTACGCCCTGGGCGCCACCATGTATTTCCTTCTCACTGGAGAAGAGCCGCTGGCGCTGACCGTTTGCTCTCCGCGTGATGTTGATGAGGAGATTTCAGAAGCGGCTGATTTGATTGTCGGACGGGCCACACAACAAGACGTCTATTTGCGCTACCAGTCAGCGCTTGAGATGAAAGACGAGCTTGACTATATTACTTCGCCCCAGGTGGAAGAGAAGAACGGCTTTAAGTGGCTTGAAGTCACGGTTGGCATGTTGGTTATGTGTATCTCTCTGGGCGGATGGTTTGCCTATACCAAGTATTTAGAACTAAAGAAAGAGAGTGAGTATCAGTTAGGCCAGAACCGCGAAGAGCGGGTGATTTTAGAGAAGCGACTGGAAGAAGTTAAACGTCGCGAAGCAACTTTGAACAAGATGGTTGAAGACAAGATCAATAGAGCCTCGGCCTCTGGCAATTCTGGCTTGTCACAAACTACAGGAAAGAAAGCCTTTGCCAGCCCGTTTGCTGATAGTGCGCCAAAGAGCAATGATCCTTTTGCCACTTTTGGTAGTGGCATCGCTAATTTCCATTTCCCTGGTCTTGGTTCAAAGCCGTCTGCACCGCAAAGCTTTGGCAGTTACGCCAACCGCGGTTCTGGTCAGCCAATGGGCCGTCAGCCTGGCGCCAGTCAGTTTAATGCGAACCAGTCTAGTCCCAACCAGTTTGGCTCTAGTTCGCCTACTGTGCTCAGATACGACCCATACAAGCAAACCCCAGTTTCAAATGTCGCCTCAGCCTCGCGCAGCAATCTTTCTGGCGACACGCCTATGGAAGATCGAGATGAGAGCCAGCTTACCGACCCTGAGGGTCTAGCTCCGCTTGAAGAAGATACGCAGCGCTGAATTTAGATTAATTTAGACCAGAAAATAGGAAACACGCCTATTTTTGGCTTGGCTTCTGTTGAGAAAGCTGTAATTCAACCAGGAGGTTAGTTCTCGAAAGCCAAGAGGTAGCCTATAATGAATATAGTCGCTGTTTTGGGGTTTCTCTGACGAGCGACTGGCAAATGGTCCTTATAAGCTCGAAATTGAAGGATCGCCCTACCTCTAAGGTTGGGAACATTGCTCACCGAAAGCTTGTCTTAGAATCTATCTCTGCTTTTCTGACGGAAGAAAAAATGGACAAACAAAATAGTAAAGGCGGTTTCTCGCTCTCTTCTCTGCCTCGGCCCCGCTGGAATGTGGTCGACATGATCACCTTCATCGGCAAGTCTTCAGTGCCAACTTATTTATTCATCGATGTCGATATGACATGGGTAGAAGAAGTGAGAGCACAGTTAAAGACCATGGGCTCAAAGGTGACAGTGACAGCCATACTACTCAAGGCAATTGCCATTGCCCAACGGGCCCACCCAGATAGCCGCACTGCTTCACTTCCCTGGGGGCGTACCGTTACTTTCAACGATATTGTCGCTGGCTTCACCGTAGAACGTTATATTGGCGAGCAGCCAGCCGTTTTCTTCGGTGCCATCAAAAATCCAGATACCAAGTCGGTTGAAGAAATTGCTTCTGAGTTGAAACAATACTCCGAGGCCGAAATGGACGCCATCGAGCACCTTGATCGGCAGAATAATTTCAACAACATGCCATGGTTGTTCCGTCGTATTATTCTCTGGCTTGGTCTCCGCTATCCAGCGGTGCGACTAAAATACCTGGGTGCTACTTTTGGTATGAGTTCAATTGGTAAATGGGGCGCTAAGGCTCTGATTCCACCATGTGTCTCAACATCAACATTCGGTATCGGCGAAATCGAACAACGCGCTGTTGTGCGCGATGGCAAAATCGTGGTTCGTCCGATGATGACTATCACTCTCAACTTCGACCACCGCATCATTGACGGCGGCCCTGCTGCTCGCTTTGTCGGCGATGTAAAACGCTTGCTTGAGGGCGGTCTCGAAAATTATATGCACATGGACACAAGCGAATTGAACACCAAGAAGCTCAGCCTCGATACTGCCCTTACAAGCTAGTAAAAAGAGAAGCTAGTAGAAGAAAAGCTAACTTCTTTTAGTTCTGCTTCTTATGGAAGTCTTCGATCAACTCGCGAATAGCGGGGATTGCACTTCGTGCCGCCATCTCGCCAGCCTCTATGGCATGCTTGGCGTCGGTTGACTTCGCTGATACCATGCCGATGCCATCGACGTTCGGGCGGATGACATAGTCGGCTTGAGCTAATTGATCCGCATCTACTTTTTTGAAGTGCAGGGTAATGACGCGGTGGCTGACGCTACCGATTTTGCGGAAGTCTTTTTCAGCGACCGCGCCAAGTGATTCGTCCACGCTGACAGCAATGACAATGTCAGCTCCGAGCTTCTTTGCTTCAGATACCGGTATGTTTACGAGGACGCCACCATCCACAAATAGTCCATCATGAATGCCGTCAGATAGTTTCACCGGTTTGCGTAAAGCAGGAATTGCGGCACTTGCTTGTAGTGCCTTGCCCAAGTTTCCTTTTGATAGAGTGACTGTTTTACCGTCAAGCAAATTGACTGCCACTGCGCCAAAGGGAACTTTTAGATCTTCGATATTGCGCTCTGTTTCTGGTACTTGCTTGTTCAAATAAGTAGCAAATTTCTTGCCCCGATAGAGTCCATCGTAAGGCTCTATGCCAACCAATCTGGGGGTGTAAAAAAGAGGAATGATGAGCATGCGCAACTTCAGTGGAATCGTCAAATAGGCACTCATCAGCTTCTTTTCGGTGAATTGTTCTTCGATATGTTTCGGTGTTACACCGGCACTATATAAGCCACCAACTACCGCTCCCATGCCGCTGCCTACTAGTACATCAACGGGGATGCCCTCGTCGTCTAGTACTTTAAGAACACCAACACAAGCTGCTGAGCGCATACCTCCGCCGCCGAGGGCCAGGCCAATTTTAGGACGTGCTTTTGCAATCTGGCCACTGAGCTCCCGCGTTGAGTCACTAGCAAGTGCTGGTGCTGCTGCAATGATTAAGCCCAAGACCAAGCCCAAGACCGACACCAAACTTAATCTGATGCTCAAGCAAATACCCACGCTAAAGCTGAAGCTCGTGCCCGAATTTTTATGGAATAGTTTTTTTAGCACCATATCCATTGCATGCGAGCGGGGACGTTCCATCCCATCTTCGCTAGGGCCTCGTCTAAAGTAATATTCTCGTCTTTGCATTTCTTCAGAGCAGTAGTGGCCTGATCACAAGAAATGAAGCCTTGAGTGTAGAGTGAATAAGTGCGCAAGGCGGTGTAAAGAACTGGTTCGCTCATCGCCCCGGTGGCAAGAACTTTCTTACCAACTTTGATAGCACTCTTTTCTTTGACATCAACTACTTTTTCAATTTCAGAAGACGAAATCAAACCAGCCTGCACCAACAGATCGGCTGGTAAGAACTCTTTTGGTTGTGCCTGGGCTGCTGAATAATTCTCAGCAATAGCCTGATAAACAGATACTCCCCGAGCCTTTACCTGTTTTAGTGCTTCGGCTGCCTGGAAGGCTTTAACTGTTGAATTGGCCACCATATCTTGTAAAACAATTGCAGCTTCGAGCAGGTCGTGTGTGACTAGACCCTGTTCTAAAAGAATCTGACCAAATTGTTTTTCTTTGACTAGTTCAATCTCTATACATTCCAGCATGTCGCCGTCTGAGAGAAAACCAGCCATTAATACTAGTTCGCCAATACGGACAGTTTGACCCGCTTTCTCAGAGTAGAGGCCCAGCTCAAAGAGCGCTTGCTCAATGCTAATGCGCCTCCTGCCTACAGTGAGGAGAGCTTGGATGGCTTGATCTTTGGTTACTTTGTTGTCGCGCACCAGTAATTGCGCAGTTAGAGCAGCGTTCATCATCCAGCTTGAGAGGTCGCGGTTGAGCACCAGTACACGGCCCATCTGCATGCCGGTATCTTTGGCTTTAATCACAGCCCTTCCCAATTGCTCGGGATTGATCAAATCAGCTGAAAGGAGCAGTTGAGTGAGAGGGTTGGCAATGCTCTGCACTGTCTGCGTTTTTTTATGCACTGAATTGAGAACGCCTATGGCGTCCTCCATCGTCATATTGTTCTGCCTGGCCAGCCTCAGAGCCTTGAGAGCTAGGTCTACTGTTGCTTTGTCCGAGCGCACCAATTCTTCAGCTTCTAAGACAACCCGCATGGTCGTCTCGCTGACCGTATTGAGCATGGCCAAAGCGCGCGCAAGTGGCACGTTTAAATTTTTAGCGGTAAGCAAGGCCTCATCAAGCTTGGGCTGTGAGACTATGCTAGCCCCTAACAATAATGTGGGGAGGGCATCTGCTGTTGCCTGTTTTTCTATCATGTATCCTGGTCTTTCGGGCGTTTGGCTAGATAATTAAGTGGCTAAATAACGTAGTGGTCAAGGTGTGTTATCTTTACCATACCAATTTAGTCAACCGTTATAACGGTTTGTCATCGGTAGATTAAGGGATTTGGCGATTATGCCGGTTGAATTTTAATTGGAGAGCCCGCTGGTGGGTGCGCAAACTCATCGCTAGCGCTGCCGCCTCGCTTAAAGATTTCCCAATAGCGTTTATCGTGCCCCGAGCTACCGGGAGAAAAAGCTAAGTCCCCTTCCATAATATTGAAACTTCCGGTTGCCACAGTGGCAGTGCTGACATGGCCCCCTATGGTGATTTTCAAGCGAGTTCCCGGTGTGAAAGTCTCTAGCTTGGCGTCCCCGGCGCGCATGGTTGTCTTTATATTGCCGAAGGAGTCAACATAGCCCACTACCTCTTTAGGCTGTTCGGGCACGACTTCTTCTATTGAAAGTTTGTGATTAATAAATGAGAAGTCGCTTCTTGAGGCTTTGCTTACAGCTAAGGGGAAATAGTCTCGTGAGCGAAATTGGCTACCTTGCTCTTCGACATTTGTGCTCCAGAGTTCTTGAATGTCATTGCGAACAAATGAAAGAGAATTGCCTGAGTTAACGGCAAGCACTTGCACCCCGTTTTTTAGAGTGGCGAAAAGCAAACCTTCACCTTCATTGTTTGGTCGAGCTTCTTTCTTGTCGCGGCGTGGTGCGGTGTTGGCAAATACCAACATGTTTGACGGTCTGAGTTTACTGCCCGCCAGAGCCAGTTGCGCTACGATGAAGCCTGTGGAAATTGTGTCAAAGGGGTGCACCGACGTGCTATGTATGCGAGTATCGTCGTGAAGCTTGCACGAAAGAGCTGCAATGATTTCGGCCCAAGCCAGGTCGCCTTGTGCGTAGTCACAAACTAGGTGGATTAAAGAACTCATTAATTACTTCCTTTCACTCTCTATTATTTGTTTTGCAAAATTGGCTAAGACTTCGTCTCTGCTAAAGCTTCCTTTATGGTGGCTGATAATTCTTGGAGGCGAAATGGCTTTATCAGAAACTTTGTGGCGCCAGCAGCTAATCCAGCCTGTTTTGCTTCATCAGAGTCGCGACCGGAATACATCAATACTGGTGCCGTGCCACCGCTGGCGCGATAGCGCTTAAGCACTTCAATACCGTCGATATCAGGCAAATACCAGTCGAGCACAATTAAATCGTATTGACTAATACTTAGTTGCTCCAAAGCCTCTGGCCCAGTTATGGCTATCTCTACTGTATGGTTTTCAAAAATGAGCCAATCCTGCACAGTTTCGCGCAGGTTCTCGTCATCTTCAACTACCAACAATTTTGCCATCCTTCTCTGTCACCATACTGTTTGTGCCCGGCCAGAGTCTTAATTAGTCTTTCACTACAATTTTGTTTGCTTACCAAATTGCTCAGATCTAATTAGTCTTTAGCCACTAAGCAGTTACGCCCATTTTTCTTGGCCTGATAGAGGCGCTCATCGGCCTTGCGAATTAGATCTTCTATATCGCTGCCGTCATCGGGGTATGAAACAAGACCGGCGCTGAATGTAATACCAAAGTTTTCGCCGTGATCGCCGCTAAATTCAAGGGCTCGCAATTCTTCAAGGGCTCTTTGCAGAGCGCCTTGAGCCGTCTCTTTTTGGATGTGGCGGAATGCCACCATAAACTCTTCGCCACCCCAGCGGCCGCGGAAGTCTTCAACCCGAAAGCGTTTCTTTAAGAGCTGACCAAAATTAGCCAGTACCCGGTCACCAGCTAAGTGTCCATATTGGTCGTTGATTTTCTTGAAGTGATCGACGTCGATGAGAGCAAGGCTGAAGATTAAGCCGTTGCGCTTAGATTCTTCCGACATATCATTGAGCTGTTCCATAAAAGCTCGTCTGATCAATAGGCCGGTCAATATATCTTTATTTGAGCGCTCTTTCAGCATGCGAGCACGTTCAAGCCTAACTTTAACTCGAGTAAGTAGCTCTACTCGTGCTACTGGTTTAGGAAGATAGTCGTCGCCACCAGCTTCAAAGGCGGCCAGCCGGGTTTCTAGGCCAGTTTGTCCAGTCAGAAATAAGATTGGCAAGTCTTGAAAATGAGCAGCAGTACGAATCATTCTACAGACATCGTAGCCACTCAAAATTGGTACAGTGACATCGAGTAGCACCAGGTCAGGATGAAATTCTTGAATTACTTGCAGTAAGTTTGTCGGGTCAGCTAGTTGCCGCACCAACATTCCTTCTTGCCCCAGGGCTGAAGCAACGATTCGAACAAAGTCATCATCGTCGTCAACAATTAAGATGCGCGGTCTTCCGCCCTGTCTGGCATTGACCAAATACTCGATGGCGTCGTTAAAAATATCAGTCTGCAAGGGCTTCTCTAGCATGAGTGAGGCGCCAGCATGGGTGGAATCTTCTATATACTTTTGCTGCTTAGAAGTAGAAAGAAACGCTACTGGTAGGGTTTCATAACCAGGAAGCGAACGCAGCTCGCGAGCTAAGTTGAGAGCCGGTGCTGGCTGGGTCACATCTATGTCAATTAAGACGGCATCAAGTGAGAGCTTGCCTGCTTTAGTCAGGGCATCTTCGTGGGTCTGGCTGACAATTACTTGCACCGGTATGCCAGTATCTTTGTGACCAATTCGCTTATGGGCCGGCATAACGTCTGAGCTAAAAACCATGACACGCACTGACGCTGAATCGTCGTAAGTATCAAAGTTATCTTGGGGCTCATAAGGAACGCTTGATTGTGGTGGCGGAATGGGCGCATTCATTTCTTCTAGAGTTTCGATGGTGGCAAAGGCCCGTTTATCCACCTGGGCCACCGGGTCTCCCGTGAGAGACTGAGCGTTGCCTCTGACCAGGTTAGCAATTAGATCAATTTCTTCCCAGGCCGTTTCGTGGTGAGTGAGCTTATTTTCTCTGATGGCATCGAGGGCTTTTTCTAGTGAACTAGCCGACTCACCGAGCACGCCAAAGCCGCATGAAGCCGCAGTTCCTTTGAGGTTGTGAGCCAGCCTGATTGCTTCTAATAAGCTTGCAGCATCATCGGGATTTTCTTTTGATTGGGCGATGGCTTTTTCAATTTTGGCAAAGCGCTCTGGCAAGACCTTTAAATAGTTGCCTTGCAGGGTGTTGATAATTGCCTCTTCGTGCTCAACATGAGATTGAATCGATTTTTCGGCCGAAGCAAAAATGCTATCGATTTGGGCTCCGAATAAACCAGCTTTGAGTGGTCTATGAATTACCAGGCTAACTTTAAAGTCTTGGGTCAAGCGCTTGTAGACCGCTGCTTCGCGCCAGGTTTTTGAAATGAACACAATTGGAATTTGTGAATTAACAGCGCGAATTTTGACAATTAGTCCTATGCCGTCAATGTCGCTTAATTGATCACCAATAATAAGCAAATCAAAGGGCTGGCTTCGAATCAGCTCAATTGCCTCCTTGCCATCGGAGCGGGTTTCAACTGTATGGCCCCGAGCGGCAAGTAATGTCGAAACCAAAATGGTGACGTTGTCATCAACTTCTGCCAGCAAGATCGTGCTCATAGATGGGCCTCAGCGATTGTTTCAGTCTTTGGGCTCAAGCTCTAGAGAAGCTGAGTTGATGCAGTAGCGTAAATTGCTTGGCTTGGGCCCATCCGGAAAGACGTGACCAAGGTGAGCGCCGCACTCTTTGCAGGTAACTTCAGTGCGCAACATCCCGTGTGTCATATCTCGGTGCTCGGCAATGTGCTCCTCTTTTAATGGCAAATAGAAGGAGGGCCAACCGGAGCCCGATTCGAATTTGTGCTCAGAACTGAATAATTCAGCGCCGCAGCAGACGCAGCGATAAATCCCTTTTTCATGGCAATCCCAGTACTTACCGGTGAAAGCTCTCTCTGTGCCTTTTTCGCGAGCGACATGATATTGCTCGGGAGTGAGCTTTTCGCGCCACTTCGAATCGTTGTTGCCGCTAGCTTTCTGGTCTTGGTTGTCGCTCATAATCACAATACTTTTTCTTGGGAGATACGTTGTAGCGACTCAATTATTTCAGACGCCGATTTAATTCTAGTCTCTAGTTCGAGATCAGTGCAGCATTTAACCAGATCATTTAACTGGGGAGAGACTTCAATAATTTCAGCAGGCTCCGATTGACTGAGTGCTTCGGGATCTTCGCCGGTTAGTAGATAGTAAAGAGTTCCGCCGAACGCATAAATATCGCTTTGCAAGCAAGCCTTGCCGCGAAACTGTTCTGGGGAGATATAAGACTGTTTGCCTACGAAAGTTCCGGTGGCGTTGCCAATAAATTCGTTGGCTGCGCCAAAATCAATGGCGACAATAGTTCCATCTGGACGCAGAACTAAATTGTCAGGAGTTAGATCGCGGTGAATGATAGGTGGCTCTTGCTTGTGCAAGTAATCGATGATAACGGCGATTTGATGAGCCCATTGCAGTACTAAACCTTCGCGCACCCGGCCGCTCTGTTTGACATATTGGCGCAAATCTTGGCCGCTGATATAGTCGAGCAGAAGATAGCTGCGGCTGTTCTCGACAAAGTAATCGAGCACAGGCACTATGTTTGGATGCTGTAGCTTGATTAGTAAATTAGCCTCTCGGGCAAACATCTCTCTGGCTTTGTCTTTGAGCTCAGTTTTGGCGTCGTCGGGCACCACTGATTCTTTCAGCACCACCAAGCTATTATTTTCTAGTTGCCCAAGGTAGACCGCTGAAAGACCACCGAGAGCCAGTTGGCGCAGTACAGTCAAACTGCCATTGCGCATGATCATCCCTGGTTCAAGGGGCATAAAAGCGGCTGCGCGAAAGCGCCTCTTTAGCTCGTCTTCCCATAACTCTGTGTGGCTGAGAACATTGCCTCTCGCCAGGGCCGCCAAACTCTGGTTGGCTTGATCACGTAAATGAGTTTTTATGAGGTTACTCAATACCTCAAGAGACTCACGCTCGACACCGCCCGCAAAGACATCTAAGCAAACTAAAAGCTTTTCGCAACTGGCTATATCAAGGCGATCAAGTTTTATAGCTACCGGCTGCTGTTGCTTTAGATAAAGCACGATCTGGTCGCTTTTTAGGGGCGATTCAATCTTCTTTTGTTTGTCAGGCTCACTTTGATGAAAGGCAATTTTGTTGATGCTATGCCAGGGAATGTACTGCGCCTTGAGTCGGGTCGAGAGTAAATCAGGCGGAATTTCTAAGCCGTTTTTGTCTAACAGCAGATGTGCCTTGCTTAAATTACGAATGGCGATTAAGATCAAGGTTGGAATGATCAGGCCGATGGATATCAGAGCCCAGTCGTTTAACCTGTCGTTTTCGTTGTGGGAAATTATTGATATCAATAGATTGAATAAGCCAAAAGCACTTATTACTGCTGGTATCAGACCCCACACCACTATAGACATACGCAACGAGGTTAAGAGTGATTGACGGGCTTGGTCTGAATAGTCTAAGCAAATAGTCTGGGAGTCTTCATCGCGGCGGTCCAATGCATTTAATTCTGCCATGGTTGTTCCTCGGCGATCTTTGTCGTTTTTTCAGCGTTTCGACTCTCTACACTGATTGCCTCGGGGAGGCCTTTACTCCTCAGTGAAATCTTAGCTCCGTCGCTTTCTATTGTTTCTGCTGCTGTGTTTCCCGTTGTCTCGCCAGCAGGCGCAATGTCTGCAAGTGGTGCCGCTTCAATCTCAATATTAAGTGCTTTGCTCAATTCTGTGGCATTTGCCAGTCTTGTTTTAAGTGACATGGCTGTGCAAGCTTTGATTATGGTGCTTAACTTTGTCCATGACGAGCTTTCTTTGTTGTTTACTTGCTCTAGTGAAGACTGCGAAATTGGCTCTGGATCTTCGCCAGTTGTGAGGTAGAAGAGTGTGGCGCCGAGGGCATAAATGTCGCTTGCCTCGCAGGGCTTTCCCCTGAATTGCTCTGGCGGTACATAGGCATGCTTGCCGACTATTGTGCCGGTTTTGCCATCGTCTTTATCCCATTCACGGGCGACGTTAAAGTCGATAAGCTTGAGCCTACCGCTCTCTTGCATGATTAAATTGTCGGGAGTGAAGTCGCGATGAATAATTTGTTTGCTATGCAAGAAAGTCAGAATTTCAGCCATTTGTTTTGCCAGGTCAAGTACTAGCTCTGGCTCAAGAGCGCCTTTTTCGGTTACTAATTGCCTCAAGCTCTGGCCCTTTATATATTCCAAAACTAAGTAGCAGCGCTTATCTTCGATGAAATAGTCTTTCAGGCCAACAATGTGTTCGCTTTCAAGATCTTTGAGAAGCCTGGCCTCTCTCTCAAAGCGTTCCACACATTGTTGTTGAATTTCTTTATCAATATATGCCGGAATCAATGTCTCCTTCAGTACTACATCCGATACCGTACCGCTCTCAATTGATCTTAGATCGTGGGCCAGGTAAGCAATGCCCTCACCTCCTATTGCCAGGGTGGAGATTACTTCGTAGCTGCGAGCTTTGAGTGTGTGACCAGATTCTAGTGGGTCTAAATTGGTGCGTGAGCTGCTAGACAATGATTGTAGCCAGAGTTCTGTATACGATTTATCTTGCTTCGGTCGGAGGGCTTCTGTTAGTTGTGCTTCAACAGTTGATTTGGGAGAAAATCGTTCGATGGCGCTGGCTAGCTTGGCCCTGTCTTCACTGCTGACTGAAGCAAGGGGAAGCTTAGCCAGCACTTTGTTCTTTTGCCCAGCGAAGACAATTTCCCATTTCTTAGGATCTGCACTGCCGCCTGGAGCTAGCAAAGAGACATGTTCTACCTCTTTCCATTTGACCGTGGTTGAATTGTATGAAAAGAGATGAGCCCACATATCGAGAGATAATTCTTCTCTGTTTATTGTCATTTTGTTTGGGGTGAGCAGGCTAGTAACAACAAAATGAAACAAGCCATAAGCAAACAAGAGACCGAAGCCAATGGTGACAAACGGAGACGCCGTAATCATATTTAGCAGCTGCTGGAATATCGATACACCAGTCGATGCTGCACCATTGAGGTCGACCAGATAGCGCGCCAGAGTGTCGTAAAAGACTTGATTGGCAGCTACATCGTTGTAGTCGCGTAGAGCATTAAAGAGAATCCAATTGAAATAGAGCCAAATTGGTGTGCATAAAAGCAAAGTGCCAATTGGGCCAACTACTCGTGACCATTCATATATCGTGTGCTCTAAGACTGCTGGCAATTCTTCGGCAAGGCGCTTGCAGTGATATTTCATTTCTACATGATCTGGATCTTGTATTGGTGATACTACTAGTGGTTTGCGTGACTGTAACAAGCGCTCTACGTCATCGTCTATCTTTAGTTGTGAAACCCGCCTACTTAATAGATCGAGCATGGCCTCGCTGTCTTGCCAGCTAATTGAGGCTAGATTTAAATCGAGGTGCCGGACTTCTCCCTCCTCTTCAAAATCTAGAACTAATTTTGTCGGCAATATATTGAAGAAGCGAAAGGCATAACCAATTTTTATGCGCCGTAAATTGCTCAGGCTATAGCTGCCCATACCAAAGTAGACATCTTTGTCTGTGACCGTAACAAAGCGGCGGTTGAGATCTCGGAGAAAATACAAGAGCCCGAGCATAACTGCAAGTATAAAACTGGGAATCCACACACTACTTGGGAGGAAGTATCTTACGAACGCTCCAAATGGCATGATCAACAGGAACGCCCAAATAGGTGTGAGAAAGATTGCTTTCCACCACGTTGCCATGGCTGCAATTTCTCGATAGTGGTGAAATTTGATTTCACTTTTTCGGGGCATTAACTCTAACCCTAGCTACGAGTACTTATTGTACCCGTGCCAAACCCCGCGGTCCTCTTTTAAGCTTTTAAGCCTTATTGATGGCGGTAAGCTTTCAAATCGCCAATTATGACCTTGATTGGAAGGCTTTTGCCCTGGCGCAGAACCTGAAAGACAACAGTCTCGCCAACTTTGTGGCTGCGCACATTGGCTCTCAACTGCTCTACTGATGAGAATTCTTTGCCATCGGCACCGGTGACAATGTCTCCTTCTTCAATCCCTGCTTCCGCCGAGGGGCTTCCAGCAGTAACTTTGGCTACCCGAACTCCCCGCAGTGTTGGGGGTAAGGCAAGCTCTTGCAGCAAGTTTGGTGTTAGCTCTTGCATCAAGATACCGACGTAAGGACGTTTCACTTCCCCTGACGCGAGCAGCTGCTCGACAGTGTCTTGAAATACTTCAGAGGGAATGGCAAAGCCGATATTTTGGATTTGGTGACCCGTTCCCATTGAGCTGCTTACTGCTGTGTTAATGCCAATTACTTCACCTTGAATATTGAGAAGGGGGCCCCCAGA
Organism: Cyanobacteriota bacterium erpe_2018_sw_21hr_WHONDRS-SW48-000092_B_bin.40; assembly: GCA_030917395.1. Classification (GTDB taxonomy): domain Bacteria; phylum Cyanobacteriota; class Vampirovibrionia; order Obscuribacterales; family Obscuribacteraceae. Next base: position 22,196 of record JAUPUU010000137.1, read on the forward strand.
GTTGCCTGGGTTAATGGCAGCATCAGTTTGAATGAGCTGGCCGCGCTCCGAAATTTCGAAAAGTGAGCGGTCCAGGGCGCTAACGATGCCAAGGGTGACCGAGTGATCCAGTCCGGCTGGCGAACCAATAGCAATGGCCCAGTCGCCCGGTCTGACTTTACTGCTGGCGCCTATTCGTGCCACCGGGAGGTTTTTAGCGGCAATTTTCACTAGAGCCAAGTCATTGTCTTGGTCGCGACCTATTACCTGACCTTCGAAAACACGTTTATCAGATAAGGTCACTTTGATTTGGTCGGCGCGGCCAACCACATGGTTGTTAGTGAGAATATAGCCGTCGGCTCTGATAATTAGACCCGAACCAATGCCCCTTTGTTGAGCTACTTGGGCCGGTTGCTGCACTACAAATTGTTGGTCACCGTAGGCAAAAATCTCTGGTTGCGGAGCAAAACTAATGACTTTGGTAGTGTCGATGTTGACTACCCAAGCCCCTGCCTCTTGGGCAATGTCGGCAATGGTACTGGCCCCGATCGCTGCGCCTCTGGCTCCCTGTGCCCCAGGAGTGGTTAGATTTGCAGCCGGGTGCCTTACTGATGTGACCAGGTTGCTATCTGACTGACTAGCGGTAGATTGGCCGATATCGGCCGAATTAATTGACTGGCGACCGGCGAAAAAGGCTGTGGCCAAGGCTATTCCCACTGCTAGCCCAATTGCAGCTGATGTGGGTTGAATTTTGCCTTGTCTGTTCCTTTTGATTGCTGACTGTTTTTTATTTGTTTCCATGGTTCGCTTCAAGCTTCTTCAGTACACCAGTATGATAGAGATCGGTAATAAAAGGGACTTGCTAATCAGGGATAGCTAACAGAGATCATTATATTGACCCTGAAAGAATTCGCCGTGGTTGCAAACTAGTTTTTAGGTTCTTGTCGTGGCAAAGATACCGCTCGTGCCGATAATCACAGTAGTTATTGTGGCCGCCTCTGGGTTAGCCGCCTTTTTGAATTACAACCTTCGAGCTGGATCGGCCGGTTCGCGGTCCAATTTCCCCTTTGGCGCTAACAAGACTGATCGGTTGGCTGAGTTGATTAATCAGTGCGATGGCTACCTTAGATCTCAAGAGTGGGCTAAGGCTGTTGAAGTCATGAACAAAGCTATAGAGATTAACGGCAGCGAAAGCTTGCTGGTAAAGCGTGGCGACATATACATGCAGTGGCAGAAGCACGAGCCAGCGATTGCTGACTTTTCTCAGGCCATCAAGCTTAATCATGAGAATGACAAAGCCCTTTTAGACAGAGCTTCTTGCTATTACGCTACTCGCTCTTATCAGTTGGCCATGGCCGACTATCAAACCATAATTGCCATGAAGAAGAGTGCTTATCTTAAGGAGGCCATGTTAGGCCAGGTACTTTGTCACTATAGCCTTGGGGAGTATGGTCTGGCTATTCATCAATGTCGAGGGCTGCTGAAGAATAACCCTAAATATCTAAAGGCGATAGAAGTTTTGGCCAACTGTCAGTTACGTCAAGGTAGTTATCTTGATGCTATCGATACTTATACCAGCGGCCTTAGGCTTGATCACGATGCCGGAGACTTTTACTTCGGCAGGTCTTCTGCGTATTTTAAAAATCAAATGCCTGAAAAGGCTCTGGCCGATTTGCAGAAGGCCACGGCTTGCAGTCCATCAAATATTGAGTATCATCTCAAATGTGCCACTATAGCTAAAGCTCTAGGCAAAAATGAACTGGTTAAAGCCGAGGCTGAATCTGTACTTAAGCTCTCTAAAGACAATAAAGAAGCGCTGGCCTTGTTGCAGGCTTCAAATTGAAGCAAAGCTAGAGAGAAGGAAAACAGGAAAAATATATTGCAGACTGTCACAATATATTTGCCGTACTAGTTTTCTGAAAATCTGAAACTCCGAAACTCTGGAATCTCTCTAACCTATGGCTGAAGATCTCGTCCGCGTAACTGAACAAGGTTTGTATTGCCAGGCCGGAGACTTTTATATTGATCCATGGCGTTCGGTCAAGCGCGCCCTGATTACTCACGGCCATTCAGATCATGCGCGCTCTGGTTCTGCTTCTTATTTATCTCACACTGACTCAAGAGGAATATTGCGGCTGCGCTTGGGGGAAGAGGCAAAGATTGAAACCATCGATTATGGCCTGCCAATTACTATTAAGGATGCCATTGTTTCCTTCCATCCCGCTGGCCATATTTTAGGGTCATCTCAAATTCGCATCGAACATAAGGGCCAAATTTGCGTTGTTTCAGGCGATTATAAAACCCAAAGAGATCCCAGCTGTCAGGCAATCGAGCCGGTGCGCTGCCATACATTTATCACTGAATCAACTTTCGGCCTGCCAATCTATCGCTTTCCCTCTCCCGAAATAATTGCGGCAGAAGTAAATCAGTGGTGGCAGGCCAATGCCAATGAAGGCAAGGTTAGCATTTTGTATGCCTATTCCTTGGGGAAGGCGCAGCGCCTACTAATGAGCGTTGATCCATCGATTGGTCCAATTTATACTCACGGTGCAGTGGAAGCGTTAAATGCTGTCTACCGCGGTTGTGGCGTCAAGCTACCGGCGACAACTTATGTTGGCGATGTGAAGAAAGAGGACATTGGTCGCAATGCCTTAGTGGTAGCTCCACCCAATGCTCAAGATAGTTTATGGGCGCGAAAATTTGGTAAGAGTTCTGATGCTTTTGCCTCTGGCTGGATGCGCGTTCGAGGAGCCCGACGTAGACGTTCGCTTGATCGGGGCTTTGTGATGTCAGATCACGCTGACTGGCAAGGCTTAACTGAAACAATTGCTGCCACTGGGGCAGAGCGAGTACTCGTCACTCACGGTTATACACCACCACTGGTGCGCTACTTAACGGATCTTGGCCTTGACGCCCATGCCTTAGAGACAGCCTTTACTGGTGAGGAAGGCAGCGACAAGCTTGATGCCGACAAAGAAACCACTACTGAGAATGAGGCTGGTACTCTGCAATGAGAACCTTTGTCGAACTCTATCAAACTGTAGACCGCACCACAAAAACAGGTGAGAAGTCAGATGCTCTCGTAAGCTATTTTCAGCAGGCTTCTAGTAGTGATGCCAGCTGGGCTGTCTTTTTTCTCACCGGTCGTAAACTGCGTCGATTAGCACCAACAGCATTGCTTAAACAGTTGACCATCGAATTATCAGGTCTAGCACCCTGGCTCTTTCAAGAGTGTTATGACAATGTTGGCGACCTGGCTGAAACGATGGCTTTGCTGCTGCCTGAATCTAGTGCTGGTCTAGATGTTGACTTGACTGAATTTGTTGAGCGCTATTTGCTGGTATTGCGCAATTTAGATGATAGTGACACAGCAGCTCACTTAGTTGAAACCTGGGCTAAGCTCTCTCTCGATCAGAAGTTCATTTTCAACAAACTAATAACTGGTGGCTTTCGTGTCGGTGTCTCGCAGCAGATGGTGACCAAGGCTCTAGCTACGGTTAGCGGAATTGACCCAAATGTAGTGGCACACCGCATGATGGGCAACTGGGAGCCATCGGCGCAGTGGTATGAACAGTTGATTGCTGCTGAAACAGCTGATGCAATGGCCTCGACTCCTTATCCATTTTATTTGGCTTATCCGATTCAGGAGGAAGTGGACAGCCTAGGTGATATCAAAGATTTCCAAATTGAGTGGAAATGGGATGGCATACGCGCTCAGGTAATCAAACGTGATGGTCAGGTATTTATCTGGTCTCGTGGCGAAGAGTTGATTAGTGAACGTTTTCCCGAAATTATGACTGCTGCTTCTCGCTTGCCTAATGGCACGGTTTTGGACGGTGAGATTCTTGCCTGGTCGGAGGGCGATGTGATGCCCTTTGCTCTCTTGCAACAGCGCATTGGGCGAAAGACTGTAGGCAAGAAGCTTTTATCAGAAGTGCCCTGTATCTTTATGGCTTACGATATTTTAGAAACTGCTGGTCAAGATATAAGGCAAGAGCCTATGGTGGCACGTCGACAAAAACTCCTGTCAATTTTGATGCCAGGACAGTGCGACGCTGCACCCAGCTGCCGTGGCACCTTGAGTGAGCACCTGCGAATATCGGCGGAATTGTCGGCCGATAGTTGGCAAGCTCTTACGGTTTTGCGACAAGACAGTCGCAAGCTAAAAGTTGAAGGGATCATGCTTAAGCGGCGTGACTCTGTATATGGTGTGGGCCGAAAACGGGGCGATTGGTGGAAGTGGAAGATTAATCCACTTTCGATGGATGCGGTTCTAGTTTACGCGCAAAGGGGCCATGGCCGCCGGGCTAGCTTGTATAGTGACTATACCTTTGCTGTTTGGCATGACGGTCAGCTGGTGCCGGTGGCTAAGGCCTATTCAGGATTGACTGATGAAGAGATGAAGTCAGTTGATGATTATGTGCGCAAAAATACACTTGAGAAATTCGGGCCGGTGCGCACTGTCAAGCCGGGCTTAGTGTTTGAAATTGCCTTTGAGGGTATTCAAAAGTCTCCCCGACATAAATCGGGAATTGCCGTGCGCTTTCCGCGCATTGCTCGTCTGCGGCCAGACAAGCCCATTGAAGAGGCTGACACCCTGGCTCAGTTGCATGAAATGCTTGAAGTCTATGGCAAATAGCCTTTCGCCGTCACAGTAGTGTCACGTTCACTCACAACAATTTCACAAGACTTTTGCGTTAATGCACTGCAAGCCTTACTAAAGTCTCTATTTCCTTTAGCTTGTTAGCTCGTTAGCTCGTTAGCTTGTTTTCTTCCCTTCTTTGAGGAGCACCATTATGGGTTCACATAACTTTGGTGAGCAGTCGATCTCTGCCTCTTCTTTTAAACCGGATGTATCTGAGGCCCTGCGCAATAGGCAGGGCTGCGAAGTCGCTCATGCATTAAAGGGAATGTCTGCTGGTGAGCAACTCGATGCCATTCGAGGCTATCAAAGAGAATCGAAGCAAGACCCTCAGCATTATCCAAAGATTGATGTCAACTTTGATAAGAACGGCTATGAAATTAAAGCTAAACCGAATCCTGAAACAAATGATTCAGCTAAGCCTAACAAGTCAGAGTCAATTCTCAATCACAAAATGGATCAAAATGACAACACCACCAGTCTTGCTTGCAAGAATGAAACCATGAAGCCTGGTGAGGCCAATCAGCAAATGCAAATGTCGCCAAGTAGCAGTGCGCCCTGGGACAGTTCTATCACTTCTCCTTCTGCGGGAGCTGGTACCGACTCACCTAGCAGCATTGGCAATAGTCAGCCGTCATTAGGTGATATGGCAGGCTCGGTTAGTGACTCAAAAGGCTCTCCTGGCTCAACAGACGATAGCGGTAGTGCTTCAGCACCTCCTGGTGCTGACCCTGGTCAAGGTGCCTCTAACAAGAACCCTTAGTATCATTTTGCTCTTGTGCTGGACTAGCTATTGGTGATTGTCTTCTAGTTTAGGAAATAGTTGTATATACAACTATTTCCTAAAACAACATCATGGCACTCTCAATTTTGCAAAATGCTTGAGTACTCAGTATTTCTGAAAACGACGGGCTAACTCTGTCTATTGGCGCTAAAATGACCAAAATAAGCATGAGTTAGCGAGACCTTTATGAAAAGCCCGTTGGCGACTGACAAGTAATGACCAACTCTAATCCCCTTGGTTCGCAGCCGTTAGTAGATTGGTTTCAAAAGAAAAACTGGCAAGTTTTTGACTTTCAGAAGGAGGCATGGCAGCGCTATCTCGA
>JAUPUU010000138.1 GCA_030917395.1 Cyanobacteriota bacterium erpe_2018_sw_21hr_WHONDRS-SW48-000092_B_bin.40
ATTTCACTTAGTTGTTTGCCAGCAAGGTCAAATTGTAAGAGTCTCGCTCTGCCCTCGTGATCAAGGCTAGAGCTGATTATTCGGTCATGCAACAGGCGGACATCTTGCATGGCAAATTGACTTTCTTTGATTACTTCTCTTATGCTCTTCACACTTAAATGGTCATAGTCGAACTCTAGAGCTAAGACTCTTCCTCTTGCCGCTCCGTGATCGGTTTTGATATAGATCTTGCCGTTAACTTCGCCCAATAAAGAGTAATAACCATGCTTGCGGGGAAAGAGTTGGCAGACTTTGCCGCTACTTAGAGACTTTATTGCCAGACGATTATGCAGCTTCCCGGTTGGCCATTCTGAGATTAGTGCGTGTTGGCTGTGCTTCAAGGCATAGAGATCTACCCATTCAACTTTCCCCGGGTTATGAACAATTTTGTCTTTCTTCTGTTCGTCACCGAGTCGATGAAAATAGATGGCCGCGCCTTTTGTGTAGTTCGGCTCAGAGCTTTCGCTATTGCTAGTTATAGAGATAGATCGGCGGTAGAATAAGCCGTTTTTTCTTGGGTGAAAACTAATTGAACCAGACGGCACCTCTTCTAGTATGTCGGGTAGATCTTTTCCACTTTTAAGATCTCTCACCCTCCAAGTCTCAAAATCGGAACCGTTTTTTGATAGGCCATAGGCCAGCAGATCGCCTTTACTATTAACTCTATAACCGCTCAGCCAAGAGCTTGAATCTCTCAGTTTCTCAGCAGCGAAAATAATCTTGGCTCGTTTACTTATGGGTCCAGCTAGAGAGCCGTTGCTGCTAATTGCCAGCGCCCTTTTGATGGTTGTGAATCCCGATTTGTCAGTACTGACATAAAAATAGAACTGGCCAGCTCTAAACGGAACACTGTGTAATTGTGCAAAAGCTGCCTGATAGAATTCTTTGGGCTTTTTGTAACTGGCAATCATTGCTAGAAGTCTCAAACGACATAATAGTGCTTGCTTTTCTAGCCAATTGTTTGTCGCTTCGCTTGTTTCTTCCAGGCTTGCGAAAGGATCTTTAATGCGTTTCCCGCTCAATATATAGCTCTTGGTTTTGCCTTGTGGAGCTGGCTGTTTAAGGGCTGCACTGAAGCGACGTTGCATTCTCTGCGCAATCTGCTTGAGCAGCGATCTTTGAGTGTTATTCTGGATCCATACTGCTGTATCAATTAATGCCTCGATAATATAGCTGAGCAGTTCTCTAGAACCCACTTGTCTTACATCTAAGTGAGTGATGGCATTGTTGAAGTCTTTTAATACCAGGGAAAATTTAGTCTGTCCCTGGCAGCGAGCAGCATTGCCAGCACATGAGTAGAGAAAGCAAAGTCTATTGTCGCTGTCGGCATAACTTTGCGCCAGCCTCTGCGCTCCTCTTATATATTGGCTGCGCGCCAGGCTGTAATTTCGGGCGCGGTATGCTCGCTCTCCTTGCTTGCGAATATCGCTGTAGAGAGCGCTAGCTGTTTTCTCTTTGCTTTTCTTGGCCATTTTTAGATCAAGCTATTTTTGAAATGCAGCTACGGTTCGCTTCATGGTCTTGACGAATTCTGGGTTTTTGAGAGCAACTGAGCCGGCGTAGATGCAGGCTCCAACCAGGCCAATCATGAGAAATTTAGTTATGCCCGGATAGGCCTGACGGTTCATTGACTCTTTGGCACGGTTGCTGAAACCAGGCTTAGCGTGTCTACCGGTATTGGTCTGTGATTTCGCTGGTACAAGCTTGCTGCCAGCGCTGATGCGCATGCGAGCATACTCCGCCGCCGAAGGTAGCTGGCGCTGACAGGAAATGCAAAAGCGGATCATCGAGCGCACTGGTGCTTGGCAGTAGGGGCAGTTGGCGTAGGGTAAATTTGATTCAAGTTCTTCTTCTTGTTCCACCACTGCCTGGGGGCGAGGTCCGAACACCGCACTCATCACTCTCGAAATCCAGCTGCGTTGAGCCTCTTCAGCTGAAGCGTCGCCATTGTTGCTATTGTTGTTGTTATTGTTAACAGCACCGTTGTTATTGGAGAAATTAACGACTTCGTGGCCACCAGTCTGGATGCTGGCCTTGCTGTAGTTTGAATCGACCTGGGTATTAGTGGCAATTTCCATGGCTGTTTGATTGTTTATGGCATTTAGGTGCCCTTCAGCAGCCAATCCCAGGGTCGGGTAGGAGCCGGTCATCAGGGCCTCGGCTTCGCTCTCCATATCTTTGAAGTCGGCAATCTCCATGCGATGCTTATACGATTTGAGCTTAATGCCATCCCGTGCAAGGGCCTCGTGAAGCTCTTTGCCAAATTCTTGAATATCTTGCTGTCTTTGTTCTGGTTCTTTGGCCAGTGCCTTGTTCAGGACATTGGTGACCTCGGTACAGACTTTAAAATCGGTTGATGCCTGTGAAAAAGGCGTGGGCGTGCCGTATAGGTGGCAGTCCATCATTTCAATTGCCGATTTAGCTTTGTAGGGCAGGAAGCCCGAGAGTGATTCATAAGCGACAATTGCCAGCGAATAGATATCGGAGCGGGGGTCGACAGCGGAAGCGGCTAAACACTGCTCTGGGCTCATATAGGGTGGGCTGCCGCAGACGTCGCCAGTTTTTGTGATGGTATATGCATCTTGAGTTTTTGGTTCTTTTAGCTTAGAAAGGCCAAAGTCAACTAGAGTCACCCAGTCTCCCGTCGGTGCATTGGATGAAAGGACAATATTTTCCGGCTTAAGGTCGCGGTGAACAACGTCGAGAGAATGGGCGGCAGCAAGTCCATCTACGATCTGACCAAAAATTCGATCAGCCCTTTCGAAGGAAAGTGGTCCGTTGTTTTTTAGTTCGTCTTTGAGGCTCACTCCTTGGAGGTAGTCCATCACCAAAAAGGGTTGGCCTTGAGAGCTCATGCCAAAGTCGTAGAGTGTGACGATATGGTGGTGTTTTACCTGTGAGACAGTTTTTGCCTCGCGATAAAAACGCTTTACTGCTTCTGAGTCTGACACCATATGCGAGTGCAGCATCTTAATGGCCATGAGCTTATCCATTTGCTCTTGCCTGGCTTTATAGACAACTCCCATGCCGCCGCGACCAATCACCGATACTATCTCATAGCGGTCGCCTAGTCTCGTGCCAACAAGCGGGTCACGATCTCCTGATTTCAGCAGACTGGAATCAGCAGGACATCTTTCAAGACCATCTTCGTATTCTGAGTAGCACTCAGGACAGGACTTCACAGCCTAAACTCCAAGCCATTAGTAAAAACAAAAACAACCGCCTATATTCTGGTATTCCCCTAAAAGCAATGAATATCCTCAAATTAGACGGCCAATTATTGAGTTACTTATAGGTATTCCCTGCCGTGTAATCTTCAGCTTGCCGTCTGATAATTCAAGCAACTTTTGCTCACATAAGTATTCGATTTCGCTACCTTGGGTGGCCAGTAAATCGACCTCATAGTCTTGTTCAAATTGTTTCAGGTCAATTCCTTGAACCAATCGCAGGCCAAGCATTATGCCTTCTTTGATACAGGTTTGGGCGTCAATTACTTCGCTCACTTCATCGGTCAGTGGGCTGCGCATATATTTTTTCAAGGAGCGCAAGTTGGCACTGCGCACGCCGTCAACATAGCGGTGGGCCCCAACACCGAAGGCAAAATAGGGGGCGTTGCGCCAATAGGTGAGGTTGTGCTGAGACTGCTGGCCCGGTTTAGCAAAGTTTGAGACTTCGTACTGCTTATAATTATGAGACTCAAGTGTTCTCACCAGGGCCTCATACATTTCAACGCAGAGGTCGTCCGATGGATAGCTTGCTGAGTCGCGAGGAAAACGACTGAGTAAAGGGGAATTTTTAGCAATTTCTAGACCATAGGCGGAGATGTGTTGAATCGACGGATATTTTTCGGTCAGTTCAATAGCTGCATCTAAAGTGGCTTGCCAGCTAGCGAGGGTTTGGGTGGGTAAGCCATACATAAAATCGATACTGATACTCTCAAAGCCGGCTTGATGGGCAATCGCTATTCCGGCAACGGCCTCAGCCACGCTATGATCGCGGCCGATGGCACTAAGCTCTGCATCAGACAGTGATTCAATGCCAATTGAAAGACGGTTGATCCCGATTTCCAGCCACTCTTGTGCCTTTTGAGCCGTAATGGCGTGAGGGGTGGTTTCTAGCGCAATTTCCAGTTCGCCTGGCTCTAGACCCGTTTGCAGCGGTGCGAATTTGAGAAGCTGCTTATGAATCATGGCGATGTTGCTGGGCTTAATTAGCCCTGGGGTGCCGCCGCCATAAAAGATAGTTTTGAGGCTGAGTTTTTCTTGACGCTGGCCTAACCTCGACTCAATTTCACCGGCTAGAATCTGGCAATATTCATCTTCTAGTTCGATTAGGCCTGCGAAGGCAGCAAAATCGCAAAATTCGCACTTATGGGTGCAAAATGGAATGTGGATATAGGCGCTCTGCGGACATGGCTTTGTCTTCACTTTCTTTATGGGTTTCTGTTGGTATCATTGGCAATGTGGGCAGTATTGGCATTGATTGTAGCGAGAAACCTAGTTATTAAGCGAAATTTCAAGTTGTGTAAGGGCCGTCCAGCAGTTATCACTTTCTGCTTAGCCTTGGCTGTTAGTTTTTCCTTTTTGCCGCAAATTGCTCAAGGGGCAAGCCCTAAATCTGACGGCTCTAACCCCGATACTCCTAGCTTGACCGTAGCCCAGTCGGCTCTCTTGAAGCTCATGAGCAGCAAGCCGGCTAGTGTCGATTTGCGCTCCATGGGCGATTTGATGATTCAATTGCGGCGCAAGATTACTGATGATCCCTATGATGAAAATTTAAGATTAAGGCTGGCCAGTTATCTTTATCTCGCTGGCGACTTAGAAGGCTCAGCCTCTGAGATGAAACGGGCTGTGGCGATTGCTCCAGAAGACTATTTCGCCCACATGGTTCTGGCTAAAATCCTTGACCACAGCGGCGATGAAGCCAATGCTGAGTTGGAATTTAAACGGGCAATGCAGCTTAAGCCTGGTTCAGCTGAAAGCCACGAGTATTATGCTGATAGCCTTTTTACCAGGGCTGAGGTTTCTCAGGCTGTTAGCGAATACCGCCTTGCTACTCAGCTCAAACCAAGCGCCAGTAACTTTTCTGGCTTGTCCGAAGCCCTTTTGGCGACCCACGATATTAGTGGCGCGATCAAGGCGGCTCGCCAGGCCGTTTCAGTTGAACCCAGCTCGGCCCGGGCTCATGTGGTTTTGACCAAGGCATTATTGACCTCCGGCGATTATCACCCCGCTCTGCGCACAGCCAGGCAGGCAAGTCTGCTCGAGCCTGCTTCGGCGGAGAGTCATCTGGCCCTGGGGCGGGCACTTTACGCCAACAAGGATAAGAACGGTGCCGTAGAGGAATTCCGCCAGGCCGTGCGCCTCGACCCCCTCAATGCTCAGGCACGCAATGACCTTGGATATGCTTTGTATGGCCGAGGGGATGTCTCTTCTGCCGTTTCCGAATTGCGTTTGGCCCTGCGCCTCAATCCACACCTCGGAGAAGCAAGAAATAATCTTGAAATCGCCATATATGGCTTAACTGGCAATAAACGACCATAAGTTTAAGGAAATACTGAGGTATTCAAGTTAGAATGGCGCTGCTTGGAAAAGCAGTTATCGGAGGCACCCTTAGTGCAATTCAAAGGCCAAAAGCCCGCACTTAATTTGTTGATATCGCAGGCGGTATCACTATCGCTGCTCTGTGCTTGTGCTTTTACAGCTTCACCTCTGCCTGCTTTGGCTGAAGATGGTGACCATAATCCTGTTGGTGACACTTCTAGCTCTAGTTCTAGTAGTAATTCTAAGCCGAGTGGGCTTTCTTACTCACCAGTAAGCAGTGGCCCCGCTAGCGGTCCAGCTAATCTTTCTGATTCTGATTTCGGCTCTGGTTCTAAGTCTGGTTCCGGAGATTCTGACAGCGATGGTCGTAAGCTCGCTCAAGGGTCGACGCGCTCAGTAACCCGTAATTCGCTTCCCGGAGTGACGGGAACCGTAAAAATTCGTCGTCCTTTCCAGCTTTTTGCCCAGACAGAAGAAGGCCGTCAGTTAATTCATCATTTGAGTTTCCGCGACACACCAGTAAAAGATGTTATTACTGAAATTGCTCGCCGTGGCAACGTCAATATCATCATCGACAAGTCATGCAGCGGCAAAATTACTGGTGATCTGCGCGACGTCAATCTCAATGAAGCGATGGATAATGTCTTAGCCGCCGCCGGTTTGCAGAGTCGTATGCTCGACAACAAAACCATTGTGGTAGGCTCGACTCAGGCTATGGTGCAGCTGGGTCTTAATAGACCAATGGCCCGAGCGTTCAAGCTCAGCTATTCACACCCATATGATGTCGCCGCCTTGCTTTCAGCTTCGATTTTCAATAAAGGTTATTTGCCAGATTTTAAGACCACTACTAAGCGGCAGTTGGCAAATGAATCTACCGATGAAACAGCAAGCGAGAAGAAAGGCTCTGGTCAAGGTGGAGATTTAAATGGACCTTCAGTGGAAAACACTGGCGAGAAAACCAGTGATCGTGAAGGAAGCAAGAGCGATACAGATAGCACTCAGAGTTATTCGCTAGAGACCCAACCACGCACTCTCCGTGGTACCAGTCGTGCTCAAACCCAAGAAGGTGTGGGCTTCAACAATGCCGCTACCGACCCTGGTACGCAACAGATTAGAGCTAATCTAGAAATTGCCGCTGATTTTAGCGTTGACCCTAATGGTGGTGGCGCCATCGTCATACCTGACGTAAAAGGGCGACAAGTGATTGTCGTTGGCACTGCCGATGATGTCAATATTGCAGAAGACGCTATTCGCCTGATTGACCGTCGTCCTAAGCAGGTACACATTCAAGCATCCTTAATAGAACTGAGCAACCAGGGTATCAGGCAGCTCGGTGCGACTCTCAACTTGCAAGGTGAGGGTTTATCTAGTTCGATCATGGGCAATTCACAAGCGCCGTTGAAATCGTTCTTGCCCGGCTTAGGTTCACCTGCTAGCTCTGTGGCCAATCCCAATATTCCGGCTATTCCATTTACTGGTTCTAACGTCACCAACGGTGCTGCCAATGGTGCTGGTACTCCTGGTACAGCCTACTCTGGTCTAATCGGTTCTCTGGTGCCCATTATTGCACCAACCATCGCTGGCGTTAATGCTGTAACTACCGCTCAAAGTGCTTTTAACTTTATTGCTGCTGATGGTCGTGCTGGCGGCAGAGCAAACATCGCTACTGTTCCGCATGCCATCAATCTTTCAGTCAATTTATTGCTGCAGACAAACAAGGCCAAGCTGATTGCCAACCCATCAGTTGTAGTTGTCGACAATTCAGAGGCCCTGATCACTATTGCTTCTGAAGTTATTCACAAAGTGACATCTACAGTCAGTTTAGGCGTGGTAACAACTAACGTCGAGTTGACCAAGGCTGGAATTTTCTTAAACGTACTACCAAGAGTGAGCCAAGATGGTTTTATTACTATGCGTTTGCGGCCACAAGTTTCCACGCCGCTAGGACCACCTCAGACTTTTGGACCAGTGAACCAACCAACAGTTGTTGTCACCCTGCTAAATTACCGCGATATTATGGCTCAAGAAGTGCGCATCAAAGACGGACAGACTCTTGTACTCGGTGGTTTGTTCTCTGAGACCGAAGCGGCACAGTTGTCGAAAACCCCTTACCTAGCAGAAGCACCAGTGCTTGGTGCTCTCTTTAGAAATACTCTCAAAGGACGCAACCGAACTGAGTTGATGTTGCTAATTACCCCTAAAATTGTAGAAGAAGAACCTAGTTCGTCTCTTGCCGATAGACGCGGTTCTGTTTCAATGTAGCAATGGTAATTTGAAATGGTATTCAGGTACGCTCTGGCAGCTTCTGTTTCGCTGCTACTTATGCTATTTAGCAATGAAGTGGCAGCGGGGCAAAAGTCTAATTCACCTGCTTCATATGCCCACTTAGATAGGGCACACGCGGCTTTAAAGGTTCATCACTACAGCCGAGCCTTTGCCATTTTGAGAAGTAAGGCGCAGCAAGGCTGTCCTTATTCCCAGACGATGCTCGGTCATATGTATGCCACTGGTATTGGTGCTAGGCAAAATTTTTATAAAGCCGCCCATTGGTTTGAGAAAGCCGCAGAGCAAAACTATGGTCAGGCTCAGCTCGATCTCGGCAAGCTTTATCTTGGCGGAGAGCGGGTTGTAAGAGCTGAAGAGCGAGCGATGCAGCCAGAGATTGCCAAGGCTGTGTTCTGGCTGCGCCGAGCCGCTGCTCAGGGCATTGATGAAGCCCATGAATTACTGGCGAAAATTCCTGGTGAGCAGACCGCCGAATATAACCTCACTCAAGCCAGGGTGCAGGCAGCACAAACTGCTAGTCAGGCCGAATCTGGTGTTGTCACAGGCTGGAAGGGCTACGCTGATATGACAAACACTCTCAATCAGGCCAGCCAGCAACGGGGCCAATAACTATTTAAGCCTTCGAGCGAAAGTTTAATGGCTCTGCCATGGCTTCGCCATGACCGATGTCTAGTATCGCCTTATGGTCACCTCTCGCTTGATTGTGACTGCAGCGTACTTTTACTACCATCTTCATGAATAGTGAGGCACCGTCAATGGGAAAAGATTGCTCTCTTGATTCTGTTGGTCAGAATTATAACGATCACTCTATCAGTCCGATTCTCAGTGAGGTTATGGAGGAGCTGCATCGCAGCGTTATGTCATTTCCCTGCCAGAGAAATGATGGCTCACATAGTCAGGGGGCGCGCAATTTTGGCCATAGTTCTGGTTCGATTGATTTTGGCGATTGTGAAAATATATACGAAGCCAGTCGTTCAAGTGAACCAGCGAAGAATAGTCTTTTGGACAAATTTGAAGAGGTTTTGCTTGATATCGAGCGCGCCATCAGGGCAAGCGATAGAGGGAGTGCCCGCATGGCTCGGGAATGGATGCATGAAGCCGCGGCCGATTTGCAAGATCTTGGCGCAGTCTTAGAGCC
>JAUPUU010000139.1 GCA_030917395.1 Cyanobacteriota bacterium erpe_2018_sw_21hr_WHONDRS-SW48-000092_B_bin.40
ATAGGCCCTCATGCGCAATTGCATGGCTTTAATAATCTCCAGGTCAATCTCTTTAGCTTCAGTGGCAACAATAATATTGCGAGGGTCACTGGAATTGATTTGCTCAGCCAAAACATCGAGATGTCGATTAATGCCCGTGATCGCTTCGCGCCATTTAGCATATACGTGCTCAAACTGCTTTTTCTTACCATGCACAACCTTTACTTCAGACAAATGCGCTTCAACCTCATGGACGTCATGCACAAGCAGCTGCACAAGCGGTTCCATCGTGCCGACAAAGAAGACGAGCCAGGCCTTACGTAGTGGTTGGTAATGACTTTCGGCTTGTAATTTTTCATGGGGAATTACTAAACACTTAGAAATCACCTTCGATTCTCTGCGCTTGCGAGTTGCTTCGACATACAAATCAATGGCTTGCTGCTGAACACGCTGCAAGGTGTAGCCAATGTCTTCAAGATTATCCAAAGGCAAGGCCAATTGTTTTTCCATCTCCGCCTGAGCGGCACTATCAGCAGTTGAACCAGCCACCTCAATATCACTCTTTTCGTCGAGAGCAAAAGCAGGCAATGGCGGCAAGATCGTTGCCAAAAGCGACAAGCTAATGGCCATCAACTTAGATAGCAACTGGTTTGAGATGGTTCGAGATAACATACTTTCTATACCTGACTATCTAACGAGGGAGTTACTAAAGTTGAAAAATCGATTCATCGACTTGGGGTAATAGCTCTAAATTTCTAAATTTGGTAGAAGAGAGTAAGGCACCCTCTTTAAAGAGTATCCACTCGACAGGTAGCATGCGACTGGGATCAACCAAGACCCGCTGTGCCACCGAAGCACTAAATGGACCGCTGTCTCGCAACTCAACGACGATAACATTAGAGAGCTCATCAATTTTTAGCGGCATCGCCGACACAGATACATCGGCACCAGATTTAGCTTGCAACTTAAGCCAACGCACAAGAGAGGCAAAATCACAGCCGGTCACCAACAAGCCATTGGGTAGGCGCAGAAGGCGAGAGCCTTTCTCTAGATTCATTTTTAGGCCAAACAAGGCCGGACCACCCTTGGCACAGATTCCCCCATCGGCACGAACAGCCACCGCCGCGCCAGTATTCATACCGCCGCTCAAGACATCGACACGCATCAGACTAGGAGCTTTAAAAGTAAATTGAGCCACTGTCTTACTGAGCTTGCCCTTCTTTTGCATGGCCAGATCGGCAGTCACCCTATAGGCACCAATAGTAGTGGCGCTGTGTAAAAGCTTATCGACAAACTCAGTACCGTTTTGAACCACTGCCGCCGATGGCTGCGCGGTAAAACGCTGTCCACCCTCGGCAGAGGCCGGCAAGACCGCAGCCAACAGAAGTAGGAAAAACGCAAGAGTATTCAAGCCCTTGTCAGCTGTCAGTTTCAAAATTATCCATTTGCAGCAATTGAGTAACGCCGTCCATATCTTACACTTAACCAAGTTCTATTTGGTAAATAGATAGGCATTAAGGGGCAAAGCCTGGCTCTTCCTGCCATTTCTCTCGCGAAATAATGGCAGCGTCTTTATCCGAATAAAGTAATTTCCACCCGGGCTGCCCAGAGAGCTCACGTACAAGAGCACTGGAAGCTGGTAGGAAAACCCAAGAAATTTTGTACTTATCAAGCAAAACCTCAGGTTTATTGCGGTACAGCACCATATCCCAATAGTCATTCATAAGTTGAACGTTGTAGAGGAAATATCGGGGATCAACAAAGAGCTTAGGCGAATCTGTCATCTGCCACATCATTACCGCCCCATAATGGGAGTCATTCAACAGATTTCCCTGCGGTAAATTTGCGGCTTGCTGCAAAAACTTTATTGCATCAAAAGGCGGATGGAAAGCGGCACTTCCTTCGGGGATGGTCGGCGGAATTATTTTGGCTGCCAGCAAATATGCACCAAAGCCCGAAAAAGTTGAGATAGAAAGCAAGTACATTAAGCCTAAGGGCGCAATTACAGCTTGACACTCAGTTCCGAGGCGGGCAAGTTTGCCAGCAGGCAGTCTCAAGACCGGAGAGAAAGCCAGAGCGCTCGACATCATCAAAGCAGCCAGGGGAAAAGTGCGTACAGCCACAACAGACATAAGCAGTGCAGCTGGAGTGAGCAGGAGAAAATACAACTGCTCGCCTGACGTTATCTTTTTGCGCAGCGAGAGCAGAAAAATAACGATCGCCAAAATTGCCAACAAGAACCAGGGATAGTTGAGAACATTGCTGAAAACAGCCAGGGACATTGGTTTAAGCTCGTTGATCGTCTTATTGATTGGA
This sequence comes from Cyanobacteriota bacterium erpe_2018_sw_21hr_WHONDRS-SW48-000092_B_bin.40, assembly GCA_030917395.1. Classification (GTDB taxonomy): domain Bacteria; phylum Cyanobacteriota; class Vampirovibrionia; order Obscuribacterales; family Obscuribacteraceae. Next base: position 2,296 of record JAUPUU010000139.1, read on the forward strand.
TCGCTAAGCATAAGAAAAGTGAAGGGCCAGATGGAAAAACCATAAGGGTTAACGAGAGTCGCCAGTGCACCAGCGGCAAAGGCAAGAACGGCGGTTTGGAGGCGACCATCAAACTTCTCTTTCTTTGTTAAAGAATAGCTTCCCAGGCAGAAGACAAAGAAGCCAACCAGAATGAAGTAAAAGATAAAAAGACAGTGCAAATTAGTCCAAAGAATTTGCAAAACAAAAGCGAGTGAAACAAAAGACCAATCAATCGCCTGACCAGAACCACGCTTTGAAAGACGTGCCAACAGCTCTAAAAGCACAGCCGTCACCAAAAAGGAGAACATCTCGGGCCGGACACTTGGATGCGATAGCGAGGCCAGAGAGACAAGGGCGACCAAGAAAGAGCTAAGTAAGAGATTGCTTCCACCAAGACAAAACAACCTGAGCGGAATGACGATAAATGTAATCGCTTGAATAATCGCTGTAAAAACTAACAAGGCAATGGCACCAGCAAGGGCCTGCACGGCGTAGAGTATGACTTCAGAAAGCCACTGGTAGACAACATAAGCATTGCCGTTAGGAAAGACAGCATAGGTATAAGAAAAGGGATCAACCCCGGGTATCTGCCCGTGTTGAACCATCCAGCGCCCCATAGCTAAAAGAAAACAGACATCTGGTTCACGAAAAACAATGCCAGCAATGAAGCCGCCATAAAGAACGCTAAGAAGCAGAGCTGAACCCAATATTAGCATTGCTATTAAGCGCATTTCTTCCTACAGTCTGTTGTCACTATTGACTAAGCTCAAGAACACAGATAGACGAGCCAATTCGATGTGCCAATCATTCCAGCTGCATAGTAATTATTCAAGCATGCAACAATGGTTTACAAGCCTTTCTAGCAAAACAGCGCTGCTAGAACCGCTTTGAGCCACCAGCCTGAAAGTCAGAGCGGTCTTGAATGCCAGCCCCAAACAGAGCCCGAAACGCAGTGGCAACAATATTTTCAGCGAGCCGCTAGAGCTTTATGCAACAGCCACTGCTCACCGCCGGCGGTATTGCCATTGTGACCAATGGCGCGGCTGCTACTTGACTAAGGTTAGACCAGTAAAATATATCAAACACGACCGATCGGATATGCTCAACAACGGCTGACCCGACAGTCTAGCTCTCGGCCAATCCAAACAAAATTTCAATGACCAGGAGACCAAGAACATGAGAGGCGTTACCTTAGATACTCTAGCTCAAGCCCTGATGTCCACAGCCTACGACCGAGACGGTCAACTGCCAGTAGTACATCCGGCAATTTCTAACCGTCTGAGCCAGTCTGAGCGAAGCCTATTGAACAGTTCAGAAGAACTTCTGCTCAGCAATAACTGGATAGAAAAATCAAGCGACGGCACATGCATACTGACAGAACTAGGTCGGGCTGAAGTCGAGCGTAGACGCCAAACTGTCTAAGTTAAAAGGCAATGGCAGCCCTTGGTCGATTTGAACTTCTATGGTCATTTTTATACTACGTTATACAGTAGTAAAGCTAAAAACAAAAAAAATAGCGTAGCCAGGTTTCCCTGACTACGCTACTAGAGTTAAGAGCGAACGCTCCTATTCGATTTCGACCTCCACATGAGAGCCCGGCTTGGCAATCACCAAATCGGCACTCTCAGTGACAACATACGAGCCAGCTTCAGCAGTTACAAGCGAACCATCGTAGGCATCGACCTTCGAGCCCGAATAAGCGGTAACGGTCGAGCCATAATCGGCAATCACAGTGGCGCCTTCGCAAGCATCAACGTGCGACCCCTTCTCGGCCCAGACGAAAGAGCCTTTGACAGCTATGACTTTGTCGCCCTCCTTGGCTATGACCTGAGGGCCGGCTTGGGCAACGATGCTTCCAGCCTCGCCGCTAGCCGCATCAGGTGCCACCAGTGGCACACAATAGGCCGCAGGCAAGACCACCGCAGGCACTTTTGCAGAGGTTCCTGTCGGTACGCCGGTTTCCCTTGGTGAACAAGCGCTAAGGGGGCTCAGTGCAGCCAGGCCTAAAGCGGCCATGGCAATGATTTTGAGCATTTTCATTTATTCTGTTTTTCTATTTCTTGCATTTCCGCCAATCGGAAACGCCTTTTGCATTTATGTCAGCGCTACACCCGCAAGATGCGCGAGAGGACGCTGATGAACTTGCGGCGAATGCGGCCACCCTTGGCGGGCACAAGCAAGCGCTGCAGGTCGGCGTTGGTGCCGGCAAAGCGGTTCATGTCGCAGCTCTTTGAAGGCACGCCGTCGACAACGCCTAGTTCGCTGTACTGCCAGAATGTCCAGCCAGCCCAGGGAGCGGGTACACGTGGTGCCGGACGGTCGGTGTAGTGCGCCAGCCAGAGCTTGTAATTGCCCAGCGCAGCAGCTGAGGCCAGCTCATCGCGTGCCATGGGATTGTTGATATAAATCAGCGGCTTGACGCCCAGTTTCTTCTCAACAGCGGTGAGCCAGTCGAGAATCATCTGCACCCGCACTTTGACGGCGATGTCTTTCCAATCCTCTGGCACTTCGATGTCGAGCACCGGCGGCAGATCGCCAGGTTGAAGCTTGCCCACAGTCTTGACGAAATTGTCAATCTGGGCGGTCAGCGAGGCCTTAGGGCGAAAGAAGTGGTAAGCACCACAGGGAATCCCCACAGCTTTGGCGCCGGCGCGGTTGCTGGCATAGAGATTGTCGACATAGGTCGCGCCTTCAGTCGCCTTCAAGAAGACGAACTGAACACCGGCAGCTTTGACTTTCTTCCAGTCAATGGTGCCCTGATGGTGCGAGACGTCAATGCCAAAGAGGGTGTTGACGTTTTGTGCAGTGGTTGGCCTGAGTGGCCGAGTTTGGCAAGGCAGACAGACGGCACAGCCATCAGCCTCGTCTTCGAATCCGCGGTAATTGTCTTGTCTCATTGGTTCATACCTGTTGTTTTCGCGAGTCATTTCTTCGCCAGTCATTTCTTCGGAGGAATAGTAGGCAGTTGCCGAGTGAAGAAACGCTCAAACAGCGGCAGCAGCAAAGTCGTCAAAATCAGCACGACTGTGCCGTAGAGAGGTCTGTACCAAGAGAACGTCAGAGCGAACGGTCCGCCTAGGGCGAAGATGAAGACCACAAAGGCCAGAGTTGACGCCATCCAGTGAAAAGTCTTGGTGGGGCGAAAGCCGGGCGGGTCGGTCTTCATGTAGACGACATAGAGCGGGGTGAGGCAGGTGAGAAAAGCGAAAACAGACCACACCAGCCAGAGCGGATTGGTTGCCTGATCCTTGAGGATGCCATCAATGGCAAGCCAGGCAGCAACGATGTCAGCCGGAATGTACTTGATCAGCTTTTCGAAATAAGAATCTGTGTCTTTAGTATCTGCGGGCAGATCCTGTTTGACAAAGAAAACTCTGAAGGGATTCCACATGATGGGTCTCCTGTGGTTAGCGACTAGCTGCAGGCGCAGCCAGTACTTTGTTATCTCGACTAAATCCAAACGAACACTTAACTCAGCATCTCGAGCCATCAACAACACAGACACTGTGTAAGTTGGCTAAAGGTGAAAGCTAAATATTTTTGCTGTTTGCTTGATTCGAGTGTTTATAGAGAAGAAAAGAAATACGCTTTTTTCTAACAACTTCAGACCGTTAAAAACAGCGTAAATAGGTGATGTCCTGATTTTTCTAGGTAAGCTTTCGATTATTTTGCTGTCAAGTGATAGTGCTAACCTGGGAGAACCTTTCCTGGCGGAGGAAGCCAAGTATCAGCTACCCCCCTTGCCATCTCTGCAAAAAAGCGCCCAATCCACACTTCTTACAGCGGCGCCAAGAGTAAAGAACAGTTGCAAAGACGATATTCAAAAGCGGTTTCCAAGCTGACGCAGCTAACTCATCTGTGTGCAATTGAGCTTACTCCGGAAGGAAGACGAAGACTCGGAAAACGATATACTTTTGGGGTAGTAACTGTTTGAATTTCGGGAAGGACTGTCATTACTCTCTCTACAATCTTCGCCCGCACCTCGATATTGTTGACCTGTTGGGCCACTCTTAGCCTGGCGCATACAGCAATTGCAGCGCCGAACAGCTCGCCAAATGGTGCTCTTGGCACAGCAGAAGATGTCGCCGCCGTAGCGGCGCCGAGCCCAGCAGAGATAACACCTATGGATGGTGCACTAAACAGCGCTCAGCAAGCCTTAGACAGCGAGAACTGGAGCAAGGCTGTAGAACTCTACGATCTCATTCTCGAAGAAACTCCTGCCAACTTTGAAGCCCTAAACAATAGAGGCTACGCCTTGCAGCAATTGGGCCAATACAAGCGCGCCCTTGCTGACTTCAACCGAGCCATCGAACTCAATCCCAACTACGCCATCGCCTTCAACAATCGCGGCCGCACATGGAGCCAACTAGGAAACGAGCAAAAGGCCATTGAAGATTTTAGTCAATCACTCAAAGTTAACCCCAAAAGCGCTGCTGCCCTCAACAACAGAGGCTGTGCCTACAGCAATATCGGCGCCAGTAAAGAGGCTATTCGCGACTTTGATCGAGCGATTAAGCTAGACAGCAAGAACAGCAATTTTTACTGGAACCGCGCGCAGGCATTCAAGGTGCTAGGAAACAAGCGAGCCTATAACAAAGACATCGAGCGCTCTAAGCACTAAAGACCGCCCTGGCATCACTGAGGAGCGCCACCACCACCTTGACGTTGCATTCTTTGCTGGCGGCGCTGCTGACGGAAGGCTTCAACAGCAGCTTTCTCATTTGAGTCAAGCTGGCCATCGCCATTAGTGTCAAAGCGAGCCATCATTTTTTGCCTTCTCGCAGCCTTGTCAGCGGGATTCTTGCCACCATGCTTGCCTTTGCCACCAGAGGCTCCGCCGCCAGCACCGCTGGCTTTACGCTGCGCTCGTTTGGCCTGAGCTGCCGCTCGTTCGCCATCATCAATCATGCCATCGCCATTGGTATCAAGCCGAGCCATCATCTGTTGCCGCTTTTGCGGATTGCTGCCCTGGCCTTTGCCCTTGTGCCCTTTTCCTTTATGACCTTTGCCTCGGCCTGCTACAGGTGAACTACCTGTGCTGGCGGCCTCAAGCCCGGGAGGCGGCAGCGAAGCAGGTGTTTCTTGTTGCGGTGAAGTGCTTGGAGCATAGTCATTGTCGGCTAAGGCCGGAACGAGAGAACTTACCAGCAAACTAAGGGCAAGCAGTGTCTTTTGAAATTTCATTCTCATTCTCCATTACCCTTGAATAAAGGGATTGCCAGTAAATTGATAACCAGGAAAAACCACTGCCATCTGTTTAGCGGAAAGGCCCAGACGGCTGCTTACAACAGAACTAATAACCGCTCGAAAATCAGTTGAGGTGGGCAAGTCACGAGCTTCGTTGAGCTGATTGTCGGCTAGACCACCAAAGCGGCCGTAAACCTTACCACCAGGCACACCGCCGCCCATCAACCACATCGCATTACCGTGGCCATGATCAGTGCCGCCATTGCCATTTTCTCTAGCCGTTCGACCAAACTCAGACATAACCACAATTGTAGTGTTGTTATAAACCGCTCCAAGACCGCGTACTAGATCAGCTAGCCCACCTGCCAACGGCTGCAATAGATTAGCCAACTGCCCCTGCTCAGCCCCTTCACGCACGTGTGTATCCCAGCCACCAAAATCAATAAAGGCCACTTGCACTGTTGGGTCTTTCGTAAAGAGGGTGGCCAACTGCTTGCCAAATTCAGGGGAAGACTTTGGCGTCAAAGCGCCGCGATTAGCAATAATCTGCTCTTTAGTCATTGCGGCCATGTCTTCTTGTGGCTCAGCAGCCGCCTCGGTCATGATGGCATCAACCTTACTGCGAGCAGACTTTCCGGAAGCAAAAGCTTTAGACATATCATCATTGCGACC
>JAUPUU010000140.1 GCA_030917395.1 Cyanobacteriota bacterium erpe_2018_sw_21hr_WHONDRS-SW48-000092_B_bin.40
TCAATCACCGCAGGGCGTGGCGATCAGCCAATTTATGAGCAGATCATAGATGAGCTGCGAAAGTACGGCACTATAAGCACAGAGCTAATTGGCAGCCCGAATCTGTTAGCAGGTGGCGAGACCATCAGCGATAAAGCCATTCACGATCGCGATGTCGCCTGGTTGTTGGCATCAGATTGCGTTGTGGCTGAGGTGACCAATCCCAGCCTTGGTGTCGGTTATGAGATTGGACTGGCTACCCAGGCTAAGATTCCAGTGCTATGTCTTTATCGGCCGCTGCCGGAGAGGCGCTTATCGGCCATGATTGCTGGTTGTAACTTAGTGCAGGTGAATCGTTACAGTGATGTAGCGGAGGTCGCCCCGGTGCTGGCAGAGTTTTTTAAAAACATGGCTAGAGAAGAATCTGCTGCTATTTAAACCGTGCGGTTTAGATTAAACCGGCTAGTCTTGACTGGCTAATCCTTACCGCTTGGTATTATGGGTAAGGTATTGCGGGAGTCTTCATGGCCAAAACTGGTCGCGAAATAATAATCGGCGTTTGCGAGCGCTACGCCAATCTGAAAACATACCAAGATTTTGGTGTAGTCAGAATGCGCGAAAAAGTAGGCGAACCGGGCGAAGCGGCCAGAATTATTCGCTTCTATACATACTTTGAGCAACCTGATTTCTTTCGCTGTGAATGGTATGAAACAGCTAGTGATGGCAATTCTGCTGGCTTCTGCGATAGCCGTATAAGTTGGTTGGAGAAACTGAGCGGGCTTATAAATGGCGGCAAGAAGAGTGTTGAGACTTTAGCTGAGGCTAAGTCTAGTGAGGCTTTCAAAATCGGTCTTTCTAAAATTGGTCATCATGGGCCAGCCGCCTTAATCAAGTCTTCCCTTAAGGCCCCCTCTGTGGCACCAGTGCTTGAACCCTTTAGCCAGGCTCGTTTGATTGGAAAAGTTGTACACAATAAAGAGATGTGTGATCGACTCTTAATTGAGCTAGACGATAGCTACTATGGTGAATTTTTAGTATCGCAAAGAGGTTCTATTCTCATTCGTTCAAAAGAAGCTGTTTGCGCCGGTTCTAAGAGTGCAGCAAGTACTTCTTATGGCGGCGTTTTGTTGAATGGCAAGATTCCTTATGAGCGCTTCAAGAGCTGTAAATTGCCTCGCGTAACGATCTAAGCATTCTGGTTAACTGGTGGGTGGGCGATTGGCGTTATAATTGACCGGCCACAAGGAGAAGCATATGTCAAACAAGATTCTAGTCATTAGCGCCAGCCTCAACCCCGCTAGCCGCAGCCGCATTATGGCCAGTGAGGTATTTGCTCAACTACCAGCTAGCGCCGATAAAGAGTTTCTTGACCTGCGCGACTATGATTTGCCAATTTGCGATGCTGGCGCTTGCTACGCCAATCCGCTAGTTGCTAAGGTGCAGACCAAAGTGAAAGAAGCCGCCTGCATTCTTGTTGCTTTTCCTGTCTACAACTACTCTTGCTCAGCTGCTTTGAAGAATTTGATTGAACTGACTGGTAAAGCTTGGGAAGGCAAAGTCGTGGGCTTTGTATGCGCCGCTGGAGGCCACTCAAGCTACATGTCTGTGATGAGTATCGCTAACTCCTTGATGCTCGATTTCCGCTGCGTTGTTATTCCGCGCTTTGTTTACTCTGAAGGCAGCGCTTTTAACGAGCAAGGTCTCAATAGCGACAAGGTCAAAGAAAGATTGAAAGAGCTGGGAGCTACAGGCGTACAGATGATGAATGCCTTGGCGCCGCTGGCTGTTGGCTAAAGCTTAGCTTGGCTAGACAGTGATTGCTTTGCTTGCAGCTAGCTGTTCTTGGGTATTGCTGGCTAAAGTTTGATTTGGCGCAAGCGCAGAGCGTTGGCTATGACTGAGACAGAACTCAGTGACATGGCCATACTAGCTACCATCGGGTTGAGCAAAAGACCAAAGATGGGATAGAGTAAACCAGCAGCAATCGGCACTGCTGCTGCGTTGTAGCCAAAAGCCAGAAGCAGGTTTTGGTTGATATTGCTGCTCATAGCCTGGCTCAGTTTGATGGCGCGGACTATACCTTGCAAGTCGCCTTTGACTAGTACTATGCCTGCGGCCTCAATAGCAACACTGGTGCCGTTGCCCATAGCTATGCCAACATTTGCGCGGGAAAGTGCCGCAGCGTCGTTTATGCCGTCGCCTGCCATAGCTACTCTTTTTCCGGAATCAACTAGTTTGGCTATGTAGTCGTGTTTTCCGCCCGGAGTTACCTCGGCGGAGATTGTTTTCAGGCCTAGCTTTTCGCCCACAGAGCGAGCGGTTCTCTCGTTATCGCCAGTGAGCATGTGCACATCTATGCCCTGTTTTTGTAGAGCGCTAATTGACTCTATGGCATTGTTTTTAATGGGGTCGCTGATAGCAATAAGGGCGCTGATAACGCCGTCTATTTCAAGCAAGACAGCCGTTGCTCCTTGTTCGCTGAAATAGTTGATACGCTCGTGCCAGCTGCTTGTTTGAGGTATCGGACGTATCGGGCTCGTCTGTTCGGTCTGCGCGTTCTGATTAGTCTGGCTTGTCTGTTCCTTTTGATTTCTCTGGCGGAAGTGACCAACAACAATTTTCTTTCCAGCAACAAGGGCGCTGATGCCCTCGCCTGGAATGGCTCGAAATTCTTTAGCGGAAAGTAGTTCTAAGCCGTTCTCTTGGGCGGCGGCAACAATCGCCCGGGCTAATGGGTGTTCGCTGCTGGCTTCGGCAGAAGCTGCTAGCTGTAGCAATGGCAAGATTTCTTCAGAGCTGCCTTTTTCTATTTCAATCGAGCTACTATCTCTCGTAACAGCATTGTTTGCCTTTGGCTCTAAGGCCTCAATAGCCGTAACGGTTGGCTTTCCTTCAGTGAGTGTGCCAGTTTTATCGATTACTAAAACATCGACCAAGCGTAACTCTTCTAAAGATTGAGCATCTTTGACGAGTACTCCTGCTTTAGCACCTCTACCGATGGCTACTGTAATTGACATTGGCGTAGCCAGGCCAAGGGCGCAGGGGCAAGCAATAATTAGTACAGCTACGGCATTGAGAAATGCATAGGCAAAGGCTGGTTGTGGACCAAATAGCATCCAACCAATAAACGTTGCAGCAGCAATGGCAACAACAATCGGTACGAAGTAGCTAGCAATCTGGTCTACTTTCTTTTGCACTGGGGCTCGGCTTCGCTGGGCCTGGGCTACAAGCTTGATGATGCCGGCTATAATCGTTTCATTGCCGACTTTGGTTGCTTTGATAATCATTGTGCCGGTTTGATTAATAGTGCCACCAATGACAGTATCGCCAACTTTTTTGCTGGCAGCTAAAGCTTCACCAGTAAGCATAGCCTCGTCTACGGTAGATTGGCCACTGATAACTATTCCGTCAGTGGGCATGCTTTCGCCAGGGCGCACTCTCAGTCTATCGCCACGCTCTAGTTTTGTTACGGCTATGTCGATTTCTCTTTCATCTATTTTGATGAAGTGAGCCACTTGCGGGGTCAGGGCCATCAGTTCACGGATGGCGGCGCCAGTTTGTTTTCGGGCTTTGAGTTCTAGTATTTGGCCAAGCAAGGCCAAAGTAGTGATAACAGCGGCGGGCTCGAAATAGGTGTAGTTGCCAACCATATTGCCATGCATGGCGGCTGCTTTTTGAATTGTATTTGGCACTAAGTTTGGTGCTATTGTGGCGGCAGCGCTGTAAAGATAAGACACGCCAACACCGCTGCCAATCAAAGTGAACATGTTCCAGCTTTTGTTTTTGATTGAGTCTAACGCTCGTTCAAAGAATGGTTTGGCTAACCAGGCAACAACTGGTGTTGCCAGGGCGAACTGTAGCCAGTTAGTCAATTGCAGATTGGCGAGTAGAGGTCCGAAGAGTTCGGGCTGGCCGAGCATGTCGGGCAAGTTCAAGGCAAACAAGGGAATGGTAAAAGCCAAAGCTAATTTGAAGCGCCTGGTCATGTCGATTAATTCGCTATCGTCTTCGATTGTTTGGCTGGCATCAAGGCTTTCTAGGGCCATGCCGCAGAGTGGGCAAGGGCCGGGCTTTGTAGTAATAATTTCAGGATGCATTGGGCAAGTAAACTGGTTTTGCTTGCCGGCGTCAGAGGCTGCCATTGAGGCTTGCCCTGTTTGCATTTGGCCGTCTTGTATTTGCCCTGCTTGTGTTTGTTCGTCTGGAGTTTCTGCGGCGCTGCCGCTATAGCGCAAGGGGGCTCGTGAAAACTTGGCTGAGCAATTTAGATTGCAGAAGTAGTAAGTATTGCCTTGAAAAACTATTGCATCTGCGGCTGTTTCTCGCTCGACCAGCATATGGCAAATGGGATCTTCAAATAGACTTGGAGCTGCGCTAGCCTGTGAAGAAGAATTGCTGGAAGAATTTGAACTTGGTTGAATAGAAACACGAATTACGCGTCCTGCGTTATTCTCTGCTTCCATTGGTCCCCCTTAAGTGTTACTGAGCTGAACTCAGTAACACAAGTAAATTGTCAATTGTTGCAGTCAATTCTAATGCAGTCTCTAACATTTCAGTGCACAATCAGCTAATGTTTATACATAGTACGTCGACATTTCGTGAGATATGGTTGATCCGCCAATTAAAGAGCCAAAACTTCGCAAGGAAGAGAAAAGTTTTCTGGGAAAACACGCCCGGCTGAAATCGGCCATGCTGATGATTGCAGCCGTTTATGTCGTGCAATTTTGGTTCTTTCAACGAATCTGGTGCACCCCTCACGACCTTTATCATCGAGTTTGGAAGACCACCCACGACAATCTTTTTGACCAAGCTGCCATGAAAGATTGGTTGAGCTTTGAGCATAAATATGACGATAAGATCAAAAACGAAGCTGATGCAGTCAAGTATGCCAATGAGATTCTCAAGACTCTTGATGATCCCTTCACTAAATTTCTTGACTCTAAGCAGGTAGCCAAGAAGCAGGACTCGCAGAACGGCCTTTATTCTGGTGTCGGCATGATCATGAACGGAAAGAAGAAGCCAGTTGTAGTGCGGATGTTGATTGCTGGTGGTCCGGCTGATAGGGCGGGTATAAAGCGTGGCGATCAGATTCTGAAGCTAGATTCTTTGGATTGTCTCAAAGTGCCAGCAACTGAAATTGGCGAATACACGCGCAAGCACATGGGTCAGCTAATCAAATTTACTGTTCGTCGCCAGGGCAAAGAACTTGAATTTGCCATGATACCCGGCAAGATGAATGTGCAGTCTGTTAGATCGCGGGTAGTGACTAGCGAGAAAAATAAGAACACCATTGCCTATGTGCGCTTGGAGAATTTCGTTCATAGCGACATTGTTGCCCTGGTGCAGAAAGAGTTTGAAAAAGTAAAGAACGCTCAGGCTCTAGTGTTTGATGTACGCGGCAATGGCGGAGGAAGCGTTGATAGCTGCTTGGCTATAGTCAGTATGATGCTTGATACTGGTGACTTGGTAGCTATGAAAAGTCGCTCTGGCACAGGCGCGGGCTCGCGTGACACTGGCACTGCTGGGTCTACCGATTACCAGACTGTACGTTATCACCTAGAGCCGAACATGATGAAAGTTCTGAATGAAGAACCAGGTAAAGAAGTAAAGGAAGAAATTCGGCCGCGGCAGCTCAACGTTTGGCAGAACAAGCCAATCGTAGTGCTGATTGATGATAACTCGGCTAGCGCTTCAGAGATGTTAGCAGCTGCCCTTCACGATAACAAACGTGCCACTTTAATTGGTGTCAGAAGCTATGGCAAAGGTGTAGCTCAAATTTATTACGACATGCCACTATCGACCTGCTTGTCGCTGACAGCAGGTCGATATTACACTCCTGATGGAAAGTGGCTAGGTGACGGGCGCGAGCCTGTTGAAGCTACTGCTGAGGATGTTAAACCTAACCCTGATCACAAGTCAGATTTAAATGTTGTAGATCGCGGTATTGCGCCTGATATTGAAGTTAAATCAGCAGAGAATCTTGATTACGGTGCTGCTAACGACAATCAATTGTCGGACGCAGTTAGATTTCTTGAGGGAAAAATTACTGCTGCAAAGTAGTTTAACTGGGGTGAAATGCAGGTTCGCAGCCTTTAGTTACCTTGCTTGAGCGGTTTGATTTCAATGCAAGTATCGCTGCCACCACTTTTGCTGCTTCCACCTCTGGGTTCGCTTCCTGCCGCTTTGCTGTCAGAACTTGCTGCATCGGCTTTGCCAGCGTGACCGCCGCCTCCAGCCTTTTGATAGCTGTCTTCAAAGAGTTTTGAAGAGATCGCTGCTGCGCTGCCTTCGCCTGCTTTTACTGCTTCATGCTGTTCGAAATGTGACATATTGAACTCCAGTGTAAGTTGTGTAAACGCGCTGGTTTACTGGTTTGTAATCTATTAAAAAAACATTTGTCGCGTCAACTTTTGTCTTCGGGACATCTGTGCTATGACAATAGTTGCAAACACGTGAAAAGAACGTGACGGTCTAAAATGCTTCTAGCGGTTAGTTTTTAGTTGACTGAAGCGTCGCTAAATAAACTGTCTTCTGTTGGCAATTGGAGGGTTTTCCAGCTGCCTGAGATTGTTCCTGCGACCACGCCGTTGAGGCGTGAGAGCTCTTCGTTTTTGTCTAGTGCTTTAAGTGTGGCGGCATACTTGCGCATCACCCTTACAGTAGATGGGTGTTCTGAGCCTAAGGTGTTTGTGCAAATATCTAAAGCACGCTGGTACAGCGCAGCGGCTTCTTCGTAGCGTTTTTGCAAATGGCATGTCAGGCCTAGATTATCTAGTGCTGATGCCACGTTTGGATGTGTCGGACCAGAGAGAACTTCGAGCATAACCAGATATTGACGGCTATAAAACTCAGATAACTTCAAGTCGTTGATGCGATAGGCCAGGCTGGCAACATTGTTTAGCGTGGCTGCAATTTCAAAGTGATTTTCCTCGAACAATGCTCGTTTTGATTTTAGGCTTTCAAGGAAGAGATCGAGAGCCTCATTGTGTCGGTTTTGGATTTCGTAGATCTTCGCCAATACTTCTTTCGCACGGGGATGACGGACATCATTGATTTCGATTTCTTCGGCGCGATCGAGAATTTCGGCCCACATCTGCTCTGCTTGATCAAGGTCGCCGAGTTCGTAGATTGCGTAAGCTGTTCGGCAGGCTTCTGCCCATTTAGCTAAGTCGTATTCTCTTGTAGAAATGGGCTTTTGCATCTGGTCTAACTGCTGCCAGTTAAGGGCTTTTAGAGCATCATCAACTGATACTTGATTCTTGCGACAGAACTCTAAAACTACGCAGGCGTGCTCAATAGAAAGTCGGCCTTGTTTGAAAAGTTGATAGCTTTTCAGGGCCTCTTGTAAGACGTTTTTATCAATTACTCCGGCGACGTCTAGAATTTTTGCAACCATCTGAGGGTTAAGTAAAACCGCTTCAAAAGCCTTTCTTAGCTCATCTGTAGTGACGTTTTTTGTCAGTTGCAGGAATTCTGGGAAAGTTTGAGTCGCCGTATTTTTCGACTTAGACTTCTGTGAATCTTTTGGATTGCTATTGTTCAGCGCTTCTTCAAGAGTAATGCCGTCGCGATATATGGCTGAGAGCGCGAGGGTCGCGTCTTCGAGTTTGAGGCTTTGTTCGGCCACCATTTTTTGCAAGGCCAAAGCGGCACTGATTGTTGCTTCTTCGATAAAGCGCAAGTCAGTTAGTACTTCCCCAACTGGTTTGTTATTGGCCAGGCCAAATTCTAGTGCTGTCATCAACTCTTGCTCTGACAGAACGCCGGCGGCCAGTAGTATCTCGCCGAGGCGAATTGATTGCCGGGTTGGCAGGGCGTAATAGCCTTTTTCGGCCAATGGTACTTCAATCGGCACATGCCTGCTGAAGGCGGAGCGCAGACTTTGTGTAGCCTGAGCGCGTGACACTCGCGAATCGCGCAATAGAACTTGGGCATTGATAGCAATCGATAGAAGCTCTTCAGGAATCAAGCCTGAGAGCACCAGGGTGCGACCTAGAGGTAGCCCGGTAGCTGTGCTCTGCTCAAGAGCAAGTTTGAGTCGCTTCTCGTCGATATAACCGGCTTCCATTAGTAGATCGCCAAGCAAGTTGCTGCGCTTAATTTCGCTGTCTACTCCACTTTCAACCAGTGCTTGGTTGAGGGTGCACTGCTTCTGCTTTACTACGGCCAGCACTTTCTTGGCCATGCCAATGTCGATTAGCCCTTCTCGTATCATCGATTGGGCGTCTACAACTGCTGCCAGCATGTCGTCTTTGAGATAACCGGACATAACGAGCACACGACCAAGAGGCAGGCCTGTCTCGTGGCTGACCTTGAGAGCATCAGCCAATTCACGTTTACCTAGTAAGCCAAGGCCCCCAATCAGCTCGCCTAGCCGCAATCCTGCGGAAGCCGGTGCTTGTTTGGTTGCGCGGCCGTTTTGCATAAGAATCTCCAGAAATTTTAGAGTGATTCCATTGCCAGCGCTATTTTAGGTTATGCCCCAAGCCAGTTAAGTTTGCGTGTTTTGGACCTTAATTTCTTCGGCTTTGGTCTATGGTGGTCGCTATTCCAAACAACTATGGCGTTGGGAATTTTGAAGAAATTGTGGGCTGAGTAGACGTCTTTGCCCCATGTGCGCACGGTTTTGACAGGAATGCCAACGGCGTTCAAGGCGGCACCAACCAGGCCGTTGCAGTAGCCATTTGGATTAACAAATGTGTGATCGTAGGCGCTGCCCAGGTGTTTCTTCACCGAAGCGATGACAGTGTGTCTTTGCTTCTTGTCTCTGTAAGGTGGTCTGATAATCGCCAGGCGGGTGCTGGACCATTTTTTGAAGATGCCAAAATCGGTTTGGACTGCTACGCCATCCATGGTCAAGAGCTTCTTCTCGTCGTCGACAAGGGCTGTATGCACCCATGACGAGCCCAGGGTGGAAGTGCAAAGTGCTATCCACTGCCAGCTGTGCAGGTTGGCTTCAACGATTATGTCGCCGGGCTCAACTAAGTCTTGCAGCATGTTGAGTTCGTCGTCGTTTGTGTCAAAGGGCAGTGGCCATGGCCAGAGTTGGGTCGTGAACACCTTTGTGCGCACTGACGGAACCAGTGCGATAGTTGCAATTGAGAGTGGGATGACTGATGCCACTAGTAAAAAGGTTCGTAGACGCACTAACCTGGCTCCTTAAGCCGTTGACAAGCCGTAAGATATTATCACTATATTTCTTATGCCTTACAAATACAAGGCTGTGCGTTATTATCAGATGCTTGTCAACAGATCTTGTTGCCGGAAAGGTCTAAGCAGCTTGGCTTTTGGGTGTTTTGAATTGTAAGAAAAATAGTTGTAAGAAGAAGGCACCCAGGCCGTAGCCGGGGTGCCTTCTGGAGTGGAACGTCGGACTTCGTACATTGGACTTCGTACATTGGACTTCGTACATCGGACATTGAACATTGAACGTGAATAACGTGAACTAAAACATCGAACGGTTTGAACTAAAACATTGGATAAAACAGACCAGTTGTCTAGACAGTTTATGTATCGATGTCACCACATCGAACAGAACATCAAACTATGTACATGGACTTGAACATCGAACTAAATACACGAACTAAGTACACGATCTAAATACATTGAACACGAACACGAACTAAGTACACGGACAGTGAACTTCGAGCTCGAAAACGAACACGTACATGAAGGAGGACATGAACATCAAAATGAACTGAACAATTACAAGGACAGTACTTCGAACTCGAAAAGTACATCGAACATTAACAGAACGTTGGACACGAACATTAACAGTACGTTGAATTCGGACTTGAACAGAACATCGAACTTGGACCAGAACAGTACATTGAACACAATGAACAGTGGTGACATCGATACTTAATTTGTAGCAGATGTTTTTATTGTTCGCAACAGTTTTTTCGCAGAAGAAAATAAATTCTTGAAATTACCGTGGGTAGATTGTTTGAAGATATCTACTCGTTAACAATTAGTCTGCGTCTGATTGACTCACGGCCGAGGGTAACGAGCTTCATTTGTGCGAGTATGAACCACATAGCCAAGAGTATGTGAAACTCACTTCTCTTGCTAGCGATACCGATGAAGTCGCTAAGACCTCCCAGGGTGTCTCCAGATGACAATTTCAGTCGTGCGCGGCAGGCCTCTAGCCATTTGCTATCGGGCTCAATTGCTATGGCTTGGTCTAAGTCTTTTATCGCTGCTTTATAGTCGTGGACTTTTGACTCCTGCATGGCTCTCATAACGTAGGCCCAAGACCATGTGGGCTCGTACTTGACGCATTTGTCGAGATCGATCATGGCGGCGTCGCGGTCGCCTCTTTCTAGATTGGCAAAGGCCATCATGTAATATGGTCGCGACCACTCTGGGCTGAGTCTGCTAGCTTCGTTATACTCAGCTACAGCCATTTTGGTAAATCCAAGGTGATCTAGGGCCAAGCCCATGTTGTGATGCATTCTAGCGCTCTCTGGAAACAGCTCTAGCGCTCGCTCGAAATCGGCAGTCGATAAACTGCCAGATTCAGAGAAGACACTGATTTCTGTTAGTCTCAGATGGGCGAAGTAAAGATCACTTTTGTATTGAAGTGATTTTCTGAAGTCAGCTTGTGCGCCGTCGGTGTCTTCAAGAGCGTATTTTATTTCGCCGCGTAGAGCTAGAGCGTAAGGGTTGGTTGGATCTGCCTGCAGCACGTGATTGTAGTCGGCAAGCTGTTCGTGCATGTTGCTGTTTGCCATGAAATAGTCGGTAGCTGGAGAGTAAACTCTATCGAAAGAAGGGTTTAGTTCTGTGGCGCGAGTGTAATCGTCGATGGCGCCGACGAAGTTATGGGCAAGAACCTTGGCGTCTCCGCTCTGGGCGTAGAATCTTGCTGCATGCGGCATGATTTTGGCTGGTGTGTCGTGTGTTTCGTTGCAGCCAAAGGTGCAGTTTTGGTGCATTTTGCAAGGCTTGCTGGGGGCTAGAGAGAAGTGTGGTTCTATGTGTAGGCCGTTACCTGGGCAGGCTATAGCTTGGGAGATAGTGGTGACGGTAGTAAGGGTCAGCAATGTGAGCAGTGACAAGGTGGTAGCGCGTTGCAGTTTCATCTTTTGCTCCTAGGGCTGTTTATTGAATGTACCCAGAATTGCTCAGGCTGCAGGTTAAGTTTGCCGCTGCGATCTCTTTTCTGCTGTTCCAAAGTTGTCTCATTTTTACTAGGAAAATGAGACAACTTTGGAAACGGTTACTAACTAAGTCATTTTAGAATCGATTCTAGCTTTGCCCGCTCAGTAGCGGCTTTGTTGCCGAGAACCTCTAGGTTCTGTTCGATGAATTTTCGCAGGCTGTTCTTGTCGCGCTCGCCGGTGGGTCTTACTGTTACTGGCTTTGCCTCGCCATTGCTGCTCACAGACATCAATAGGCCATTGGCGTCGAAAACTTGCCAGGTCGCCAGGTCGTAAGATTCGATGTAACTTTGCGCATCAGCGACTGTGGGAAATATGTTGACGTCGCCGGAGTCGAGTTCAACGCCGAGCAGGGGTAATTTGATTGGTGGCAATGGCTCTGTCATTTTTTTTCTTTCGTTTCGAGAGCCTTGAGTTTGGCTTCGAGTTCCGCAATGCGGCCCTGCAACTGCTCAATTACGGGAGCGACCTGCTTTTGCGAGAACCGTGTGTGAATGTGTTGCGGGCAGTTCACATCCCATGCTTCGATCTCAAACAAGATGGCCCGTTCAACCTTGCCGGGATACGAAGGATCGTGCAGTCGGTCGAGCAGCGCCGGGTCGTCTTCCACCACACTGGCTCTACCCCACAGCTTTATGCGGCGGCTGAGGGCGTAGTCCATCAGGAAGATGAACGCCTTCGGGTTGTCAGACAGATTGCCCAGTGTGATGTATTGACGATTGCCGCCGAAGTCGGCAAAGCCCAGGGTTTTCTCATCCACCACCTTTAGGAAGCCCGGCGAACCCCCCCGATATTGAATGTAGGGTTGCCCCTCGGCGTTTGCTGTTCCGAGATAGAACATATCCAGTTCAGCGAGGAACGCTTCCAATTCCTGGGTGACGGTCGTCTCCCAACTCCCGCCAGATTCCATTCGGGCATAGCTTGACCGAGAGCCTTTCTTCGTTTGAATGTCCTTCACCGTGGGAGTGAAGGCCACGTCGCTGGAAAACGATCGCATGGCAGGAGTCCTCCGAACTTGCAGGTGTCGCGTAAACAGATCGCGGTTCGCTCAGCGGACCATTTCCTTGGTGTTGAGCGATTTGCGGATTGACGGAATTGAGTCGTAGCATGGTCTTCTCTAACGTTTCACCGGAACACTTGGGTGCGCCAACTACTTGATCGGTTGCTTGCCGAGGAACTCTTGGATCAAATTGGTGATTACCACTCCGTCTTCTTCGAGGGCAAAATGGCCCGTATCGAGCAGGTGGAATTCCAAGTTCTTCAGGTCACGCTTGTAGGGGAACGCCCCAGCAGCAGGAAAGATTGGGTCGTTCTTGCCCCAGACAATCAGCGTCGGCGGTTGGTGCTTGCGGAAGTATTCTTGCCACTGCGGATACAGGGGCGGGTTGCTGCCATAGCTGAAGAACAACGCCAGTTGAATATCTTGGTTGCCGGGACGATCCAAAAGCGGTTGGACGTGTCCCCATGTGTCAGGGCTGATCGCTTCCACATTGCGAACGCCAGCAGTGTACTGCCACTTGGTTGCATCGAGAGTCAGCAGCGAACGCAGTCCGTCGCCCTTTTCCGTGTTCCGATCTTTCCAGTACTCCTTGATCGGCTTCCAGAATTCGTTGTCGATGCCTTCATCGTACGCGTTGCCGTTCTGCACGATCAACGATTGGACCCGCTCAGGGTGCTTCAATGCGAGTCGGAAACCCACCGGCGCACCGTAGTCCATCAGGTAGATCGAATAGTTCTTTAATCCAACCTCTTCGGTGAACTTGTCGATTACGTTCGCAAAGTTGTCGAAGGTATAGTCGAACTCCTTGATGGATGGGGCCGAACTGTTGCCGAAGCCGGGGTAATCCGGAGCCACGACGTGATACTTGTCGGCCAAAGCAGGGATCAAATTTCGAAACATGTGAGAGGAAGTCGGGAAACCGTGCAGAAGCAACACGGTGGGGGCGTCTTTGGGACCGGCCTCTCGGTAGAAAATGTCGAGGCCGTCGATCTTCACTGTACGGTGCAAGACCTGCGTGATCGGCGGTGCAATTGCGGTGTTCCTCAGCGTGGTCATGATTCATTCTCCTTGATTAGGTGTCTCTTGATAGACTATATAGACAGGTCTGTTTATTCTATTAAAAAAAAGAGTGGACTCGATTACTTCCTCTTGGCCTTGGTCACCAATGCTAACGCTGCCTCTCTCGCCACATCAGCGGGCTGAGACGACTGTGCCATCACTGCGGTAACAATCGCTCCTTCAACCAGCAAAGAAATCGCCGGGGCTACGGTTTTAGCCGACTTCATTCCCACCGATTCCTCGATGATTGTTTGGAGCATCTGGTGAAATCGCTCTTTGTGCTGCGCCGAGAACTTCGAGGCCGGGTGCTTTGCGTCCGCCAGTTCCACACGGGCGTTGATGAACATGCAACCTCGGAAACCGGGACTCTCGAACCAATCCTTTAGGGCCGCGAAGAACGCTTCCAGGCGGTCTGTTCCTTTGGAAACGTGGTGACTAATCCAATTCTCGAACATGCTGTCAAACTTCTCCTCCCGATATTGAAGCACCGCAAGGATTAGGTCGTCCTTTGATGGAAAGTGGTTGTACAGGGACATCTTCGCCACTTCCGCATCGGCAATGATCCGGTCGATGCCGACAGCCCGCACTCCCTCGGCGTAAAACAGCCGTTCGGCGGTTTCCACGATTCGCTGACGTGCTTCGGATTTGCTTGCTCGTGCTTTGTTCATGTTTTAAATATACAGACCTGTCTACATAGTGTCAAGTGCCAGCTGAAAATAATCCATGACTGAGCCGTCACCTTATCCGGATTTGTGTAGCACCTAACGAAAGCCCGGACACGGTAGCGGACCTCTGCCTGGTATTCTTGAATGTGCGTGAGGCTTCCTGTGCAATCTCTTCTAGTGGGAGCAGCTCTAGGTCTTCGCAGGTTTGTCCATCCAATATTTGGCGACAAATCTCAGCACGCGATAGAGTGCGAGTCTTCTCCTCTTTCCAGAAAGTGCTGCTGTATGGAAAACGCATTATTTCCTACTCAAACATCAATAGTTTTCGCTTAAGAATGCTTCTCCCTATGTCCATGGCCGCTAGTTGAACGATGAGGCATAGAGTTAAAAGATAAGCAGAGAATCTCACAAGCAGGCTTGGTTGGTGCACTGCATAAAAGGTAAAGTCCGCTATTGCTCCTAGAACATCTCCAGAAGCTAACTTAGCTTTTGCTCGATGCTGGTAAAGCCAGGAGTCTTCTGTTCCGCTGAGTGCTATTGCTTGATTGTAGTTGCTAATGGCCCTTTGATAGTTGTGTATGTATAGCCAGATTTCAGCTTGTCGACGGTACGGCTCAATCCAGGTTTTCTCATACCGTAAGCATTCTTCAAAACAAACTAGAGCTTTGGAGCTGTTTCCCATGTTTCCGTGCTCTTGTGCAAGCATAAAGTATGGTCTAGACCACTGCGGCAGTATCGCCGATGCTTTATTGAATTCTTCAATAGCACGTTCAGGTTCATGTCTATCGCTATAGGCTATTCCTTTATCGTGGTGTAAGCGAGCGCAGTTTGGATAGTATTTCAGAGCTTCGTTGCAGTCTGCGAGAGAGCCGGTGTCTGTTCTGTTAACCAGATCTGCTCTGCGCACGAGCGCAAAGAATAAATCTGGTTTGTTGGCGATGGCTCTGTCGAGATCAGCTTTGGCACCGACATCATCGTATTTCATGAACTTCAGCTCGCCACGCAGAGCCAGTGCGTAAGGGTTGTTTGGCTGGTTTTCTATAACTTGATCGTATTCGGTTGCTAGTTTGTTGATATTACAATTGCTAAAGAAGTAGTCTTCTTTTGGTGCATTTGGTCTGGCAAACGTTGGATTTA
Organism: Cyanobacteriota bacterium erpe_2018_sw_21hr_WHONDRS-SW48-000092_B_bin.40; assembly: GCA_030917395.1. Taxonomy (GTDB): domain Bacteria; phylum Cyanobacteriota; class Vampirovibrionia; order Obscuribacterales; family Obscuribacteraceae. Next base: position 15,003 of record JAUPUU010000140.1, read on the forward strand.
AATTGATTGCCCCAGTAAATTCATTAATAGCCCCTATGTAGTTGTGAGCAGCTGCTTTGGCATTACCACGGTCGGCGGCCATTCGTGCTTGCTGTTCGGTGAATTCGTTGCCAAAGCTGAACTCACCTGAGCCCTCAAAGCGACAACTTTTGACAATGATCTGTGCAGCATTTGCATTGGCTGGCTGCGGTATCTGAACAACCAAACTTCCTTCTGCTCGTGCCGCAGTTGACGTAGAGAAGCCAGCCAAAGCAAATATTGTAAGCATAGCCAATGTCTTAGCGCGTTGCCATTTCATCTTCGGCTCCTATTTCACTCTGCCTTCCTATTGAATATAACCTTGAAAAAGGTGATTGCAAGTTATGTTTGCAGCATGGCTGTGTTTCCATACATCTATCCATTAATCAATCCCTCCGCACCCATCGATTTAATCTTTCTCGCAAATTTACATGTCGAGAAATTTCAGGGCGCGGATAGAACAGGGCATCGAAGTTACTTATGGCGACAACATTACTAGTGGAGTCTAAAATGGCAAACCAAAGCTCTGAAAAATCCCCGTTTGAGTCAGTTCGCGAGCGCCTTGGCGAAGAGCTAATGGCTACAATTCCTGCCATGCCTGTGAGCAAGAGAGAGTTCGATGAAGAACTAAAGCTTTGGAACAGCATTTTCAATTCTTCCAGTTCTAGTGACCGGCAAGTACCGGCTCTCAGCTTATCCAAAGACACTGATAGCGCTTGGCGTGCTTATGAGAACTCTGAAGCTGGTCGCAAAAGACGCGAAGATATGAGCCGCTCCATGGCAAGCTAGATAGGCCCAAGCAGTGCAATTCGCACTAGTGGCGAATTTTGCTATTGCTGAACCAAGCCTATAATGCTGAACTGGATTTTGCTATTGCTGAACCAGATCAATTACCAGATTTATCGCCACTTCATTGCTAATTGTGGCAGCTCCCAGTCCACCAATTTTGTATGTCTTGCGTTCTACCTCTGTGGTGGCATTGGCGAGCAGATGCTTTTTGCCAGCGCCGTCAACGCTTTCTTTCAGTGGGCTAGCCGCCAATGTCACTGGTTGGGAGATACCATGAAGGTTCAGCGTGCCTGCGATTTTGAAGCTTCCGCTTTTGTCCACTTCGATTTTTGAAGAATTAAACTCAGCAACCGGGAATGTCGGTACATCGAAGAAGTCTTTGGTTCTCAGGTGTTCGTCGCGTTTCTCGTTTTTAGTATCGATACTTGCTGTGTCTACTTTGGCTTTGACAGCGGCTTGTGCCAAGTTCTTACCGTCATAAGTAACGTCGCCTGAGAGCTTGCCAAACTTTCCATCTACGGGCTGGCCCATGTTTTTCAGCTTGAAGTTCATGCTTGAGGTTTCTGGATTGATTTTCCAAACTGGCTCAGCCGCCTGCGCTGATTGACTGAAGCCACTGTTAAGGCCAGTTAGAAGGCCAAGAACTACTAGCGTATTGCTGATTTTTGTTTTCATTTGGACTCTCTGATTGGAAATACGGGGGCGTTTGGGTTTTCTAAAAGGCGGATATTTGTGCAGTATAGTCAATCAAAAGGCTGACTAACCATGCTCGTTCGTCCAAAAAGTGTGTGCAAAAGTCCAGATTGGCAATTTGCTTGGCTTTGGCGACTTTAGTTACTGACTGTTTGTTTGTTACCAAAATTATACTTAAATCTTAGATTGGGCCTGGTCTAGTTTCTTGGCTGTTTCGCTGTCTTGCTTGGCCAGTGCAGCCTGGTTTAATTTCTCGTAGGCCTTTGCTCGCCGCCAATAGTTGCTGCTGCCTTGAGCACTGTCTAACTGAATCGCTTTGGTATAGTCAGCCACTGCCAGATCGTATTTGCCGCTCTGCCTGTAGGCATCTCCGCGGTCGCGGTAGGTTAAGGCCGATTCCGGAGCCAGCTTTATCGCTATGGTGTCGTCTTCAATTGCTCCGGCAAAGTTCTTTTGGGCTCGCCTGGCCAAAGCTCGCGCGCTATAGGCGTATGGTACAAACTCTGTTTTCATCGGGCCATTTTTACCCTGCGCCAGTTGAGCAAAATAGATATTGCAATATTTTTCTGTGCTTGACCAATCGCGCATGGCTTCTGCTGTCTCTATTTTTTGCTCTATAACTTTGGTGTCGTCGGGAATGATTGACAGCATTTTGTTTAACTCGCTGTCCAGTTCTTTCAATTGCGATTTTTGCTTCAACCCTGCACAGATGGCCGCATAGACACGGTAGTCGCCTTTGTGGTCGGCGGCAAGTTTGCTCGCTGATAGAGGGGCTGCCAATGGCCTGATGCTTTGATCGTGCCCGCGGCCCTGTCGCTCCCTTCCATGGGGGGTGAAAGTTGCTGTCTGAGGCATAGCCGCTATCGCTGATAAATCGCCATACGGTGGCGGTCCTTGTTTTGTGAGAGTAGCTAGCGGAGCCATTTCTGCTTTTAAATCTGCGGAATCTTTCACGAGTGGTTCAAGCTTTTTGTACGAGGCTAAGGCCTTGGCGTACCTTCCTAGGCGCAGATTGGCTCTGGCTTGAGCTAGAATTGCCGAGGCTGAATTTGGCTCTTTCAAAAGTGTTGTATCGGCGATGCGTAGTGCTTCTTCTAGTGCATAGATTTCGACCATTAACAAGGCCCAGACGCCATCAGCTGGTGGCCGTACCGATTGCGAATTGCGATTTTCTTTCTGGGTTAGTTCTTTTAGCTTCTTTTCGTCTTTTTCTGCTAAATCGTTTTTGTGCAATGCCCTGTAGGCTTTGGCTCGATTGAAATAGCTCGTCGTGTAGTCTGGCTTCAGTTCGATTGATTTGGTAAGCATTTTGATGGCGGTTTCATAGTGCTTCATCATCAATTCAAAGTAGGCGTAGTGCGACTGCAGCCGAGCTTCTCGCGCTGCTTGTTTTATTTCTAAATTGTTTACCGTGTTGTCTAAGGTGTCGTTATTGCAGAGCGTGTTGGCTTTTCGGAAGTATTCTGAGGCTTTGGACCAATTTTTATCCTCTTCGTACAGGCGGCTCAATAGTGAGGCTATTTGTCCATTCTTGGGGAATAGTTCAGATATGATTTGTGTTTTGCGTAACTCTTGTTTGGCGGCATTGGGGTTGGCTGCTCTGAAAACAACAGTCTTTTTTGTTGATTCGACCACAATCGTGTGTGTGAATCCATCTTGCTTGTAGCTGTATTTCTGATGCTGGGCATCCAAGCTGGTTTTCATTGTATCGGCCATCTTCTGGGCTTCTTCTGGTGAAGAGGCTTGCATCTCGCGCCGATTAGGGCGAGGAAAGTGCATTGAGCCACTTTGTTCGCTGGGCGTGAAACCGTGAGGACGTACTTCGTCGATATCTTCGGCCAGCGCCAGTGCTGGTCCTACGGTGAGAGAGGTGGCTAGAAGGAAGGCTGATACTTGACGAAGTGTGGCAGGAGTCATGGTTTCCTCGGATATTTGAATTCTGAAAGCGGGCCTTTGGCTTTGGTGGTTTGGCGTCAAACCTTTGAAGTCGTGATTTATATGGCCATTTTTCTTTTACCCAGTAATTTGCTCTCTGATATAAGAAGTTAAAGTATTACAATACCTGCTTGTTTAAGCCCCAGAAAAAGAGCGAGAAATGGCTGCGCCCCAAAAAGACGAAAATGGTTCTACCGAAAAAGATATCAAGGACACAAGTAGCAAAGACATGCAAATGGATAGCGACGCAAAGCACTATGACACTGTTGTACTTGGTGGTGGCAAAGGCGGGAAGTCTTTAGCTCTGGCCCTGGCGGCGAAAGGTGTTAGAGTCGCGCTGATTGAAGAGAAGATGATTGGTGGCTCTTGCATCAATGTTGCCTGCATTCCTACTAAGACTTTGGTTGCTTCTAGCAAGCTCGTTAATGCCGCAAGGTTGGCAGCAGAAGAAGGCTTTAGCTTTTCTGGTGTGGCTGCTGGGGAAGGTCCAGATGGCGCTGATGTTAAAGATTCCAATCTAAAAGCTGCCCTCGCCCGCAAAAGAGCGGTGGTTGAGGGAATGGTCAACGCCCATTGGAAGCTCTTTGACTATACCGATAACTTAGATTTCTTCTATGGCAGAGGTAAGTTTGTCTCTGCTAAGTCAATCGAAATTGAATTGAACAGTGGTGCCAGGCAGGTAGTTACTGGCGACAAAATATATATCAATACTGGCAGTCGGCCGCTGATTCCTTCGTATGAAGGCCTGGACGAATGCGGTTATTTGACCA
>JAUPUU010000141.1 GCA_030917395.1 Cyanobacteriota bacterium erpe_2018_sw_21hr_WHONDRS-SW48-000092_B_bin.40
ACGTCATCGACGAAAGGGTATTAGCGAAAGTGTGTATATAAATATGCGAGAATTGGAACCATGTCAGAACAAGTACTTAATTTCCACGTTGTCACGCTCTTTCCAGAGCTAGTTAGCGGTTACTGCCAAACCAGTATCATCGGCAGAGGCGTCAAAGCTGGCCGCCTCACGGTTCAGGCGTACAACCCTAGAGATTTCGCCACAGACAGTTACCACAAGGTTGACGATACCCCTTATGGCGGCGGAGCTGGCATGGTGCTCAAACCAGAGCCGTTCTTCGCCTGTGTCGAAAGCATTGCCCGCCCCCCAGGCTCCCCTGTAATTTTAATGACACCACAGGGCCAGACCTTTAACCAGCGCATGGCTGAAGACCTGAGCAAAGAAACAGATATCACTTTTTTATGCGGCCACTATGAAGGTTTCGACGAGCGCATTCGCAGCCTGGCCACGGCCGAAATATCAATCGGAGACTTTGTATTGACGGGTGGGGAACTACCAGCCCTGACTATAATCGACGCTGTGGGCAGATTGATACCAGGGGTACTGGGGAAAAGTATTTCCCTCAGTCACGAATCTTTTAACGACGGCTTGTTAGAAGGGCCACATTACACCAAACCAGCCGACTTTCGCGGCATGATGGTGCCTGAAGTTTTGCTTTCTGGAAATCATGCCTTAATTGCCAAATTTAGACGGCAAGAACAGCTCAGAGTGACATTTTTGAATCGCCCCGACTTGCTTGAAAGAGCTGACTTGCAACTGGACAAAGAAGATAAGAAGTTCTTGAGAAAATTGCAAGAAGAGTTATAATATTGCCTTAGCCTTTGATAGGTTAGCTCCATATCTGGTGCACCGATGTCTCAAGCAAAGCAAGTTTCAGAGCCAATTGCGGAACAAAAGAGACCGTTGCATAACGTCTTTGAAGAAAAAATTACTGTGCACCCTCTGGTACCACTGGCAAGGGCAGCCTCAATTCTCCGCACCGATCCAATCTTGCTTAAAGAGCGCCTGGTAAGCGGTCAAATCAAAGGCGAGCAGCGACCAGACAGCGACCCAAGTAGCCGAAAGAATAACTGGTTTATATACGCTAGTGAGTTTAATCGCCTACTAAACGATCAGCTCGCTCGCTATGAAAACAGAATAAGCACTGAGGGTCTCGACCAGTTTTTTGAAGCCAAAACAGCAACGAGCAAAAATGCGAGTCAGACAAAAACTGAGCACAAAGTAGCCGATCAACTATTTTCTCAATCAAAAGAAACTGAGCAACAAAGCCATAATTCCAATTCGGCAGACCGCACAATTGATCAGCCTGACCTTGAACAAGACAGCGATCGCGAAGTGGTGGCAGATGCAGACGTTCAAGTAAACTTTTCGGTGAACGAATCCGACGACGTCATTCACATCGAAATTAATGACCCCAGACAGCGCAATCAAGATGCAGAACTGGGCCACGAATCGGCCATGCAGCTAATAAGCGAACTGGCCAGCAAACTTGAGGCTTCAACATACAAGAATGGCTACCTAGAAGCGCTTCTTGAGGCTCAGGCAGAGCAGATCAAACTGCTTCCTGACCTACAGGCACAAGCTAGCAAAACAGCTCTGCTAGAAGCAGAACTACAGCTTCTGCGCCAACAGGCTAGCGCCAAAAAAAGCTGGTTTAGCTCCTTCGCCAGTTGGTTCAGCGGCAAAGCTTAAAATACAAAGCCACATCGGCGAGCGGGAGGGTTGACTTAGCAGAGGAAGCTTCTAAGCAAATATTTTCTTGACACACACTAGACGACTGGTCTATTATCTGCACACTATAGAGTTAGGAGCTTGGAAATGAAAGTCTTGATTGTGCACGCCCATCACGAACCTAATAGTTTTTGTTCCGCCCTGAGTCAGCATGCAAAAGCCGAGCTAGAGAAGAATGGCCACACAGTTATTTTTTCGGACCTATATGCGCTGAAATTTGATCCAGTTTCGGACCGTCGCAACTTCACCACTACCAAAGACTCTAACTACTTAAAACAGCAACAAGAAGAGATGAACGCCACTGCAAACAACGGATTTGCACCTGACCTAGAAAGTGAAATTCAAAAGCTAGAGCAGTGCGATGCTGTGCTCTTCTCTTTCCCGCTCTGGTGGTTCGGCATGCCAGCCATACTAAAAGGCTGGTGCGACCGCGTTCTAGCCATGGGTAGAGTCTATGGTGGTGCCAAACTATACGAGAACGGTATTGGCCAGAGCAAAAAGCGGGCAATGATAATTATGACCACCGGCGGCGGGCCAGGTGCATACGACGGTTGGGGCATGAATCCAGCGATGCAAAATCTGCTGCAGCCCATTCAACACGGAGTTTTTTGGTTCAATGGCATTCTGCCTTTAGAACCATTTATTGCCTGGTCACCAGCCCGCATATCTGCCGAAGAGCGCGAACAATTCCTCGCGCAGCTGACTGTGCGAATCAACTCTTTATTCGAAGAACAACCAATCAAGCTACCGCCACTGGCTGATTTCCCAAATTTCGGCAGTGACAGCAAAAGTCGCTATCAAGTTGTAATCAGCCGCAAAAGCCCAGTCGATGAAAAATATAAATCGCTAATACCTGCCGAATCCCAAGTAATGAAAGAACTAAAGCGAGAGGGCTTGCTCCTCGACTTTGACATGAGCGACAGCGACAATCCAGAATGGCGCGCTTTCTTGAAAATGCGAGCTAGTGACGACGGCGAGTTAAAAAAACAACTGGATCGGCTACCACTAGCACCATACTTTCACTTCGACATAACCAAAATAAAACCAGTTCCAGCGCTTTAGCTAAAACAAGCTCTAATTTTGTCCTGCGCCTAAAATTGAAGAACTGCCCGAACTCGGCACTACTTCACGCTGCGCTGTGTAGCCGAAGTAATGCAATGACTCCAAATCGGAGCGCAAGACTGACCGATAGCAACTAAGCCAGCCATAAATGCAGGAAGCACGGCATACTCAGCCAGCAATGAAATTACAAGAGCAGGCAGCAAAGCCAATCCTATATGCATGGCACAAAAAACGAAGCCGCAATACCACATAGCCGTAAACCAGAAATAGACGCGCCAATTGCTCAAATGCAGTTTGTCTTGCAAGAGTGCATTGGCGGCATAAATGCCAAAAGTAGCTAGGCTGGCCAAAACTAAAAGAACCATCAAAACCCAGTCACTGCTATTGCGCAGACGATTAACCTCAGTGCGCACATTGCCAGCCTCAAGCTTGCGATCGTTGCGCTCTAAACAATCAGCATAAACAACAAGAGCTGAAGCCAAACGAAAATCATCTTTAATAGGGGCCTTGCTCAGCATTTGACACTCTTGCGCCAGAGTCTCCACAGCACTGTCTTTATATCCAGCCCGTTCGTAAGCCGCGGCCAATCCTTCTAAAGCAGCGATGTGCCTGGGAGCACCAGCCCAGAGTCGCGAAGATTCAGCACTGGCTGCTTGATTGAAATAGCGAATGGCTTGCTGCGGATTTGTACTCAAAAGCTTACGGCCTTCTTCGCTATAGCCCTCAGCTGTCACCCTCTCTGTCGCAGCCGTGGCTGCCACTATCACTAGACCAAGCGCTACTCCAATCAGGATAGTTTTACCTGAAGGACAATGCCACCAGTCTTTTAAAGTCGGCAGCTGTAGCGCTTCTACTTTCCACTTCTCCGGCATTAGCTTGTCCCAAGAAAAATCAGTGGGCAAACGCTGCTCTTGTTGCTTTACGAAACCAACCGCATTATTGTCAGTCTCGACGGCACGAACAAAATCAGTTGAAGTGCTGTAAGTAAAAGTTTTTGCTGTTTTACCAGTTTTACTAACCAGACTATTGGAAGTATTTGCAGAACTGGCCGATTTAGATGTATCCACAGGAACACGCAAGGCAGGCTTTGCCTCTCGCTCGCGACCAATGGTCATTTTCTTCCTAGGCGAATACATGCTTGCCTACGCCTCTATTTGCGCTTCATAGCTGAAATCGCCGAAAGAACCGATTTCAAGCCATGGCCAGAGCCTCCTCTTGGCATATACCCCAAAAGTACTTAATTAAGTCAAATAAGTGGAACCAAGCTCAACCGCGGCCGTCTAAGTAAGCTCGAAGAAAGTGCTAGACATGCACTAGGAGAATCAATGGCTACCCTTGCCCAGACTATACAAATTGCCCAAGATGCTAGAAACATTCAGCATGCTCAAAAATCGGCACAAGCGCACTCTGGCGCACCACAGAACGTTCGCCATCTGCATATAGCTCCCGCCGCCAGCAACAAAGCAAAAGCTCAGGCTCCAGCTCAGGTATCTAGCAACATTGGCTTGATTGAACTAGACGTAGCCTTAACCAGGCTCGCAATCCGCAATTCAAATTGTGTCGACAGTGGCAATAGTGCCTACAACCCAATAAAGAGAGAAGCAGAAACCTCTCATGACTCCGAAATAGTCTTTTTTCGCTGGGGCCAATCACACAACAAACGCTCATTTGCCCTAAATGCTGACGGCAGTGCTCAATATATGGTGAAAATGGGCGAGACCATTATCACCATTGTCGAATGTTTGCTACGAGAAACCCACCGCATGTTCCCCACCTACGAACCTTCTTACCGCGAGATTCGAGCTGAGGTGAAAGCTTTGCGCCTGGCTAATCTCGATGCTAGAGATCTAGATCTTCTACAAACAGGCCAATGGGTAAGAATTCCAGCCATAGTCGTCTGCGAAGCACTAACTGGTCAGGGCAAACTTTCCAACAGAGCTTGTGCTGTGGATAGTGATTCTCTCGCCTAATTATCGTTCGTCAAAAATTGAAGTAGCGCGTAAGCCGGGTTCTGTGTTCGACTGTCATCTATCTGGGAGTGCAGTCTCCTACACCCTCTAGCGGCATCAGCAACTTGAGATGGCG
>JAUPUU010000016.1 GCA_030917395.1 Cyanobacteriota bacterium erpe_2018_sw_21hr_WHONDRS-SW48-000092_B_bin.40
AAGGCAATCAGAGGATGGCTAGGAGCGAAGGCCTGCTCACTTAAATCTAAGAGCTTTTTGGTTGTGTAGGCCGCTGCACCCAGCTTAGATTGGCTGTAATAGAGTTTTGAGAGTTTGAACATTGTTCTGAGAATGTCAAACTGGGAGAACTCTTCCGAATTTTGTTTGATTCTTAGGCTGCGCAGGCAGATTTCTTCTGCTTCTTCCGGTTGATTCAACAGCTGGTAGGTATCGGCGAGGAGATCGAGAGTAATGGCAACACACCTATCAGATCGCTGGCACATCTCAGCGTCCAGTAGAGCCATCTGAAAATTGACCTTAGCATCGTTGTGCCGTTGTTCCAGTAGAGCAGTCTCGCCTGCAGCAATGAATGGTTGCCATGCATCTTTTAAATATTGCACCATGACTATTACCTCAGTTGAACCTCGGTCGAGAATTGATTGAAGGGATAGAATCGCTCTATTCATTTGATTGTGGCTTTTAAAAATGGTGAAACTATGGCAGGCAGATTAATCACAACGCTGCCCTGCCGTGAGAAATCAGGCTATTTATTGCTCGGCGCAAATTAAGTAGGCGAGCTCTTCGGCCTGCCCTTTTAATTCAGGCACGGCCACACTTTCAAGTAATACGGCTTTGAGCAATGGACCGATGGCGAAGAGTTGGTTATTGGTCTGTCCACTGCTATCAATGACCTTTCCCGAAGGTTGGCAGTTGATGCCGGCACCAGTTTGATCGGGGGCGATCAGCATTCGTCTATGAAGATTAGCCATGAGAGGGCTGTCGATTGCTTTGAGTTTCAATTGTGGGCCGGTGCAATTAATTACTTTGTCAAATAGAAGCGTTTGGGGCACTGAATAGCGTTCTTGAATCGCTACTTCAACTTTTGCTGCGCTCTTGCCTTCTGTAGTTTCTTGCATGGCTTTGATGCCACCAGAGAGAATGACTAATTCTCCACTTTTTTGATATGAGTCTATTTTTGCAGCAATAGAAGGTGCCATGCGATGGCGATGAATATCCCAGTAGGTTTGCAGATGGCGCATGAAATTGCGCTTCTCAACCGGGGCGAGAGCACCCCACCATCTTTGGGTAATCGATCTGAAACTATCTATTCCAGCTTGCCAGTTCACTGCCTGAGCCGCTTTCTCTCTGACTAGTTTCAGTGTCGTCAGTGCCGAGTGGCTCAATTGGACGATTTCTTCCCATGCCAGTTGGGGAGGATGTAATTCGGGCCGCTCTAAGTGCCTCCGGGGAAGGAGACCGTGACGGGAAACTGCCGTGATTTTCCCAACATGGCCTCTGGCTTTCAGTTCAATAATTTTGTCTACTGCCGTAAGACCGGTGCCAACTAGCAGAATTGACTCGGTCTTGGCGATGGCTGCAAGAGCGCTGGTATTCCACGGATTATGAATATAGTGAGGACTGGTGATGGCTAATCTGTCTAGCCAGGCCGGTTCTTTACCGGCCAGATTGCCGAGAGCTAGTACCACAATGTCAGATTCAATCGACTGCTGATTGTCCAAGATTACTTTGTATTTTGGCTTATTCTTATGGCTTTCAGTTTGCTCAATATCTACTGCCCGCTGTTTTACTAGCGAGAATTGGCCATTGTTTTTGCCGTCTCTGGAAGAATTGTCGGCGATGGCAGTGTTGAGCAGCTCTTGGACATACTGACCAAAAAACATGCGCGGTAGAAAGTCTTCGGCCTTAACGGCCGGGTCTTTCGCTCTGGCATAGTTGAGAAAGTGGTCCGGTTGATTTGCTAAGGCGCTCATACCTGCGGCACTAACGTTGAGGAGATGCTCGCCGCAGGTAGTGCTGTAGGCTAGCCCCAGACCTGCCCCTCTATCGCTAAGAGCGGGCTCGACAATAGTGATTGAGCAAGCAACTTTGTCTTGCCGGAGCAGGTGATATGCAGTCATGGCGCCGCTGAAGCCGCCGCCTATGATTGTAATTTTGATGTTTGGCAATTTTGGCTCAGGTCTTCTCTATTCAACAGTGACTGACTTCGCCAAATTGCGAGGCTGATCAACGTCTTTGCCGAGGTAGTCAGAAATAAAGTAAGAGAGCAACTGTAGTGGTACTACAGTGGTCATTGGTGAGAAAAGCTCATCTACTGGTGGCACTGTCAAGACTGAGTCGAAGGTCTTTTGTGCTTGCTCGTCGCCATCCACAGCTACGGCAATCATTTTAGCTTTGCGTGCTCTAGCTTCTTGAGCATTAGACAAAGTCTTTTCATAGACTAGACCAGGTACTAGTACTGTGATCACCGGCACGTTTTGATCGAGTACAGCAATTGGTCCGTGCTTTAGTTCGCCAGCAGCGTAACCGGAAGCGTGAATATAACTCAATTCTTTTAGTTTGAGGGCGCCTTCTAATGCTGTGGGGTAGTTCAGTCCGCGGCCAATGAAAACAACATCGTGAGCTTCTGCGTATTTGACTGAAGTTTCGCGAATTTCTTCTTCACGAGCGAGAATTTGTTCAATCATCGCCGGCACCAAGTTGAGCTTGATCTTGAGGTCTTTAGCTCTTTCAGGGCTGAGAGTACCTCGGCGCTCACCTAAGTAGATGGCCAGTAAGTAGAAGCAGGCCAGTTGAGCCAAATAGGTTTTGGTGGCTGCCACTGATACTTCGATGCCACATTCGGTGACGATCAGGTTTTGGGTCAGCTGGGCCAAGTGCGAATCGGCACGATTGGTTATACCGAGTGTGTAAGCTCCTTTTTGCTTAGCAGCGGAAAGAGCTGCCAGAGTATCGGCTGTTTCGCCTGATTGGCTTACAGCAATAGCGAGAGTTGATTCGTTACAGAGTAACTTGCGACCACGAACCTCAGAAGCAATATCAACATCAACAGGAATGCCTACTAGTTCTTCAATCAACAATTTACCGACCATCGAAGCGTGGAAGGCGGTACCGCAAGCAAAAATATTGATGCGGGTAAGACCTTTGATTTCTTCATCGGTGAGGTGCACACCGTAGTTGGCAGAGGCACTGCCTGATGGTGTCAGGTGGTCGATATTGAGGTCGATGGGGTGATTAGGATGACGAAGATATTTTGATAGGGTTTGGCGCAGCACTAACGGTTGCTCGTGTATTTCTTTGAGCAAGAAATGCTTGTAACCGCACTTGTCGATGACATAAGGGCTTGTATCAAGAGCAATTGGGCTGCGTTTTACTTCAACACCATCAAAAGTGAAGAGACGTACTTTTGCTGCTGTGATTTCAGCAATTTCGCTTTGTTCAAGTTTAATTACACGATTGGTGTACTGGCGCACAGCCATTGAATCGGAAGCGAGGAAGTTCTCGTCGTTGCCCAGGCCAACCGAAAGTGAGTAGTGGTGATTGATAGCGTAGATGCGATCAGGGTGTTCTTGGCTGACTACGCCCAGAGCAAAAATACCGACCAGGCGTTTAACTGAGCGGGTAATGGCTTTCAGTAAGTCTTTGTCTTTGGCGTATTCGTGTGATACCAGGTGTGCTACCACTTCTGTATCGGTATCTGAGTTGAAATGATAACCAAGCCCTTTGAGTTCGTTTTGCAACTCCTCATAGTTCTCGATGATGCCATTGTGCACAACAGCAATGGTGCCAGTGGCATCGGTATGTGGGTGAGCGTTTTGGTCGTTTGGTATGCCGTGGGTGGCCCAGCGAGTATGACCAATGCCAACGGTGGCCGATGGGCGTTTGCTTTCTAGCAGCGCTTCTAAGTTGGAGAGTTTGCCAGCTGCTTTGAGTACGCAAAGACGACCGTTTTCAATCACGGCTACTCCGGCAGAGTCGTAACCTCTGTATTCAAGGCATTTTAGCTCGTTGAGCAAAACAGGTGCTGCATGTAAAGGGCCAAGATAGCCAACGATTCCGCACATTTTACTTCCTCCAAATCCAATCCCAGTTAAGCTTGCTTTTGACAGTTCGCTTTAGACTTCCATCAGCTCCGCTTCTTTGTCGTGGATGTACTTGTCGATATCTTTGACGTATTTGTCCGTAAGCTTTTGTAGGTCAGCTTCTTTACCTTTGATTTCGTCTTCAGAAATCTGGGCACCCTTCATTTTCTTCAAATCTTGGTCACTGTCGCGACGAATATTGCGCACTGCTACTCTTGATTCTTCGCCGATTTTTTTGACCATTTTGCTCATTTCTTTGCGGCGGTCTTCAGTCATTTGAGGAATGCCAATGCGAATGACATTGCCATCAGAGTTTGGTGTAAGACCAAGATCTGATTTGTGAATGGCTTGTTCGATTGCCTTCAAACTGCCTTTGTCATAAGGCTGAATTGTGAGCGAACGACCATCGCTAGTGGAGATATTGGCAAGACCTTTGAGAGGAGTCATGGTGCCGTAGTAGTCAGCTTCGATACGGTCGAGCATTTGAGGATTGGCGCGGCCGGTTCTCACGGTTTGCAATTCTTTGTGCAAGCTCACTAGCGCTTTTTTCATGCGCTCTTCTGCGTTCTGTAAGACTTCTGTGGTTGTGCTCATGAATCTATCTATCCTTACCTTAAACCCTATGCTTAAACTCGAACTGCGTTACCTACGATAGTTCCAACTTCTTGGCCTTTGACAATGCGTTCAATGCTGCCATCTTTAGCAAAATCGAAAACTAAGATTGGAATATTGTTTTGCTGACAGAGTGATACTGCCGCTGGATCCATTACTTTGAGACCTTGTCTGAGCATTTCGTCAAACGATATGTGGTCTAGTTTTTTTGCTTTGGGATTGGTTCTTGGGTCATCGTCGTAGACACCGTCGACTCCATTCTTGGCCATCAAAACTGCATCGGCTTTCAGTTCAGCGGCTCTCAGGGCAGCTGCTGTATCGGTGGTGACGTGAGGATTGCCTGTGCCACCGCCAAGAATGACGATGCGATTTTTTTGCAGGTGACGGATTGCCCGTAGACGAATGAATGGTTCGGCTACTGTGGGCATCGCAATTGCCGTTTGCACGCGAATGTCGATACCTTTTTTGTTGAGAACCTCACCAAGAATTAGGCAGTTCATGATGGTAGCCAGCATGCCGACGTGATCGGCGGCCGCTTTATCCATTCCCCACCCAGCCCCTTGAACTCCTCTGAAAATATTTCCGCCGCCAACAACCACTGCAATTTGTACGCCGAGGTTATATGCGATCTGTATCTCGTTGGCTATGCGGTTAATTTCCGCTTGATCGATGCCAAAGCCTTGAGTGCCCATAAGAGCCTCGCCGCTGAGCTTGAGTAGAATCCTTTTATAGTGAATGGCCATTTGGTGATTCCTTTGCAAAAGCGTTCAATTAAGAAGACATATAGTCTTCAAAAGAGAAGACAGCCAGATCATAACGCGATCACGGCTGTCTATCTATCTACATGGCATTGGTTTAAGCGGAAGCTTCAGTCTCTTCTGTAGCATCGCCATTGTCACCGAGGATGAACAAGGCATAGCGCACAACTTTAGCCTCAACACCCATTTCTTTGCCTTTAGCTGCCAGGTATTTGGCAACTGACTGCTGGGGGTCTTTGACGAAAGGTTGCTCACTGAGAACGCGCTCAGCCAAGAGCTTGTCAACACGGCCAGTGACGATTTTTTCTTTCATCTCAGGCTTCTTATCAGCAAGATCGGCTTTGCCCAATTCAATTCTGCGTTCGTTTTCGATAACTTCTGCTGAAATATCGTCACGGGTCAAGAATGTAGGCTTGGCTGAAACAACATGCATAGCCAATTCGCGAGCGACGGCTTGCAAGTCGGCTTGGTTAGCCACTGCTTTATCGGTCTCAATCTCAACTATGGCGCCCATCTTGCCACCCAAGGTGTGGATGTAAAGACCGGTTGTGCCCTGAGGCTTAGACAAATCGAAGACTGCTAGGCGCTTGACTGAAATGTTTTCACCAATTTTAGCGATTGTTTCAGTTACAGCTTCTTGAACAGTTTTGCCGTCAAGAGTCAAAGCCATGAGGGCTTCTACATCAGCAGGCTTTTTGCTACCAGCTAATTCGGCAATTTGTTTGCCGAGGGCAACGAATTGGTCATTTCTGGCAACGAAGTCTGTTTCGCAATTGATTTCAACCAGCGAGGCTACTTTGCCATCGGCACTGACTTGACCAACTACGAGACCTTCAGATGTAGCCCGGCTGGCTTTTTTGCTAGCGGAGGCGGCACCTTTTTGTCTGAGAAGTTCGAAGGCTTTGTCGAAATCGCCAAGAGCTTCTACTAGGGCTTTTTTGCAATCCATCATTGCTGCGCCAGACTTTTCGCGCAAGTCTTTGACCATGGATGCGGATACTTCAACCACTGTACTCATCTCCTATCCTCATATGAAAGTGGAAATCGTGAATTTAAATCGCTCTAAAATTAGCCTTCGCTAGCAGCTTCAGCCGGAGCTTCTTCGCCAGCGCCAACAACAGCCATTTGAGGCTCAGTCTCGCTAGCAACTTCGGCGGCAGCTTCAGGAGCGCCATGCTCTTTCCAGTCAGTCTTTTCGGCTGGAAGTTCAACTTGAACGCCAGCGCCTTGCTTGCCGTCAAGAATAGAGTCAGCGATTTTGCCGACAATGAGCTTGATTGAGCGAATGGAGTCATCATTGCCTGGAATTACATAGTCGATGCCATCTGGATCGCAGTTGGTGTCGATAATTCCTACTGTGGCGATGCCGATTTTCTTGGCTTCGTTAACAGCAATAAATTCACGTTTCTGGTCGATAATGAAGAGTACATCTGGCTTACCACGCATGGTTTTGATACCACCAAGTGATTTTTCCAGTTTCAGCAGTTCACGGTTAAGAACTGACTGTTCTTTCTTACCGCGACGGAAGAGATCGCCGTTATCGCGCATTTCTTCCAACTCTTTTAGACGGTTGATACGCAGTCTAATTGTTTCGAAGTTGGTGAGCATGCCGCCTAACCAACGACGGTTGACGTAGTGGGCGCCGCAACGTTTTGCTTCTTCTTCAACGATTTCAGAAGCTTGTTTTTTTGTGCCGACGAAAATAATGTTTTTCTTTTCGGAAGCGCATTTTCTGATGTATTCACAGGCTTTATCGAGAGCGCGAGTGGTTTGCTCAAGGTCGATAATGTAGATGCCGTTTCTTTCACCATAGATGTAAGGTCTCATCTTGGGATTCCAGCGGCGGGTCTGGTGGCCGAAGTGAACGCCTGCTTCCAAAAGTTGTCTCATCGATGCTACTGGCAAGGGTAATTGCTCCTTAGTTAATGGGTAGGCCAGAAGGTATGGCGGAACTGAAAACCTGGTAGAGGTTCTGCTGTGGCAAACACCAAGCGAAATTGGCGACGGCCTTCCGTAGGACCGCCCGCTCTATCAGAACTCCAAGGTATCACCCTTAGACATGCACTGGCTCGAATCTCTAGAGAACCTTAACGGTTTGCTTAAGAATTGCCCGATAGGCCAACTTTCTGCCGGTGCGGAGGGCGGAAAGCAATCACCATCTGGCTTTGTGGTGATTTTGGCTGAGCCCTCTACGCTCCCCGGCGCTGCCGTTCTGGCCGAAGAAAGGCCCATATATACCTATTTGTGGACTCTTTACTAATAACTAGTTATAATAATACAACGTAAACTTTTGCTAACCTGCTGCTAGCAAAATTTAAGTAGCCGAGTGAGGGTAAAGTGTCGAAAGTATTAGTGCTAAACGCATCCTACGAACCGCTCAATATCTGCACCTGGCGCCGCGCTGTTGTCTTGTTGATGAAGGGTAAAGCAGAACAAATCGAGAACAATGGCAAAGAAATCTATACCGATTTGCCCTTGCCTACTGTTATTCGCCTGCGTTCGTACGTCAAGATTCCCTACAAAGAAATCAGCTTGTCGCGCCGCAACATACTGCACCGAGACAATTACATTTGCCAATATTGTGGCGATAAGAGGCATGATCTCACTATCGATCATATTATTCCGCGCTCGCGGGGCGGCTTGGATAGCTGGGACAACGTTGCTGCAGCCTGTCTGCGCTGTAACGTCAAAAAAGGTGACCGCACTCCTAAAGAGGCCGGGATGCCACTAAATACCACCCCGCGCCGGCCAATGTCGCACGTGGTTTTTGAGATTTCAAAGCATGCCGGTGCTTCTGAATATAATTGGAAGAAGTATGTAATCGGAGCCTAGTCTCAGTTTTTGAGGCAAAATAGTGCTTTCCGACTATTCGAATTGCTGTCTATACTAAAGTGCTGCTTTGCTTATGCTTTGGCTATCGCGTTATTTTTAACGCGGCCACTGCATTATGCTGAATGCTTGTAAGATCGGTGCCATGACTGTTCAGTCTGAAATTTCAACATCTTCGGAGAAGGCACTTTTTGTTAGTGTCATCCTCGACGTACAGATTCAGGGCTTGAAGGATAGGCTATTCACTTATAAGGTGCCGGAAGCGTTGCTTGGTAGCGTTTTTGTCGGAGCCCAAGTGATTGTTCCTTTTGGACCAAGGCAGCTAGTTCCTGGTTATGTTATTGATTTGCTCTCTCATTTTGAAGCCGACTATGCCATTAAGGAAATTCAAGAAGTTCTAGAGCCTGAGCCTTTATTCGATCAAGAATATATTGATTTTCTTGGCTACATTGGCAAACAATATTGTGCCTCACTGCAAGAAGTGATTGCTGCAGCTATACCGGCTTGCCTAACTACCAAACTAAAAAGAGTTGTTAGGCTCACTTCTAACCCTGCAGAAGTACAGTTAGATGAAGCTGCCAAGCTGATTGTCACCCTCTTGCGAGATTCAGCAAAAGGGGCGCTGAACTTAAATATTTTACGTCAACGCTTTGAGCAGATTGGTCGAAAAGCTCGTCCTAAGCTTGATGTCGTGCAATTTCAGCGGACCCTGCGCGAGCTGGTCAAGGCTCAGTGCTTGTGTACTGAAGTTGAAGAAGAGGGCTCGACAACGGCCAAAACTGCTACTTTTCTCAAGTCAGTAGATGGTGCCAGTGAACTTGCTAAAACTGTCAAACAGAAAGCTGTAATTGCCGCCATTCTTGCCCTAGAGGCAGAAGGGAAGGCTGTTTCTATAACTCTTTTAGCCGAGGAGGCTAAGGTTAGTCGGGCCACAGTTGATAAATTGATAGGCGCCGGTCTAATTGTTGCCCACAGCGAAGAAGTGCAGCGCGACTCACTGGCGAGCTTACCGCAGGCCTTCATTGATCGAGCGGCAAAAGACAATAGTTTGCCACTCACAGCTGAGCAGTCTCAGGTTTTTCAGGTACTTAAAGATGACCTGACACAAAGGTTAAGTTTGAGCCCGCAAGCCTCTCTCAAGCAAGCTGTTGAGCCCTGGCTTTTGCACGGTGTCACTGGTTCTGGCAAGACCGAAGTCTACTTGCGATTGATTACTGAAGCCCTCAAGCTCGGTCGCTCGGCGCTCTTTCTTGTGCCCGAAATTAGTCTTACTCCGCAGCTCTCCGGCCGCTTAAAATCTCGGTTTGGCGGTCTTGTGGCTGTCTGGCACAGTGCCATCAGTGCTGGTGAGCGCTATGATACTTGGCGGCGCTTGCGTAGCGGAGAAGTGCGAGTACTCTTAGGTGCTAGATCGGCTATTCTTGCTCATCTTCCCGATCTTGGTGTAATTATCTTAGACGAAGAACACGACGGTTCTTATAAGCAGTCTTCGCCAAGTCCTCGTTATAATGCCCGCGACGTAGCTATTGAAAAAGCTAGGCGCACTGGCGCCCTTGTGCTATTTGGCAGTGCCACTCCCGACATTGTTTCTTATCAGCGGGCGCAGCAAAGTAATCGCATTTTGGCTATGCCCAATCGTGTGTTTCTCCAGGCTATGCCCAAAGTAACTCTTGTTGATATGCGCAAAGAATTTGCCGATGGGAAGAAGGCGATTTTTTCACCGCAGCTAAGTCGGGCTATTGATCAGCGTCTCGCCCAGCAAGAGCAGGTGGTTTTGTTGATCAATCGCCGTGGATTTGCCAATCATGTCTTTTGTCAGCTTTGTGGTCATGTGGTTAAGTGCAAAAATTGCAGTGTCACTTTGACTCTGCACCGGCGGCTGCGCTTACTAAATGGTGAAGGTAGTGAGAGCGAGCGGGAGAGGCTGGATAGTCAACCTCTTCAGGGCCACCTGGCCTGCCATCATTGCGGTTTTAGATCGTCTCTGAAAGAAGAGTGTCCGAGCTGCAGCAGTCCCTTTCTAAAAGAGTCTGGGCTTGGTACGCAGAAAGTTGAGCAGGAGGTGCACAAGCGTCATCCTGATGCTCGTGTCGTTCGCCTAGATTCAGATGTGGCGTCGAAAAAGGGTGCCTATGAGAAAGTCTTGAATCAATTTTCTCAAGGTGAGGCCGATATTTTGATTGGCACTCAGATGGTGGCAAAAGGCCTTGATATTGAGCGCGTTACTCTGGTGGGAGTTCTCACTGCCGACGCTGCCTTCAACTTGCCTGATTATCGCTCAACTGAGCGTGGCTTCCAGCTTCTCACCCAGGTGGCTGGACGGGCTGGAAGAGGCGAGCGAGTGGGTGAGGTTATTTTGCAAACTTATGCCCCTGAGCTGGAGGCCCTGCGCCTGGCCAGTAAGCATGACTATCACAGTTTCTTTGGCCCAGAGCTAGAGAATCGTAGAGATTTTGAATATCCGCCATTTAGTCAACTGATTCGAATTGTTGTCAGCGGCGAAGATCAATTGTTGGTAGAGTCAGTTAGTGACTTACTTGCAGAAGAGATTAGCCGGCTACTTGAAGATGATGTGCCCGAGAGTGATGTTAAGTTGCTTGGTCCTGTGCCATGCGTTATTGAGCGAATTAAAGGGCGCTTTCGTTATCACTTAATCATCAAGAATAAAGGTGGGCCGGCTGTTCAACAGATGATCACCGACTATATGCGTGTGCGACGCTTTGGCCCGCAAGTGTCAGTGGCTGTGGATGTAGACGCTCTCGATATGATTTAAGTCATTGTTGGACTAATGACTAAATTAAACTAGTTCTCTTTCTTCTCTGGCTGCTATTAGATACCATTTTGACATATGGCAATCTTGCTAATTTTGTGCTTTCCCGTTCTTTTCACAAATGATATTCCTCTACTATTTCTGCTTTAGCCTTGTTCTCTTTGTTGCTGGTCCATTTCTTCTCTTCAAGAAGAAGGCCCGGGCTGGTTTGTGGCAGAAACTCGGTTTTGTCAGCAAAGAATTACGAGCGAATCAAGCTAAACTTTGCGGTTGTGTCTGGTTTCACGCCGTTTCTGTGGGCGAATTTAATGCTGTACTGCCGCTGATAAAGACTTTTCAAGCTAAGTATCCCCATCTGCCAATTGTGGTCTCAACCACTACTTACACGGGGCAGCAGCTTGCCCAAGAAAAATTAGGCCGAGAAGGTTTGGAAAAGATTGCTTCTGTATTTTATTTCCCTTTTGACCTACCTAGCGCTGCCTGTACCTACTTAAAGCTGCTAAAACCAAGGCTGGTGGTCATTGCCGAGACTGAGATTTGGCCAGGTTTTAGCTATCAATGCAAGAGGCTTGGCATAAAGCTCGTGGTCGTAAACGGTCGCATGTCGCCCCGTTCCTTTCAGTCTTATCGGCGCCATCGACGAATTTTCGCCCCAGTGCTTCAGGCTTTTACTGAAATTGGGGTACAGTCTCCTGAAGAGGCCCAGCGCTATAGTGAAGTGGGCGGTGCCAAAGTAAATATTAGAGTCCTGGGTAATCTGAAATTTGATGGTCTTAAGCCAATTGCAGCCGAACAAATTGATCAGTTGCGGCAGCAGGTCAATTTACCCCTAGACCGGTTTGTTCTAGTGGCAGGCTCTACCCATGAGGGGGAAGAGACTGCCATGCTCAAAGCCTACGGACGCATGCTTGATACCAATGGTGGTGAATTAGCCGACAAGGTGCGCTTAGTTTTGGTGCCTCGTCATCCAGAGCGCTTCGATCACGTGGCTGCCATGGTTGACCAGGCCGGTTACACCGTTCGGCGGCATTCGCGTTCTGAGTGTTTCACTGATAGTGGCAGAGAGGTTTATTTGCTTGATGTGATTGGCAAGCTTTTTGACTTTTACAGTATGGCAAATATTGCATTTGTTGGTGGCACAATTGCGCCTGTCGGCGGTCATAATATTATGGAACCCTATGCCTACGGTGTTCCAGTTGTTGTGGGTCCACGAGTGGAGAAGACTAAAGATGTGGCTAAGGCACTGGTGGCCTGCCATGCTCTTTCTTTATGTGCTAGCAGTGACGAAGTGGTCGATAATCTCTTGCGGCTTTTTGCCGATAGCAATGCCCGCCTTCGTGCCGGTGCTGCTGGAAGAGACTTGCTCAATGCCAGCCAGGGGGCTCTCAACAAGGCCATGGATATGCTCGCCGACAATCTTAAAGAAACTACTGTTCCTGCACCAGTGCCGACAAAGCTAAGCAAAGGTTAGAGTAGTGAAAGCAAACAACAATAGACTATTAGCTGATGTGCTCCGGCCAATTTCTTACTGCTATGGTCTCGGGGCCTATGCCCGCCTCATCACTTATTCAGCCGGACTTGCTAGTCGCAGATCTGCTGCTGTGCCCGTGATAAGTATTGGTAATATCACTGTTGGTGGCACTGGCAAAACCCCCCTGACTATTGACTTGGCAGAGCGGCTTTCGTCTGCCGGATTGAAGGTGGCGATTTTGTCGCGGGGCTATGGCCGTAAGTCAAAAGGTTTGCAGGTGGTAGCCGATGGCAGTGGTTCTCCTCTCGTTTCGGTGGAAGAGGCTGGTGACGAGCCTTATTTGATTGCCCAAGCGGTGCCAGAGGCAGTCGTTATTGTTTGTAGCTCTCGCTTAGAATCAGCCCAGCTAGCTGTGAGGCAATTTGGCGTTCAAGTAATTATTCTTGATGATGGTTTCCAACACATCAAGCTCCGGCGTGACTTTGACGTCGTTTTATGGGACTACAACGATAAACCAGATAAAGCTATGCTTGTGCCCTCTGGTCGTCTGCGCGAGCCTCTTAGTGGGCTTAATCGAGCCAGTGATATTGTCATTACCAAGGTGCCAGAAGGCGAAGAACAAATCGAAGTAGATAGGCTCAGTGCCCAACTCTCGCAGTTGGCTCCAAAAGCCAATGTTTATAGTTGTCGCTTTGCCCCAGCTTACCTTACTGGTTATGCTCAGGCCGGTCAGCTGGCCCAGCCTCTGAAGCTGAGTGAATTGGCTGGAAAGAAGGTCTATTCTTTATGTGCCATAGCTCGCCCTGAGGGCTTTGCTAAGGTCCTGGCAGAGTTAGGCGTAGTGCCGGTGCGCCAGCGCCAGTTTAGCGATCATCATTGGTTTAGCCCTGCACAAATGAGTGAAATAGAAGCTGACTTCATTGACAGTGGCGCTGATCTTTTAGTAACTACTGAAAAAGACCTGGTGCGTATGACACTGTCTCCAACTATGGCTGCAAAAACTTGGGCTGTGGTGCTCAAATGCCAGTGGATATCAGCTGCACCGACCTTCTTGTTAGACCCGATGTTGAAAGCCAAATGTAGCAAGCATGATTGAGAAGAAGCCTACAGCTAAGACTATATTAGTGATTCGTTATCGCTTCATTGGCGATACCATTTTGACCGTGCCATTTTTGCGTAACTTACGAGCCGCTTATCCTAGTGCTCGCATTGATGTGCTAACTGGCCCCAAGAGTGGCGAAGTGCTTGACGGCTGTCCCTACATTGACTCGCAAATTGTCTACGACACAACGCGTTTTCATAAATATGATAGTGGTGCGGGAAAGACACGTTCGTTTTCCTCTTATGTTTGGCAGTTACGTAAGCCTAAGTACGATCTGGTTTTTGTGCTCAAGCGTTCTTTTTCAAGTTCTTTACTGGCTTTCCTTACTGGGGCAAGGCGGCGGGTCGGCTACGCCATGAAAGGTTCTGGCCAAATAATGCGCAACTTGCTTCTCACGGACAAAGTGCCTTGGCGTGAGGATATCCACGAAGTTGATTCACTTATTTCAGTGCTAGAGGCCGTTGATATTGTTGTTCCGCCAGAGCAGCGCGCCCTTGAATCGTGGGTGAGTGAAGCCGAGTTGGCCAAAGTCCACGATTTGGGTTTGCTGGCGCCGCTTCAAGCCGCTGGTAAGAAGATGGTTCTAATTCATGCTGCTGCTGCTCATCCTGACAAGCTCTATCCACTAGCTAGTTGGGCTGCTCTAATCAAGCGGCTCTATCAAGAGCTTGATCTCGTTCCGGTGTTTTCTGGTGATCAGCAAGATGTTGCACTTTATCAGGAGTTAGCAACCCTAAGTGGCCTTCAGTCGGTTGCTCTCAACTTTGCTGGACGTCTTAGCTTGCGGGAGAGTATGGCTCTTTATAGTCAGATGAGCCTAGCCGTATGTGTTGATTCTGGCCCGGCTCATCTTTGTGCCGCGGCTCAGGTGCCTACTATTGCTATTTTTGGACCGACTGATCCTGTGCGTTGGCGGCCCTATGGTGAAAGGAATGCTGCTGTTTTCGCTAGTGCTTTGCCCTGTCGGCCGTGCAATTATCACAAGGTTTGCCATAATAGAGAATGTCTAACCGAGCTTTCTCCTGATCAAATTTTTGAGAAGTGCTTAAATATGTATCGAGGTCCTCAAACGGGAGCACTGAATGTCAGTCAAATTTAAAAGCCTAGTATTGCTCTCGATGTTTGCTGCGACAGCTTTTGCTTCTGTTCCTGCTGCCGAATCGGCCGCCAAAAAACGCAAAGCTAGAGCCACCAATGCCGCTGCAGCGGTAGCGCCAGGCAGTGGGGAAGCGGCTTCTCGCAGTGGAGTGCCGCTCTGGGTGCAGTATGACCAAGGCGGCATGTACTACTACAGTAGAAACGAGTTAGCTAAGGCCAGACAATATTGGCTCACTGCCTTAAGAATGGCGGAACAGGTCGTTCCCATGGAAAAAGCCAAGGGTTTGAGCATAGGCACAGAGCTGCATGTTTGCGACTTAATCAGCCATCTGGCTATGTTTATAAGTGATACCAAGCTCAATCCCAAGGGTGCGGCATACT
>JAUPUU010000142.1 GCA_030917395.1 Cyanobacteriota bacterium erpe_2018_sw_21hr_WHONDRS-SW48-000092_B_bin.40
GAAGTAGACCAGGTCGACGAACAGACACTCTCAAATCATTATGATCCCAGCCACCTCTCTCAAGCGGTGCGGCAAGTTGGTTACCCGACGAACTACCACCAGATGAAACAACTTTGGCATTCTGACTCTGACCACTATTACCAACAGGCGCATTGTCAGGATTTTCCATGGTGCTCTCACTGGAAACGGAAAAAGCCATAGGGGCATTCAAACCCGGAACGCTAGCACCGAAAAGTGGAATGCTCAAGGTCGGCTGACACATAACAGTTGTTTGCACCATGGCGATGCGGTCAGTAACGTTGTTTGTGGTGTGGCCATCACGATAGCTAATAACTGTCTGGGGATAACCCTCCGTTTTCACAAACTTGCCCATGCCATCGAGCCAGCGATCAGTAATATCTTTGCAAACAGGGCCATTCAAACTTGTAGCATCACTCATCGGTAGCAATGAAGCCTCATGCACCTGATTGTAATTAAGAACCATACAGAGGCAGTAGGAGACCCCTAGAACAAGCATATTGAGCAAAGGAAAGAAGAAGCAAATGAGAAGGATGCCTAGAGCTGGGCCAAACTCAGTAATAGCGCTGCCGCTAGCCTTACGCTTGGTATAACTATTGCCAACTCTAGGTTTCGGCAGGTTGATGCCATTAACGCCAGTCTGTTTTTTCATTCTCTCCCCGCTCATGCCTACTGACCTCCTGACCGGAGTAGACCAGGTCGACGAACAGAGATTCTCAAATCATTGAGATCCCAGCCACCACCAGACAATGACTGATTTTGGCCGTTGTCGTTGCCTTTGCCCACGGCATTACCGGAAGAAACAACTTTAGCACTTTGATTTTGACCGCCATTTCCAACCGGTGCATTGTCAGGATTTTCCATAGTACTCTCACTGGAAACAGAAAAAGCCATAGGAGCATTCAAGCCAGGCACGCTAGCACCAAAAAGCGGAATGCTCAAGGTCGGCTGACACTTAACAGTTGTTTGTACCATGGCAATGCGGTCGGTAACGTTGTTTGTGGTATGGCCATCGCGATAGCTAATGACTGTCTGGGGATAGCCTTCTGTTTTCACAAACTTACCCATGCCATTGAGCCAGCGATCAGTAATATCTTTGCAAACAGGGCCATTCAAACTTGCAGCATCATTCATTGGTAGCAATGAAGCCTCATGCACCTGATTGTAATTGAGAACCATACAGAGGCAGTAGGAGACACCGAGAACAAGCATATTGAGCAAAGGGAAGAAGAAGCAAATTAGAAGGATGCCGAGTGCTGGGCCAAACTCAGTAATGGCGCTGCCACTGCTGTTGCGACAAGCGAGATAAGAGCGGCTCTTTCGGCTAGTAAATTCAGCGAGCGCCCCTTGTGCTTGGCTCTGCAAAACTGTCATAGTTTTACCCTCTCATCCTACATTAGCAAGTTATACGGGCCAGCGAAGATAATTAGGAGGGGAGAAATAATGCCTCAGCTCTCTGAGATTTGAGCTGTGCCGTGGACAGATAGCGGGAAAGAAACAGAACCAGACAAGAAGCATCGGGGCTCAAATATTGCTCGATTCAGCTAAGCTTGTACCAGGACGTGAAGCTTAGATTTATGAAAACCCAGTACGAATAAACTTGAAGAAGGTTAAAAAGCACATGCGAACTTCGAAAACAGAAGCAAGTGGTCTCCTTTTGCTTTTGGTCCTTTTATCAAATTCGCCTGCGGTTGCTCAGAGCACTAGCGCCACACCCAATACCTCTACAGCAACGTTCAGAAGCGCAATATCTAGTGTCAAATCCACCGCTCCTACATATCCTCCACAAAGCGAAATATACAAATCAACAAGAGAGCTCTTGCTCTCCGGCCACTACGATGAATACGTACATCAGCTTGAGAAATCTGGCGCGGAAGGCGATATGCAATGCTTAGACGAACTCGGCAGTTTGTACTATAACGGGCGCATCGTGGCCCAAGATCGTAAAAAGGCATTTGAAATCTGGCAAGAACTTGCGGCAAAGAAATACGGCCCTGCCATGTGTAGTCTAGGCGTAATGTACATCAACGGGCTTGCCTGCTCGAAAGATCTCAAAAAAGCACACTCTCTTTTTTCTCAAGCATCAGTTTTGGGCTGCGATTATGGTCCGTTCGGATTAGCCTATATGCAACGTGAAGGCCAAGGGTGCAAGACCAATTATGTCGAAGCCCTGGCAATCTATGAGCAGTTATGCGCTAAGGATTCGCCACTTGGTTGGTACGGCAAATCCAAGCTCCTCTGGAACGGTTTAGGAATCAAAGCAGACTCAATCCAATCAACAAGTCTTTTGCAGAGAGCGGCTGAGGCTGGGCTGGCAGAAGCCCAGTTCAGACTTGCTGATAGATACTACTACGGTGGAAAAATTCCAACAAACTACAAGCTTGCACGTTTCTGGGCGCAAAGAGGAAGCGATCAAGGGGACGCCGAATGCCAGCTGCGATTGGCTGACTATAAAATGAGAGGAGTAGGTGGAGAGAAAGATTGCGCCGGCGGCATTAGCTTATTGAAAGCACTTGCACAGCAGTCTGTTTTAGAGGCCGAAAACCGGTTGGGACACGAGTACCGCACAGGCGAAAACGTCAAGACAGACCTAGTAGCGGCAAAGGAGTGGCTTGAAAAAGCAGCAGCCCGCGATTATGTTAACTCCTTAAACGAGCTCGCCGACATGTATTTTCAAGGCGATGGTGTTCCAAAGAATCAACAGAAGTGGTTTGAATTAAACATGAAGGGTGCGAGCCAAGACAAGGCCGATTCTCAGGATCGTGCTTCCTGTCAGTACAACGTTGGCCTTGCATACGAATATGGATGGGGCGTAAAGCAAGATTGGAATCAGTCTCGCATCTGGTACGCCAAATCAGCAACAGCAGGAAATCCGCACGCATGCAACAACCTTTCTCTTATCTACCTGTACGGGAAAGGCTGCACAGCTAGCAAAGATTTGGCCATGAGTCTTCGCAAGCAAGCTGTCAAGAACGGCTGCTGGATGGCTTGCACGAACCTCGGTCAAGACTATGCATATGGCACAAACGGAGTACCTAAAAACATTTCCGAAGCTATCCGCCTTTTTAAGAAGAGCGTGGAGCTGCGTGAAGATAATCCAACTGCCAACTACGAACTTGGGAGAATTTATGAGAAGGGCCTGGCGGGTAAAGTTGATCTAAAATTAGGCGACAAATATTATCAGGAAGCAGCAAAATACGGCTGCGAGGCCGCCATTAAACGAACTACTGTTGAAAAGGTACTTACTTTCAACACGCCTGTTACTCTACCAAAGCATCGCAGCGCTTATGTCATTTACGATATCGATCCACGCAAAGCCAAATACTTCATCCATGTTCCAAAAAACATCAATCGAAACCAACAATTTGGCCTGATAGTCTACATAGATTGCTACGATGTTGCTACAGCAATTCCAGAGGGCTGGGCCGAAGTACTAGCCAAGCACCACTTGTTGTTTGTCTGTCCTCAAAATGCTGGCAACCACTGTGGTTCTTACCAACGTGCAGGTTTAGCTGTGCTCGGCGCTTTAGAAATGATGCGCAAATACAATATCGACAAAAGCCGTGTTTATGCGGCTGGAACACTAGGAGGTGCGCGACTTGCAAGCGACTTAGGGTTCAATCAATACGATGTTTTCCGCGGCATCATTCAAAGCTGTGGCTGTGAGTTCTATCGCAAAGTACAAAAACGCTATCCGACCACAAAAGAGAAAGCTGGTGACGATTACGGCTTGTGTGATGCCTCTGCTGCTGAAGTCGCTGAAGCCCGCAAAAAAGTGAAATTTGCCTTCATCACGGGAAAAGACGATTTTAGAAGAGGTAACGTCTTGAATATCTACCATGACGGATTTGTCAAAGAGGGTTTTCGCGCAAAGCTATTTGAGGTTGATAGCATAGGGCTAAGTGAGTGTAACGGCAAAACCCTCGAACAGGCACTCAACTTCCTTCAATAAAGTCCCCGACATACTTTCCCCTGCCTCCAAAAAGCAGATGACGACAAAAGAGCAAGCCCTAGCATGAGCAGACAGCCAGGGAAGCGTATAATCTGTAAACAGGCTCTTGGTGATTTAAGTGAGCAAACATAATGATCGGCATAAATACGAATCGCTTGTGCTGAAAGGCTTCAGTGCGCCTATGATTGATATCAAATCTCTCGAAACTAGGCTGCTAGAAAATCCTTCCGATTACGAAGCACGCTTCCAGCTTCTGGGCTACTATTCAGGCAAGCAGTATGACGATAACGTTGCAGCAAAAGAGCTTTACGCCATGACGATTTGGTTGATCGATAACATGCCCGATTGTGGGGTGATCGAAAACTGGGGATGCACCGGCAGCGAAATCGACCAAGCCCAGTATGAAGAACTGAAGCGACACTGGCTAACTCAGATTGAGGCCGACAATAACAACCTGAGGGTAATCGGGTGTGCTGCTGCGTACTTCAGTCAAGACGATGAAGACCTAGCCGAAAAACTTTATCAGCGCGCCATCACGCTAGAGCCCACGACATCTGACTGGTCACGCGACCTTGCATGGCTGTTGGGCCACAGAGGGCCAGAACGAGCTCTGGATGCTGTCAACGCTATGAGGGAAGCATTAAGAAAAGAACCGGAACAAAATCGACAATACTACATGCTTGATGATTTGGCCGAACTTGCTTTTAAAGCAGGTAATTTAGAGGAGGCATCAGAGGCTGCACTCAAATCCTTATCATTGGCTTTTACTTTTGGAAAAGACTGGAACGACGGAAATGCCATTCACAATGCCAATTCCATTCTAGGCAGAATTGCCCTCAAAAAGGGCGATATTGCAGCCGCCAAAAAGCACTTAGTGCTAGCAGGAGAGACAACCGGATCACCGCAACTGAATTCATTTGGACCAGAGATGAAGCTAGCTGAAGAATTGTTTGCCGTTGGCGAAATTGAAAGTGTAGTGGCATATTTGGAAGCATGCAAAAAGTTCTGGTCCAGTGATTGCGAATGCGGCGCTCTCGATAGAGGTATAGCTCAAATTCGCAGCGGTGAAATTCCCAATTTCGCCGATAGATTTGCTGTCCACGAATGCGATGGCGGAATGGACTGCGAGCACGAATAGAACAACGATGTGGAGCGAGTATCTAACACAACTCTAGACAGTGGTAAAACTCATCTAGATAGCTAAACTCTATCGCAGGCTTGTGTTATTATGCCACCACTTGAGAAACTATTTCTCCAGAGTTATGAAAGCAAAAGGAAAAGTAGTTTGAATACCCCCGCCGGTGCCAACAACAAGAAAATCGCAGTCGGGCTTGGGCTGGCGCTACTGGTCACGCTAGCCGCTAGCGCTGTTAGCACTTACTACTCCCCCACAGTCGCGCCCAAAGATGTAAGGAACGACCCGCTCTCACTCGGCGTCATCAACGGCAAAGGCGAATGGATTGTGGCGCCTCTTTACGACGAAATTGTTTATTTAAAAAAGTCGAACTGCTTCTGGGTTAAAGAACTAAACCCGTCAACGGCAAAGTACTTTTGGCCCCCAACCTTTCTAAACAGCATTGGAAAAAATGACCACTGGAAGCTCCTCAACAGCGTTGGCCGTGAATTGCCGAGTGATCTGCCCGCCGGTCATGACCCCTTACGCGAATGGCCGCCTACGCAAGCACTAGGTGTTAGCCTCTACCCTGATGCCATGGCCACCAATGGCCCTGAGGGAGCGGGGTTAAACAACTCTATCGGCACGCCCCTAACGACTGGTAATTTTCACCGCCTAACGTATGTCGGTGAAGACACATGGGTAGGGCTGCCTGGTCAGGATGATGACCGCACCTATCAGGAAAAAGTATTTCCAAACATCGTTCTCGGTAATCCAATGGCCTTGCCTGCGGCCTTAAAGTTACTAGATTACCAGGGGCATAAATTTGCCACCTTGCCGAAAGGCGTGATGTCGAATGATGGAAACTTCGTCAACGGCATGTTAGTGTTTTTTACAGCGGGTCGCGGTTATTGCATCTATGACAAGCGAGCCAACAGTCTCTCGCAGCCCACATTTCACCTACCAGGCACATTCAGCAGCCGATACCAAAGCGCTGACGGGCCTAAGTCGTTCAATAGTTTTTACAATCTGCCAATTTCGGCAGCGGCTCCAGTCATATTTATTGACATTGCAAAGAAAGGGAAACTGCCCAGTGAAGTGATACCGGTGACAGTGGCAGACGACCGGGCCTTGGTGCGCACCCAAGATGATATGTATGGCCTGGTCAATCGCAAAGGCGAATGGATCATTCCACCCGAATATAACCGCCTGGCCTACTGTGGTCCAGACCGAATGGTCTGCTCAAAAGGGCGCCTAACAATGGAGCAAAGCAAGGCACAGAAAGAGCGAATCATTGCTCCTGATGTGCGATAGCGGAACAAAGGACGGTTCTGGAAACTATCTCAACGGATGGCAATAAACCTGCGCGGCTCCTGATTCGTGTATCATTGCCCTTTCAGCCTTAGTACGAAGCGATGGTGTTTTCTTGTTATTTCAGAAGCGCTGGCACTATTTCGAATCAGTCTTGCCTGCTTCTCTCATACTAATTCTAGGACTAAGTCTTCCTTCTCTTGCCCAGCAGACAAAGGTAGAGAAGAAGGAACTTATTCAGACCAAGGCTAAAGCCAAACCAATCGATAGCGCACCTCCGGCCAATAACGGCACGCAGCCTAAATCGCCAGAAGCGCCGCTTGTGAAAATCGAGACAATCAAGCGCGCACTGGCGGATGCAAAGACAAAGAACGACTTACTTGGTACCAACTTCATGGCTATGGCTCCTGAGTTGACCAATACACTTACTAATCCAGCAACGGCAAAAGAGTGCTGGTCTTGTGTCGAGCAGTACCAGGCGATGGTAGATGCCAGTAAGCAGATTGAAGACAGAGCGTATGCGCAAGCCTTAATTGCTCGCTTTGCCAAAATTACAGGGCGCGAGGCTTTGGCTAAAAAGAATTACCAAGCCAGTATTGCCATAATGCAAGGCGCCAAACATGAGTTTAAATTTGGCTTTGATCTGCGCGATATCTACACCAATTTGCTCTACCTGAAAATATCAGAAAGATGCAAGATTGCTCTTGCACTGCTTAGTTGCAAGGACAAGAAAGTCGAAGACGCCGAAACAACATACGCTCAGTTGATGAAGGATCACTACCATCAGCCCTGGTATGTAATTACACACGATACCAAGGCGGCTTATGCCTCTAAGGTTGACGGAGTCGAAGGTGTAGCAGTTATTTCTCTTGCGGCTGCACTGGGGAGAACCTATGCGGAGATGGGACAGCTAGACAAAGCCGCAGCGAAATTCAATGAACTTGTCGAACTTTTAGCACCAGA
This sequence comes from Cyanobacteriota bacterium erpe_2018_sw_21hr_WHONDRS-SW48-000092_B_bin.40, assembly GCA_030917395.1. Classification (GTDB taxonomy): domain Bacteria; phylum Cyanobacteriota; class Vampirovibrionia; order Obscuribacterales; family Obscuribacteraceae. Next base: position 7,359 of record JAUPUU010000142.1, read on the forward strand.
CAATGACGAATCTATGGACGAAAAAGACAAGAACATGGGACGTCTGCTGAAACTGATGTTTGCACTAGATATAAACACCGGCGAAACAGTGGAGAGATCTGACCCGTTAATTGGCCCCGAAATATCATTAGAAAAAGCCTTACGAGCCTATTTAGCTTTTTCTGATTTACATCCTGAATTGTGCAAAAGGGAAGATACGGCTTTCGTAGAAGCCAGAGTAGAACGATTGACTAAAGCGTGCTTGGCTAAAGAGAAACAAGAAATTGCTATTCGCAATTTCAAACCAATTGAACATCCGAAGTCTGAGACAAATGAGAATTCGAAGAACTAAGCCGGATAAAGCTTGTCCGGCCGCCGCTGATCGGGCAATTTGCCACGATTAATTTCCTTCGGACCGGCAAGCCTTTTACTGTGTTGCAGAGCAAAATTCAAAATAACACCACTCTTGAGCAAGGTAAATCTGCACCAGTTATACCAGACTCCATATCGAAAATGCCTATTATTGCACGAAAACATACAATATCATGAGCAAAAACCAGCAAGACGCTTGACGAGTCACCGCAGAGATTGTACGATTAAATACAATATCAGTACATTTTCTTGCAAAATATGCAGTTCCGCCTCACTCAAAAAGATCTATTCGACACCCTGGATGTTTGGGACAACAATCTCAAACAACGAGTCTTTGTCGCTGCATGTGGTGGCACAGCCTTAACGATCTACGGTCACAAGGAAAGCACAAAGGATGTTGATTTCTTAGTGCCAGACCCCAGCCATTTTACGACCTTAGTGTCAATGCTGAAGAAGCTCGGCTATTCGCAGGCAACGGGAAACGGCTATCGACATCCCGATCAACCATGGATATTTGATCTGTTCCGAGGTCAGACTATATTTACTACCGATCTCCTAGATCCGGTAAATAGTCCGGGCAAACACCGACTAATCAAAACATATTCGCACCCCTCACTTGCTTGCATTAATCCTGATGATCTGGTGATCTCGAAAATTTTTCGAGGCACCATGGTTGACGAAGAAGATAGCCTGCTGATGATCCAATCGGAGAACATAGCTCTAGACCAACTTGTAACCCGCTACATAGACACTGCCGGTTACAACATTCAGCCGTCAAAGTGCAAAACAAACCTAACAAACTTTGTAACTTTCTTAGGCGAGAATGGCTATAAAACAGACGGACTCAAAAGGATGATAGAAGGATGGAATCCATAAATAGAGAATTACTTCTACACGATCTTGAACGCTTCGGCTATCCGCTTATCCATAAGAGCGAGACGAAGCCAGCGGAAATAATGCTTTCCATGCTTCAGTCAAAGGAAGGCCGGATACTAGAAGGAGTACCGGTGGTGCTCACCCATATGTTGCTAAAAAATAGTCTACCAGCCCTTGAAGAAATCGAACAACATCTTGAGAATTCGCTGCAACGAAGATTTCGAATGCTGGCAGCAATTACATGCATATTCCTTTTTTGGGTTCCCGATAGCCAAGCAGAGCAAAAACTGCTACGAGATTATCTAAAGAAAAGAGAACCGGGTTTGCTGGAAAACATCAAAACGCGCATGGAAAGCCAAGAATCAATGAGCATTGGCGCAGGTATTTCTGTTGCTCCTCAACGGCTAGAGAACACTTTCAAAAATTATGTTGTGTCTCAACTTGTAACTACCCAAGTTTCTATGACAAAGAAACTAGATAGCGAACGCGAAAAACAATTCCAAACAGCGCTATCCATCCTATTTACAGAGAAACAAAAGCAGATTCTATTTAAGGTGTTGGAACACGGCACCCTAACAAAAACAGAACGCGAATACTACTCACGAGTCGTTAAGCCTCGTGTCAAAGCTTTGAAGAACGCTGACTTGCAGCTAGTTGCATCAACCTTACTGAGTTAGAAACTTCTGCAAAATAGCTTCAGTCGTCGTCTTCTGGTGGTGGACCAAATACGCGCTCGGGCCTTGGATTAGGACTCGGATTAGGATTTGGAGACGGACTCGGACCTGAACTCGCA
>JAUPUU010000143.1 GCA_030917395.1 Cyanobacteriota bacterium erpe_2018_sw_21hr_WHONDRS-SW48-000092_B_bin.40
CTATTCAAACTATGATGATGCATCAAAGCCAGATGCCACCAAGTCTAAGCAAAGCCACTGGCGGCAAGTACTTTCCTGAGGCCATGGAAGAAATGATTGCTACCATGCTGGAGAAAGCTCCTATGGACCGCTATCAGAACCTGGAAGAAGTAGTTGTCGATCTCGAGTATATGCAGAGAACGAGAGGTGCTTCACCAGATTCTGCACTGAACAGTGGCTTCGAGCAAGGTTCTGCTGCCGGGGCTAAGCTTTCGATTCAGATGGTTCTCAAGATTTGCCTGGCTGCAGCTGTGCTGCTCGCCGCATTGGGTACTTTGGCGTACTGGTTGAGGCTAGAGACCAACAAGACTTCGTCCGATGCCAAAACAGCTACTAGTAGTTCTTCTTCTTCTTCTTCTTCTTCTTCACCCGAAGCAGTAGCAGCAGTGAAAATCGGAGCTAAGGTGGAAAGCCTAAATGGTGCTGGAGTTAAGCCCGAGACAATGCCTAACTCTAATCCTGAATCTGGAGCTGACACTGCGCCTGAATCTAAGCCTGGAGCTGAGACTTTACCTGGCTCTAAACCTGCCTCTAGCGCTGAAACTACATCTGAAACCGCAAATAGCGTTTCTACAATTGTTAAAGTGAAACCTTATTTCGGCGGTATCGTTGATGACAAAGGTGTGCCCAAGCGCAAGTTTGATTTCGGGCCAGGCAACGATATTGGCAGTTTCGAGTTCGAGGGCCAAGCACAATCGATTCCAGCTCAAGATGTTGTGCTGTTGCCTGCTCAAGGTGAACTTACTCTTCGCTGCAGTGCAGCAACAATGTCTAATCCAGCTCTTCTTGATGGTTTTGGCTCAAGTGACCTTTCTGGCTTAGTTTTCGATGCCCATGAATCCTTAGGCAAAAGTGCCCTGCCACACATAGTCAGGCTGGTTAACTTGAAGTACTTGTCCATCGCTCCAGTGTCTAGCAATCTTGATGGAGCGTGTCTGCCTATGCTTGAATTGCTGTATGAACTCAAGGTGCTTGAGCTCGTAAATACTCAAATCCGTGGCAGTGAATTGGCTACTTTGAGTCGACTTAGAAAGCTCAAGCGCCTTACCTACTCGCCGGTTAGAGAAGGGTCTGCACTTCTGGCAGTGTTGGCACCTTCCAAGAACTTGACTGAGCTAACGCTCGAGCGTGGAGTACTCAGTGTTGCAGATTTCAAAGCTATTGCCACTTGTTCAAACCTCAGACATCTTCGTGTCAATGATACAGAGATGACAAACCAGTCTATGGCAGAAATTAGCTCATTGGCTCACTTAAAGGAGCTGCAAGCAAACCCATCCTTGCTTAGTCGTGAGTGTCTCCAGTCTCTAAAGAGAATGAAGAATCTAAAACGACTTGGTATCGGCGGTCAGAATATGGATGCCACTGATACAGAAAAATTTTCAAATGCTCTTGGTATTCAGGTGCACTAATTGTTTAAGCTTATTTGCTGCCTTAGCTCTTAGTAGATAGGCCGAGGAGTGCTTGGAACCGAGCCACAAAGCTCTAGATGCATCGTCATATGCTTGTTGATACCAGCCGAGCTGGAGTGCCGCAAGACTGCGCATTTCGTAGCCGCCGGGCTGTGTGAATTGCGTTTTTATGTATTTGTCAGCGCAGCGGAAGGCCTCTGGCCATAATCCTTGCTTAGCAAGAGCCACAAACAACTGCGGCTCTGTTTCTTTCTCTTTCGCTTTCTCTTTTCGGCCAGACGGAGGTGCAGCCGGACTGATTTGAGGGGCCGCAGCCATTACTGTCGGTTTACTGACGCTGCGCAGACTTTTGCCTTTGAGTGCCAGAGTGGGTGGCCCCCCTTCCATCTCGTTTTCGCCTTTGTCATAGTGGTTGCAGCCATAGCTTGTGTAAGTGCCAGTATCGAAAGCATCGTAATTTTGAAAGGGCCTAGTGGCCATGCGCTCATGCATAATTTTGTCGGTGGTTTTAAAGGCGTCGTAGGGCAGCTTGTGTGCGTCTTCGACGGCCCTAATGGCCTCTTTGTCGCTAATACAGTCAGATAGCTCTTTGCTATTTTTGTAGATGTGCTGAGCGTCAAAACCCTGTAGATGACTGCGAGCCACTAGTTCTGCTGAGTGATTTTTGAGGTGTTCTAAGTGGATGCGCTTGAACAAGTCGGCTTTGTGTGCGGATGAGATGGCTTTGTCTTCCCATATGTAGCTGAGCTTTTCTGCCACTTCTAATTCTGCGGCAAGATCAGCAGAACTCCAAAACCCAGGCAAGCAGTGCAAAACCGTGCCATCCGCTGTCATGACGAAGGTTTGCAGGTTGTGTGGACCGGCTCCGTTTGTGGTGTTTACGGCGTTGCCGTCAATCGGATGAACGCCGGAATCTCCAGCGTAGCCTTCTTGCATGATATTTTTGTAGCCGCAAACAAAATGATTGCGCAATGTGGAAAAGGCTGGTTCTTGTGAAAGCGACACGGCTCTCATGCTATTGCCGGCACTTCACGTGAAGCCATCGATGTTACCTAGCATATGAATCCAGACTATTAATTTGTTTTCGCTCCTCGCTTTTTGTTTTGCTTCTTCCAACGACGTATGCCACTTGATTCGGCTACAGACCATTTTTGATTGTGTTTGAGCGGCGCTACCCGGTATAACTGCAATTTCTGCCGCCAGAGCTGGATAGAATGTGGCACTGCCGAGAGCCAGTGTCAGCAATAGTTTTAGTGATACTCGATCGGGTCTTGTCATTGCTTCTTCTTTTTTTCTTCTTCTTCTTCTTCTTCTGGCTCTTGCCCGTGATTCGCTGCTCTAGTTCTTACTATGCCTTACTGTTTCGCTTCTAGGGCCAAGTTCGCATTAGATAGGCCTGGTCTGGCAGTTAGCCTGAGCAAATGGGGGTTGTTGATGAATGGACTGACAGGCACCGGTTTGAAATAGGCTTCAAGGGCCGACATTGATTCGCCCGCCGCGCTAGCAGCTTTTAGTTTGTCACCAGATATTAGTTTTGCTTTGGCAAATTGTTCGATGGCGCTTCTATATCCCGCCAGGATAGCCTCATCTTTTTGATTGGCATTAAGCAAGAACTTCATTGAGTGGAAGCTGTTGACCTCTGGACGAATGACAATGCCAGCTGTTTCCATAACGCCACGGTGCTCTTTCTCGAGGTTGCCACTCAAGTATTTTGCAAAGAGATAGAGACTTTTGTTTAGGGTTGACATAGCGCCAACTGGCAGGCTGGCGATGATGTTTTCGCTTGGTACTCCATAGTGGGAAGTGACCATTGCTGTAGGGCATTTGCCGAATTTACCGAGGGCGCCGTCGAAAAGTCTGCGACCGACGAGGGTAACAGATTCAAGCACACCAGGAATAGCGCAGCTGGCTCGCACAGCATCTCCGAGTTGGGCTGGCTTGTTTGAGACCAAGTTTCTGCTACCTTCTCGGGTATACTCCATCACGCCGTTTTTTGTGAACATCATTTCGCTGTGATCGCCAACAGCCATTGTCCAGAATTTCGTGGGCCATTCCTTAACGTGGGCGTCAGTCAGTTCGCCTAGTTTACTTGAACCGTACATGCCATCTTGCAGAAGATCAATCGGTTTGCGCTCTTTGATGAAAGGTGTCAGTAACTTTTTCTTGTCGAGGAGTCCTGAAAAATCAGTTGCCTTGGCTAAGTCAATTAGTTTGTGAGAAGGCAATTCGGCTGCAGCCATGGCTGCTGGTATGGCGCCGCCGCTGACACCGCCAATGGTGTCGAGCTTCAGTTCGGCGGCGCGGCAGGCCAAGATGACGCCGGTGCTGGTCAGTCCGGCCTTAGAGCCACCACTGCCGCAAACTAAGTGCCAGCCACGTGCTCCACCCTCTTCTGCAATAGTTTGGCGATCTTTGGTTATGGCTGTTAATGTGGCCTTATCGGCAAACTTAGAACGCTCGCCGAAATTGCTTACGCCTTTATTAATGGCCAGGCCGACTCCGTGGAAGGCCATATTGGTTAGGCCGAATCCAGCGGCGGCAATTGCTGTGCGGTCAAGATCTGCGGCGTGACCGGTTTGAATAAAGCTGGTGGCTTGCTCTGTGGCGGCTCCAACGGTCATGCCTGATATCAGAGCAGCGCTTAGACTTTTCTCTGTGGCAACTAAACCAGTCTTGCTCAGCACTTTGGGCAAGTTTTCCATAATGGCGATGGCAGCGGCCCCGTTGAGGCCGTGAACGATTCGGTCTTGATTGTTTTCGCCTTGCTTGAGGGGTTCCACTGCGCCAATTAGACCGCCGGCAAGAATTGGCGCTAAGCTCCCGGGCAGAGGGGCACGGCGGAGCATGGCTGTGGCAGCAATGAAGACAGTGGCACTGCCCACAAATTCACCGGCAAGATGAGCCTTCGATTGTGATGCAAGAGCTTCGGCAGCCCTTTGCGCCGGAGTGTCGCTCTCGTTTGTGACGATTTGAATGGCGCCTTTGAACGGCGCCGCTAGCTTGTGGCTAACTCCGCTGCCAAATTCACTCAAAAGGTTTGAGTGAGAGGGGCTTTCTGTCTTGCCTGAATCGTTATTGCTTGGCTGACGTTCGAAGGGCATCTGCCGATTTTGCCTCGGGGGTGGCTATCTGTGGCATTTCTATCTTTAGGTAAAAGAAGAATTGCCACAACACGGTATTTACGGTTTTCAAGACCGCAAATGGCTATTCGGTATGGATTTAGCCTATTTTTGCTCGCCAGCGACGGCGCCAATCATGCTGCTCAGGCCAGCCACTACTCGGGTAAGGTTGTCGTAGTCGAGTTTATTGGGCAGGTCGTTTGGTTTATGGTAGGTCTCAATGCGATAGGGGGCCGTATCTGTAATCATTACCGCTGGATAGTCGAACTTTTGGAAGCTCCAGTCGTCGGAATAATTCACACCGAGAATGAAATTGGGCAGGGAGAAACCTTCAGAGGGAAAGTCGACGAGGCGCCTAAATGCTCCAATGCATTCACGGTTGAAGGCGCTGGAAGATTGACTAGCGACAAAAGTAATGAAATTGCCCTTGTTGGGATAAAACAGTGTGCCGCCGCGAACCGGGTAATGTTGACTGCCTGGTTCGTTAGAATAAGTGCCCATTGTCTCTAAGGCCAGCATGCCGATGATATTTTCGTGGCGCTCATGAGCCCCCTCGGCATAGTGATAGCTGCCCATGGTTTTTGTCCGGAAGTAGGGAGGCTCTTCGTTGGGGAAGAGCACCAGGCGAATGGTCTTGTCGAATTGACGACCCTTTAGAAGGCGCGCTAGTTCGAGCACTGCTGCTACCCCAGAGCCATTGTCGTCGGCTCCCGGGCAGTTTGGCGCAGAGTCATAGTGAGCGCCGACTACTAGTATCTCTTTGGCATACTTCTGCCCTAAGATCTCAACCTCGATGTTGCGGCACTGTTTGCCCTCGACGTCATAGACTTGAGGTTTGCTTGAATAACCTGATTTGCTCAGAGATTCTTCGATATAGCGAGCGGCCCGCTCAAGATTGTCATAGTGCCTGATATTGCGTTCGCCAATTGTGCTGGCAAGCATCTCTACGTGGTCACGTAGATTTTTGCTCATTACTTTTTCGCTGTCACTAAGGCGCAAGGTGTCGCCAGTGTACGAATTGCCTGGCATCCAGAGCATGCTAGCCAGGTAGCCACAGATGCCAGCAATAATCAGCGAGAGAATGCTGTTTAACTTGGCTCGTTTAGCGCTAGCCCGCTCAGTGTCAGAAAGTGCAGCATCAACTGAAGGTGCTGCACTTTCTGGTTTAGGTTCTGGCTTCGGAACTGGTTCTCCGTCTTCTGAACCGCTCATATTGTCACTGCTGGCCTATTGTCCGAGTACGTAGGCGAAGATTAGCGGAGCGACTATAGAGGCGTCCGATTCAATAACGAATCTTGGAGTTTCTTCTCCCAGCTTGCCCCATGTGATTTTTTCATTGGGAACAGCGCCGCTATATGAGCCATAAGAAGTTGTGCTATCTGAGATTTGGCAGAAGTAACCCCAGAGTTTGCAGTCTTCTTGCAAGTCTTGCTGAATCAGAGGCACTACACAGATGGGGAAGTCACCGGCGATGCCGCCAGCAATTTGGAAGAAGCCGATGGATTCGTCTTTGCTGTTCTCTTTGTACCAATCGATCATCATGCCCATGGCTTCTAGACCAGATTTGACCGTATCGATATTTTTGATGTCTTTGCGAATAACGTGCGAGACGAAGATGTTGCCTAAGGTTGAATCTTCCCAGCCGGGAGTAATTATTGGTAGGTTCTTCTCGCATGCTGCTAGCATCCAAGAATCTTTAGGGTCAATCTGGAAGTGCTTGTTGATTTTTCCGGAGCGGATCAACTGATACATGAACTCATATGGGAAGTAACGTTTACCAGTCTTGTCTGCTTCTTGCCAGAGTTCGAGCACTTCGTTTTCGATGCGGCGAATAGCTTCGTCTTCAGGAATGCAGGTGTCGGTAACGCGGTTCATGCCGCGGCTGTGTAGCTCTAGCTCTTCGGCGGGGGTGAGCTGGCGATAGTGTGGCACTCTTTCGTAGTGATTGTGAGCGACCAGGTTAAAGATGTCTTCTTCGAGGTTGGCGCCAGTGCAGCAAATTGCGTGCACTTTGTCCTGACGAATCATTTCGGCTAGAGAAAGGCCGATTTCAGCTGTGCTCATGGCTCCAGCGATAGTCATGAACATTTTTCCACCGCTCTCCAGATGCGCTATGTACGCTTCTGAAGCATCCACGACAACGGCAGCGTTGAAGTGACGGTAGTGATGTTTGATGAACTCCTTAATGGCCATGAGGTTCCTCTGAATGAAAAGGGAATGCTTGTACTTGATCTATCCGCAGATACTTTACTATCCGAAGTTTCTTTACTATGCGCAGATCCTAACCCGGAAACTTTTCAAGCTGGCACAAAGTACTGGCTTTGTTAACTGTTTAAGTAAGTTAGCGCACTTGTGTTACCGGTAAACGCAGCGAGTGGCTTGCGCTGCAAGACTTTTATGAGATTCTGAAAAGGTTTGCCTGTTTCACTCTTGACGTTTCTATCGGTGGCGGAGATGGCGATCATTAGTGTTCGTTAACAAAAACATGGCGTTAGTTAGCGCAGGTAGTTTGCATTGCATATATGGCTATTCATATAGTTAATGCCTAGACCATTTTTTCCGCGTACGCATGAGGTAGTAACTAAACTTTTAATTCTCCCCGAGCATTACAAGCTTTAGAACAATAACCGTTTGACACTGTATTTGGTGTCGCGTCCACGTCTACTTTTCTATCAACTGTCTCTGCCAGCCAACTATCTGCTTAGCGCTAACTACTTTTGGTTAACGCTTTGAAGCATTTTGCTTTCTTAAACCGGCCTAAGGCCACAAATCTAGGAGATTGCTATGCATAACATCATCCCTCTGCTGCTTGCCGCAGCGGTCGTTTTTCTCATCGTCCGCACCCTTCGCAAGAGCAACAAGTCTCGACCCACCGGCGCCCTGCCTCCCGTCGAGAAGACAACTCTGGAAACTCCGATCATCAGCGCTCCCGAAAGCGATGCTGGCCCGGATGTGTCCATTCTTCAGCCTGCTCCTGCTGCGGTTCACGACCACACCAACGACCAAGGGCACGACCACACCCCTCCCGAAGGCAGTTTCGCTGCTGACGAGTCCGACTTCCACCCCGTTCACCACGGCAAGAACTGGAAGGGCGGCTGCAAGTTCGATCCGGCGGAAGTGCGTCGCACGCGCAACTTTGCTACGCCCAAGATCGACACCAGCAATCTGCCGGCGCCGGATGCTCGCATCGTCAATGCCTTCAAGGTCATCGACATCGCCCGCATCAAAGACACCATGCTCAAGCTCACTGGCGAACTGCCTGTGACTGTGAATGGTGTCACTTCGACTCTTGCGACGCGCAATACTCACTCGAAAGAGCTGGACATTGCCATGGGCTTCATCGAAGCACAGTATGCGGCCATGGGCCTCAAGACCGTTCGTGACCCCTACACTGTGCGCGGCAAGAAGCTCAACAACCTGGTGATCGAGCTGCCCGGCAAGACCAATCCTTCGCGGGTTGTTTTCGTCGGTGCTCACCTCGATTCCACCGCTGGTTCGCCGTGGGGCAACGAGAAGGTGGCGCCGGGTGCTGACGACGATGGTTCGGGAACTGCCGGTATGCTCGAGCTTGCTCGGGCGCTGAAAGATCTCGACCTGCCGTTCACTGTTCGTCTGATTCACTTCACAGGCGAGGAGCAGGGCCTCTGGGGTAGCTATGCCTATTCCGACAAGGTCGCTGCGGCCAAAACCGATGTGGTGGCCATGGTCGAAATCGACATGATCAGCTACTGCGCCAAGCCTGGCAACCGCCTGGACATCCACGATGACATCGACCAGAACGGCTCTCACGAGCTGACTGTGCGATTCTTCCGTGCCATCAAGCGCTACGGCATCAACCTCACGCCGGTGGACACGCACAACAATGCGGTGAAGGACCGTTCCGACCACGCCGGCTTCCTCGACCATGGCTACAAGGCCGTGCTCGTCAGCGAAGAGTTCACCGACGATGGCTTCAACCCCAACTATCACACGGTCAATGACCGGGTGAAAAACTGCAATCTGCCTTACATGGTGGAAGTGCTGAAGGCGGTTACCGCTGTTGTGGCTGAGCTGGCTGACCTGAAGTAAAGCTGCCTAGCCTCTAATACGGGCAACAGGTAAGCAGCTTCGGCTCACCAAGTGTTTCACTAAGTACAAGCGTGAGAGCAAGGGTGCTGGAGGAGAAACCAATTGGTTTCCTCTCTAGTGCCCACTCTCACGCTTGTCTTTTTCTGTTTTTCTACTATACAGACCAGTTGAATTTGGCAGCCATCTGTCGAATCGCTGCGAGAAAGGCGTAAGAAATTCAACTTGAATTTCTTACGCCTTTTTTCACTCATTAACCTGTGAAGGTCTATCCCACTTCGATTTTAGCCGTCATAGTGTGTACTGCTCCCGGGCTAAGGGTTATGGCATTTTCCAAAGCGTTAGCTGTTTCAATGCACACCATTTGCTTCCAGGCGCCATCGCTCATATCGGCCATTTTCGCTGTTAGCTCTGCCCCTGGATTCCAAATAACAGTGGTGTTGGAATGGCTTTTGCTAATGCTTATGCGTCTCTTCATCACCGGATCATGCAAGACTACTGTGGCTTCTGTGTTGATGTATGGTCTATCTGTCTCACCGCGCAGGGTGAGAATCGTCTCTTCCTGTCGCTTTTTCTTGAAGCTATCGGTTTTGTCATAGTATTCGTTACCAGCCAGGCCATCTATGGTGATTTGTTCGCTATCAGCAACCATAAAGTATGTATGCAAAGCTTCGGCGAAGCAGAGTTGTTTATCTGAGCGATTTTCGACTGTCAGCTGTAGTTCTAGCTCGCTGCCAATGGTGATGGTGTAGATCACTTGAAATTGCTCAAAGCCAAGCGCCTGAGATACTTCGTTGTCATTTAAGGCCAGTGAGAGGGTCAGTTGATCCCCGCTCATTGAGCTAGATACTAACTGCCAATCGCTGGTGCGAGCAAAGCCGTGGGCCGGTCCATCGCTGCGAGGGTCACAAGTGGTTGCCGTGCGCGCTCCAAACCAGGGGAAAATTATAGGAATTCCACCGCGAATAGCCTTTCCCTTAATGAACGGGGAGCGTTCACTAAGAAACAAAATTGGCTGGTGTTGCCGTGGTTGCCACTGCGTCAGGTGAGCTCCTTGTAGGTAAAGCTCCGCGCTGCATGTGTTTGTGGTGATTTTAAGTCTCGTCAATTCGTGCTTGTCATCGATTGCCAAGATACCTGGTATCTCGAAATCTCTGTAGCTGCCCATTTGGTTAGGGTTCATGCTTGCAACGATGCCTCTAAAAAGTCTGCGTGGCCTTGTCTATTTTGCTATTCTAAGTGACCAATTTTACGGACTTTTTTACGGATAATATGCCTGTGTCGTATGACAACCGCCCCTCTCAGCTAATGCCAGAATCGGGAACTCCAGACAATGTGGAGGCTATGATGCAGGCGTTGCAGGGTAATTTAAGAGAAAAACCAATCTCTTATTTGCTCAAAGTCGCAGCCTATTACGAGGCCACAGGCCATTTGTATATCGGCACTGGCACCTTCAATGTCAAAGTTCAGTTCGGCTTAGGAAAACCGGTCAACGCCACTTCGCCTTTAGGGAAAGGTGAAGAAACAATAGTCGATCTTTTCACCTGGACAGATGGTCAGTTGGTCTTTGAACTTGGTCGTCAGCCCGAATCAGTTAACATCTTAGAATCGGCGGAAGGCTTAGTTACTAAGGGAGAAGCTTTCCTTGCGAATCTCAAGTTCTTAGAAGAAAACTTTATAACTGAGAGTTCCTTTCTCATCCGCTCCGCAAAACTTTCGAAGCGTAAGTTAGAAGCCATTGTCAATTTGAGTTCATTGACTAACCATCAGGCTTTGCTTGATATGTACGGCAATATTTACGGCACACTCAATCTTGCTGATGTGGCTGAGCGAATGGGCTTCAAGCGTAGTGAGTGGGTTGCAGCTGCGGCTGAACTATTGCGATTGGGCTTATTGCTGGCCCCAGATGGTCGAAGCCTGCAGGAATTTGACACCAGTAGTGCCGACCTGACACAAGATGAAGCTCCGGTGGTTGAGCCGCAAAAAAAAGTTAGCGAGCATAGTCAAGCAACAGTACAAACACCTCCTGTCGATCAGCCCAAGTTATGGACGAGCGAACCAAAAACTCTGAGCTCTAAGACTTTCAAGGTTGGCGTTCCCGAGATGCGACATCTTGAGTTTTCGCATTTAGAGAACTCTTTGAAGGCACTAAGCAATCCTGATACCGAGCTTCTTAGCGACGAGACTTTTATATTTATGCTCTCCCATGAGTTTGCCAGGGCTCATCGTTTTGGTTCGATACTAACCCTGGCAGCATTTTGTATTAGCGCCGAGAATGCAACTGATAACCTCATCTCTCAAAAAGATCTTCACGTCATTACAAAGGCACTGCTAGATACAAAGCGCGAAACGGATCTCCTGGGCCATTTTGGCGAGCAAAGCTTTGCCTATTTACTGCCTAATGTAGACTCGGCGCAGACTTGCATAATGGTTGATCGTATTAACCAAAGCCTTCCTACTTTGTTGCCAACTCTGGGGCATCTGCGCCCTATGTTCCATTTCGGAATCTCCACTGCTCCCACTGACGCCACTTCGATTGTGGCCTTGAGCACTATGGCTCAGGCAAATATGCGCATGGCTGCAGAGAAGCGTGTTAATCGGTTAGCAATCTAGTTCAGCCACTCTGCTGCTAGGAAACTTAGCCTGGTAAAGTCAGCCATAGGGAAAGCCCACCACTGTGTTGGCTAGCTCCACACGTTCCTCCATGGCTAAGCACAATCGCTTGGGCCAGAGGTAGTCTTAAGCCTAGTGAAATGCTGCCAGAAGAAGAAGATAGCTCGATTGGTTGGAAGGGCTCGAAGAGCTTGGCGAGAGGGGTATTTTGAAGCGCTAGCTTTTCACTGCTAAAAGCAATTGTGTAGGCCTTTTTGAGATTGGTAATTACCATCGTCACCGAGATATTGATTGTGTCACCCGGCTCACAGAGGCGCAGAAGTCCTTCTAGGGTCTTAGTTATAGCTTGCTGCAAGCGTTCTTGATCGGCGGTAATTTTGCCTTCACAGCCTTCGAAAATTACTGAGACCATCACCGCATCGGCCAGGCTGTAAAGCGCATCAACAGC
>JAUPUU010000144.1 GCA_030917395.1 Cyanobacteriota bacterium erpe_2018_sw_21hr_WHONDRS-SW48-000092_B_bin.40
CGTATTAAACAAACGATGAAAGAGCGTGCCTTCTTCGAGCACGCTCTTTCATCATTAGAAGAAAAGACTAGAGTCGAAAAGCGATTACTTACGAGCAAATGTTTCCTTACCCGCATCTTGCACGTGGTGCCATTCTGGCTAGTAACCCTGAACCATCAATGCCGGTGTGTTCGACATGAATCCTCCAGAGTAGATACAAGTATAGTACTGTAGTCCAATGCAAGATTAATTAGTGAATGGGAACTGACAGGTTAAATGGGAAAGCAAAGAACTAGCAGGCCGCAGGCATTCAAGGCCACGGCTGCCGCCACAAGTGAAATAAAAGCTCACGTTGGCGAGAAAAATCCGCTAAATGTTGATTTGCGCAAAGGCAACGCTCCTGAAACACACTTTGCCGATGGTGAGCTTGCCGAGTTGCTAGATAGCTACTTGAACGATGCTGCAGGCCTGAAGACCAGTCGGCTTATTCCCATGAACGGATACCCCAGCCTCAAGCTGCCTAACGGCTTCTCTGACGAAGGCTAAGCTAACACGTTAACTCTTAGCGATCCACTTAGCTCCTGACTTCTCAAGCAACTCTCTTATCAGCTTGGCTCCGCCTATCATCGCCGGTGTGATTGCACCGAACTGGCTTGGTGGGTTGTCCAACAAATGATCAACAGCGCCACAAATAATTAGCGCCGTTAGCCAATATGGGTCGTTGCCCTTGACCGTGATGCTAGGGGATGAAGCACCACTTGTTATGCTCGCTTGAATTAGAAATGTGGTGCTCTGCCGCTCAGCGACGGAGGGCACTTTGGCTGAAGTTCTTTTGACGATAAAGTCACCGGCCACTTTCATTAGCAGGTTACCAAAAGCTGCTGACACTTGAAGCAGAATCGGTGGGGCACCAGCGGTGAAGTAGGTATTCACGTCTTGCACATTCGTGTGGCGGGGCAGCATCAGAGCCTCGCCGGCAGGAAATGACACGATCGAAAAAGCTTTCCCATCAATACGCGTCTTTCTTGATAGGGCACCCGGTCTGCCTTCAACAAATTGTCCCTTGCTCAAATAAAAACCTGAAGCAGCAAAGGCCCGCACGATACTCTTGCGCGTACCGGGGCTGGTGCTCATTTCTTCCAAGCTGTAAACAAACTCAATTGACTGGCATTGAGCAAAGTCTCTGCACAACTGGGCCCCCATAGCATCACCAATGGCAAATTCGTAGGCACAAGCTGGCACCAAAACTATTCCAGCAGTCTTTGCCTGTTCATGATATTTGTCATAAACCAGTTTTATAAAGCCTTGCTCGCCAGTGGTATCAAGATAATGAACGCGCCGCGCAATTGCTTCTTGAACTATCGGTTCGCCAAAATCAGTGAATGGTCCGGCGCAATTTATGATGATCTTGCAGCCATCCAAAGCTTTGAATGTTGAGCGGTCTTGCACGTCTATTACACGAAAAGGCACGCCGCCAAGGTTTTGCGACATGGTTCGCAAGGCCTGCTCGTTTCTACCGGCAATGAAAAATTCTGCCTTACGTTCTATCAGTTCACTGGCAACGAGCCGACCGGTAAATCCAGTGGCGCCAATTATTGCTATCATTTTGCATTGCCTTTATCTATTCAATTTAAACTTACAGATGCCCGGTAGAGATTTGCAGGAACCTTTTCGTTGTCGGTATCGGACACAAGCAGAATCTCCAAAGTGTGCCCAACGGCATCTGAACTAAATCCGGAGTTAATTCCAGAACTCAAATAATCGGCGCAAATACCTTCAAACTTTTCGCGACCAGCAATGCGAACCATGCGCTCAATGTCACCGTTCCCTTTCATAATTCCTAATGATGAACCTAAACTTGCGCCGTCTTGATATTCATCATCGGTGGCCTCGGCGGCGGCTAAAAATACTATGCGCCCATCAGACATTGGCACTGCATCAGTAAAAGACAGCCCCACTCCTTCAATATCGCCGAGGTCATACTCTCTCAACTTAGAAATGCATGTACTACTCGGTCTATGAGTATCGTGCAAGTCGCGCAAAAAAGCTTCAGTATCGAGTTCGACAACTACGCTTTTCCCCTTAGTCTTGCTACCGCGATGAAAGAGTTTTGTCACTTTCTTCTGAATAGCTATACCTTCGACGTTCAGCCCATCAATTGACTCTGTGAGCCTATTACGAATATCAGAAAAATCAATTGGTATAGGAGATTCAGCACGGACCTGCCCCTTCTCTAACTGGAGCATGGCTCCGGTAACGCGATTCGAACGTGACATCGAGGGCATCACCAGCAGTGCACCTCCAGCGGCGTAGGTGTCTGGTTGAATGCGCGTTATTGTTTCTAAGTCGGCCTTCTGCTTCTTTCGGTCTTTGTAATCGCTCGGAAGCATACCAGGGAGAAGCCTGAACCAGCGACCAGGCTGACTGCTTCTTAAGTCAAACTCAGCAAGATGCAATTCGTCGTCAGCCACAATAAAGATGCGATTCTCCAACCTGACAAGCCCACTCGCCGATACGACATAAGCAGGACGATTCTCGCTGAGAGGCTCAATCACCAGTTCTCTAACCTTTTCAAGGGCAATCATTTCTCGAGCTAACTCCTGAAGTCAATGCAATTGTCCGCGACCACAAGGTTGCTACACACAACCTGACATAGCAAGAGCTAATCTATGTTGCCTCAATCTGAATTACCGGCATCAGAGCTAACAGCTGCAGGGTCAGGCTTAGAGACTTTGTAGCCAAGATTTTTGACATTAACTATGTAACCCGGGGCCAGCTCAGCATCAAGCTTCTGGCGCAGCCGACCGACACACTTTCGTACAGCTTGCTCGGTCGAATCAGACTCTGAACTCCACAGTCTATTGAGCAACTCTTCAGCAGAGAAGAACTGATTTTCATGACGCATGAAGAACTCGAGCAGAGCTAACTCTTTGGCATGCAATGTAATTTCTTTGCTACCAATTTTTGCCAGGCCACATTTGCGATCAAGGCTTAAGTCACCAACAGTAAGCACGTCAAATATTTTGGCCGAACGAGGCCGCCGGAGGATAGCCGAAACCCTCGCAAGCAATTCATCTAAAGAAAAAGGCTTGGTCAGATAGTCATCGGCTCCAGTATCTAAACCAGCCACTCTATCTTGAATGGCATCGCGGGCTGTGACAAATAAAATTGGCACGACGCCGCCCCGGGCTCTATACTCAGCGCAAAGAGCCAAGCCGCTGTCGGCCTTGATGTTCCAGTCTAGAATGACCAGGTCGTAGTCATAGATAAAAAGTCGTTGCAAACCCTCTGGGGCAGAGTCAACCCACTCCACGGTATAATTTGCGAACTCAAGGCCATCGGTAATTGCCTCCGCAGTATCGGCTTCGTCTTCAATTAAAAGAATTTTGGCCATAACTCTCGAGGGTTCAGAACAGCTAATTACGTTGCGGGAAACCAGTGCGAAGCCTCAATTTATCACACAAAGCCTTTGTTCTCATACTAGTTCCTCTATTTTTTGAGGTTCTCTTTCTCACCGCCTCAAACATAAGCCTGGCTCAGCTTGACAAGGCCTATGAACTGGAGAATCAAACCCGCGGCGTCCTACAAATAGTTAACTTGCAGACCAAGGTATATCCCGACGCAGCGGCGGCACTCGGGCTAGCAGTTGCCAACCGCGATGTTAGCCAAATCAATAGAATGCATAGATCCCTGGCAAAATTGAAAAAAGATAGGGCCTTGCTAATGAGCCGAGGGGATCTCGACACTAGTAGTTTGCGGCAGTTCAATGCCAGCGTTGAAAAAGTCAATGTCGCTCTTGATGAAGGGGAAGCAGCAGCAAGAAGAGCTGACCAATTTGCTTTCATGCGCTGCTTAGAAAAGCTGCAGGCGATTGTCATCGAATGCAACGAAGAAGGCGACAAGGTCTCGGCAATTCAAGTTAAGAAAGCCGAAGAGCAGCGCGCTGAGCAAGAGCGTTTGAGACGGGATGTGCAAAGACTATCAACCGCGGCTGTGGTGGTTAGCATATTCATTTCAATTCTTTTGGTTCTCATCTTCAACCGCAGTATTGCCAATCGCCTCAAAATTATCAGCAAAAACGCCATAGACTTTGCTAACGACAAACCAATTGCCCCGGTGCTCAAGGGCAATGATGAAATCGCACAGCTTGACCGCATTTTTCACAATATGGCCTTTCACTTGACCGATCTAAGACGCAGAGAAAAGGCCTTAACCGAAAATGCCTCTGAAATTATCTGCTCTATCGATACTTACTTCGAACTGGCCACAGTCAACAAGGCCATCACCACAATTCTTGGTTATCTTCCTGAAGAAGTACTAGAAAAACCACTGGCTGCAATATGCAGTGATGACCAACAGAAAATTCGGACGACCTTCAAAGAGATAGCAGAGAAGAAAGAAAACAAACCATTTCTACTCACCATGAAAACAAAAGATGGTGACCTCAAAGAAATTATGTGGTCTGCAGTTTTTGACAAAGAAGAAAAGTCATATTTTTGCGTTGCACACGATGTCACTGAAATAAACAAGACGGCCCGGTTGAAGCGAGAACTGACAGCCATGGCCACCCATGACCTGCGGGCGCCCCTGGCATCACTGCAATTGACCCTCGATCTGTTTTGCAAGAATACCTATGGTGAGCTAACTGAGAGAGGCAAACATAGAGCTACTCAGAGTGCTGCCACCATTGGCAGACTTGTGCAATTGATCAACTCATTCCTTGAAATTGACAAACTAGAATCGGGCACAATCGAATTGAATCTTGGCGAAGAAACTGTCGCTGACTTAATTCGCCGGGCCAGTGTAGCGGTGCAAAGCAAGGCTGAAGCAAAGGCGCTGAGTTTTCAGATGGAAGGCTGCGATCTACAAGTTGACTGCGATGGCATTCGCATAATTGATGTATTTCAAAACCTCCTCGACAATGCCATAAAATACTCACCGGAAAAAGGTGCAGTAAAAGTTGTGGCCGAGAAAGACAAAAACATGGTTCGTATTGCTGTTATGGATCAAGGCCCAGGAGTGCCAGCTGAAAAAGCCGCAGTAATTTTTGAAAAATTCAAACAAGGCAATGTCAATGCCGCCACCGAGAAGCAAGGTACCGGGCTTGGCTTAGCCATATGCAAAGCGATTGTGCAAGCTCACGGCGGCGATATCGGCGTAAAGAATGCGACTGGCTGGGGCAGCGTCTTCTGGCTCACACTTCCAGTAAGCAAAAGCCAGAGCTAAGAACCTAGCTAGAAGTTCACCCAGCCCTCAAATTTGACCGTTCTGACGGAGCCACTCGCCTTCTCTCATCATCGCCTCTTGCTGGGCAGCGTCTCCGGCAAAACCGTAGGCACCACGCCAGAAATCTTCGATGTTGCCACCAGGTGGAATAGCCCCAGCGAAAGTTCCGTGGCACATCACCCCAGCATAACCCGGAGGCAGAGCCGGCATACCGGAGTTCCCAGAGCCAGTTTCACCATTACTTGAGTTGCTGCCAGTGCCATCATAGCTACCTTGAGGAAAAGCGCCCTGGCCGCCATTGCTGCGCAAGAAAGGCATATCAACAATGTTTATATCGACAGAACCTGTTGATACCACTGGTAGAGACCTAGCGCCACCGTTAGATAACAAACTCATTCTCAGGGTAGAAACATCAAAGGGCATATCCTCCGCCCAGGCAGGGGCTCCGAAACTAGCAATTGCTAAGAGCGAGAATACTAGACTTGCCCGACTTTTAGACACACTTCTCATTTCACCACCTCCTCCTCGACTCATATTTCAACTAAGCAGCCTGCGATTTTGCTTTGGCTTGGCGAGCAGCTTCTTGCTGATCGTACTTAGCCAATTGAGCTTCTACAGCCTTGCGCTCGTCTTCTTCTGAACGCACTCTTATGCGATCGCCTTTGTCGAGGGCAGCTCCTCCGTTGAGCTTCTGTATTTCATTGGACAGTGCTTGAACTTCGATATTTTTATGAGCATGACCATCAGCTTTCAGAGCGCGGCTTGCCACTCTCCAGTATCCTTCTCCTGGAAGTACTGTAATTTGAGACTTTTCTGCCTCAGCCGCTTGTGCTGTTTTAATGAATTCTTCTCGACGGCTTGCCGCTTCAAGTTGCTGTTGTTTAGCTAGTTTTGCCGCTTCAAGCTGAGCTTGATCGCGCTCCTTAACGGTGTCAACAAAGTCAGCTTTAGCTTGATCGCGCTCTTTACCTGTCACACCAAGTTGAGTAGACAAATCGCTACGGTCGGCATTGCAGATTTGCAGGTCTGCCTGGGTCTTAAATGAGCGCTGGGCTTGGGCAATGTCGTCAGGAGTAATCACATCTCTCTCATTGCCAGCAGC
>JAUPUU010000145.1 GCA_030917395.1 Cyanobacteriota bacterium erpe_2018_sw_21hr_WHONDRS-SW48-000092_B_bin.40
AAACATGGCAAAGCATTTGAGTATCCGAACTCCAGTAAATTTTTTAGCCAGTTAACGTCTCGTTAGCACCTTAGCAGTAGTCTCTGTGTAACTGCAGCCCAGAACCTGCTTAATCTTACTAACTGGCACTAACTTGCACGGAGTAGCTGAATATGTCTAATGATAGAATTCATCACAAGGGTGACAGCAAAGAGCATCAACGTCACACTGATTCTGATGATGACGCAAAGCAGCTCAGTCAGAGCCTGCAGCATAGTATGAAATATAAGGGCTCTCATCACGATAGCCATCATCTTCACAGTAGTTTCAACAAGCACCTGCCTGATTTGAAGATTACAGGTTCAGGAGGTTCTGCCTCTGCGGAAGCCAAAATGGCACCCGATGACACAAGCGATCTCATCAACCTAACCGATAAGTCCAATTACGAAGAGGCAAGGCTCGAGTCTTTAAGTAAAAAATTTGGTGTCAAACTGAAAATGAACGATGGCAAGTTGGATTGCACGACTAATACTAGCGGCACCGATGTATCACTGGGCACTTACGATAATTCGCCTGAGGGCTTGAACAGTCTTGATAGCGACCTTACTAAAAAAGTTAACGAGAAGAAACAAGCTTTGGTCAAGGAATACAATGTCAAATTTGATACCCAAGAGACCAGCCCTGAATACGGAGACAGAGCAAGAGAACCTCGGCTTGATGAACTAGACGCTCTTGATTCGGCTTTGAAAAAATCACGCTCTAGCCTCAGCACCAATTTCGAGCAACGCATACTGTTTTTACGTGACTGGCGCGAGGGAGATCCAGCCATGCAAACTCAAGGTAAATGGAACAACCGCATAGTAGTCTATGGCATGCCTGAGAATGGTGCAGCCGTGACCTCAGATCAACGTTCTGCCGAGGAGAAGCGTCTGGGCATTCTCAATTCGGTTGAGGATACTTTTCTGCATGAATTTGGCCACGTTGGTGATCACACATCTGGCCAGGTCGACCGTACTAAGTACGGTTGGCAGCAAATGGGGAACGGCACCTGGGCAAAGAAGACGACGGATGACAAACTCTATATCTGGAATGAGAGAAAGGATGAAAATGGCAAGCAGCCTGAAGGTTGGGTTGAGGTGAATAGCAAAGGCGAATTTGTTCATCCAGATTCTTTAGAAGGTCTGGTAAGCAATTCTCAGATGATGGAAAAAGCACTAGTGAAGCCGTCTTCAGACTATTTCTATACGCCAAAGGACGACTTCGCCGAAGCTATTGCGCGCTATCGCCAGAGCCCAGAATCGAGAGCTAAGTTGGCGCAAGACGCCCCTGGCCTTTGTAAATATGTGGAAGAGTACGACAAGCGCGAAATAGCAGATAAGCTTGGTGTCGGTGAAGGCAATAAGCCTCTCTATAAGCGCAATGAGAAATTTGAAATTGTCAGAGATGAGAGTGTTGCCGAAAAATCAACTATGGCTAAGTTAAGAGACGCTACCTTTCCTTACTTTATCTCGGTACCACCAATTTTCTATCCCTTGTAATTACTTTACCGAAAAGTGATACTGCTGGTGGTGAGCGGTCTAAGCTCTTATTCGTTGATGAAATAATTGCCAGTGCGCGGATTGCGTCCGAGATTGCCCCACTCATGCGAGGCTGTAACCAGCATGGGGATAGGAGCTGTTATTCCTGGAATAGGCCAATTAATGCCCGATAGCAGAATGGCCGGAGACATATTCGAGTGCACAATCAACTCCAGGGAAAACAAGCGAGACTGGTTGTCGGCAATTGGTAGCCAGGCTGGCGGGATGCGACGGGGCTGGTTGACAATATAAACATCACTCTGGCTGCTCATGGTTGAAGAGCGGCTGATTCTGACATGCATGTCTATCAACTTAACTTGCACGCCGCCGATATTTTGTAATAGATCCTTCAAAGAAGGATCGGCTTCCATGGTCGCGTAGGACTGACTGAGAGTCTCGCACATAGCCAATTTTCTTGCATAATTATTGACAATTTCCTGGGCCATCATCCAGCGTATTGGCACGACGACAAAGTCAAGCATTGGTATCAGAACAAAAACAACCAAAATGATAATAGCGCCGCCGAACTCTGATATCTGACTGCCAAGCTGAGTTCGTCTGCGGTAGCGTTTAGAGCTACCGAAGTGCCCTCTGTTGGGCCGGTGATATACTTTAGAGAAAGTAGGCATGGGCTTTATACTAACATGGCAAAAAATATGACAGGCAATCGCCAAGCACAGGGAAACATGATTTTTCTTGTTAGCCTCGCCATCGGTGTTGTTATAGCCATTGCAGTGGCCGGCTTGATGTTCAATCGTGTTCTGCTTGAGCGCACTAGAGCGCAATTTGCCCTCGATGCCCTGGCCATTTCCTTAGCCAGCAAGATCAATCCGGGAGACAGAGTCGGTCAGGTCAACCGCTTAGAAGAAGCCTCTCGGGAGCTTGTCTTCACTTCACGTCAGGCTGTCAATGCCTGCTCTAGCCAAGAGCTATCGGGCTTCACCAGATTATCGAATATGCTTCTCGATGAAGCTAGGACTGGTCACGCCCTGGTTGAAAACGAGAGAGTCAATCAAATTGCGGTTATTCGCAAAGAAGTTCTAGAAGCTGTACATGGCTATGAGAATACGCGAGAAGACAAAGGCGTTCTGGGGTTCATGTCGATACAAACCAATCATCCCAAAGTTGTAAGAGTTGATCTGGGACGCATCAAAAACGTAGATTCGAACATCGAATCGCTAGACGCCATCCCTGAATTGTATGAGTTTGATCGTCGCCTTGGATATGTCGACATTCCAAGTAAACTCTTCAAATGCGATATCAATGCCAAGCTACCTGTTCCCGATGATGATCTTGCCTACCGATTTTGCTCACTGCCTGCCTATGTTGGAAAGACCTGCTCTCCGCCGAGGAACACTAATTTCGACGCATTCAAGTCTTTTGGTCGCGTATTTGTGAACGGAGTCGATACTCACGAGGCCTTAGAAGAGATTCCTGCCGCTATTCAGATCACAACTAGTATGGATGTTGACATGGCCGATGCGGCAAAGAAACAGTCGAGCCTTGCCACTCTTAGTACGGTTGCGACTGGCGTCTGTAGTGGTGCGACATCAGAATCAGAATGACCATTTCTAGCGGAGCAAAAAAGCCTTATAGACGTCCTTCGGGTGCTTCCCTTGTCGAAGTCACCGTGGGGAGTGTCGTATTATTTTTAGTTGTCATCATTCTTGTAGATCTGGGTCTTCTAATTTATGGGGTCTCTCTCAATGATGCCGTTTGTCGCGATGCTGCCCGCAAATCTGCTTCTGGCAATCCTGTCAATGCCCAGGCGCGAGCGCTCTTGCTCATTGAGCAAATGAACAGCAGAAGCAGTGGTTTCGTATCCCATTTTCGCTTGGTTCCGCCCGTCAAGGCCGAAATTACAAGTCAGCCAAAGCTCAGACGCAATCCAGAAAACGACCAACTCGTCAATCCAGGCGGTCTGGTCACGGGCTCAGTAAGTGTTACCACCGAAGTTGAGATAACGCCCTTTGCTCTGCAGTTTGTGCTGGGCCGCAATTCGCCACTAAAGTTTCAGTCGAAGCAGAGTTTTCCCATCAGTTATGTTCTGCCGCCAGACTGAGACCGTTATTTTTTAAGATATAAAAGCTTGTCAATGCCTTGAGGATAGCCCCGCAGGCGCAGGCTGAGCGCTATCTCATTGAATTTGAGGCTCAGTTTGTCTTCGCTATAAAATCCATATTTTTCAAGCGCCCCAGCAATGGCTGGAAAATCCGCATCTGGCACGACTACCAGGCTGGTTATGGCGCCACGGAATTGCACATCGAGCATCACTCTTACTAATGCATTGGTGATAGCTGTGGCGCAGTCAGTGCTTTCTTTCTCTTTTCTCGGGCAAAGAATAATGGCGCCATCGCTAGCGGGGGCTAGTCGAATTTGATTGAGGCGGCGCATTCCTACTATTGCCTTCTTGTGATACCAGAACTCCTCATAGGCTTTGGCCTGGACATTGCCAACCGATGGGTACTGATTGAACCTTACGCTCACTTTGGTGAGGGGATAAAGCGTAGATCCAGTGTAATTCAAACTATCTTTTACATCAGGTAAGTAAAGGACCATGGACCATTTGAACTCATTTCCCAAGTAATCATCGGGAAGATACTCGCTCATGTCCTTGATCGCCGCAAAACCAGCTATCTGGTTCATTAAGACCAGATAGCTGGCTGCAAACCATGCAAACGCAATTTTCTTGTAAAAGACTGCGTTTCTCAAGATCGCGCTTCCTCGATTTGTGGCTTAGGGTTGTCCAAGGCCTTGGCACGACGCAGGTGGAACTGCCTTTGATAGGTAGCTAAACTCTACGGTGCCGCCAAATCTTGCGGTGGCAATATTGCCACTCTGGGGAGCACGGTTAAATGTGCAACCATTGTTGGAAGCTAAGCCATTTTGTGCGGCACAGAACTGACCACATGGTGGTTTGGGGTCTGGCAACACATTGCACTGTGTACAACCGTAAGGGAATACACCGGGACGGTCAACCTTGACATTGTTTACTATCTTGTAGCAGTTGTCGTCACACTTGTCTGCCACATTTACCCATGAGTTAGTGGTGCTGAAAGTCTGACCGGCGCCAATGCTACCTATTGAGTCATAGAGCCATGGATTGGCCTGAGTACCACCAGGGGGTGCTGAAGAAGGCGATGTTATTGTCAATTTTAGAATGGAGTTGGCTCCATTGACACAAGTGATGTCGGCGACTTCAGTCGAGCCGGTTCCTGCAACAGCCACACCATTGATCGTGCTGGGCAGGTTTAGGCTGGGCTCGGCGCCATTGCTGCCGTTAGGAATGTCTGGTCCAGCAACGAAGGGAATGGGGAAGGCTGGAGCTGTTCCCTGGGCAGGGCAAGAGTTCCACTGGCCAAAACTCACTATCAAACCCTGAAGGCAGTTCTGTTGTTGATTCGCTGGCGTCGAGAAGGGATTGGTCTTTGTATTTACAATCTCATATTGGTGCATTGAAGCAAGTGAGAAAGTTCCCTGACTCGAGCTAAAGGTGGTGAATGCCACAGGAGAGCCTCCTGCAGTTACGTCAATGATTTTCATGTCGCTGATGGCGGTGGTGCAACCATCCTGCACAATCGGGCCGGGCAGTTGAACCTGTACGCCGATAGTTACGGCGGCGGCAGTTTTGTTCGAAACAATCAAGTGTGTCACTGTTGATGGAATCGTAGTTCCACTAACCAATGAACCGCCGCCTGTAGTGTCAGAAGTCCTCCCGCTTGTATCGGAGGCAGGAGAGCCAACGCCCGGGGAGGACGGTGTTGTGTAATAGTCAGGTCTTACTACGGAAGCCCCTTGAGCAATAATATAATCGGGGGTCATAGAGTCATCGGCAGCCAGGGCCATTGACCCTGAACTGGTTATCAGTGACATCACTGAACCAAGTAGTAACAGCTTTAATTTTGACATTCAGCCTCCGGACGAAATCATTTGATCTAATTATTCGAGCGCAAATAGACACCTGAATATAATCATTCCATATTGAGAGAAAAACCGACGACTCTAAATCGAGAAACTTGCAAACAACCGTAAGCTTTTCAGTGAGAGAGTAGATTAAAATTGGTGCTTCGAAGCTAGATAAAACTGTGAAGAAGAGGATTATTTGACCATGAGCCCGAAGACGCATTGCATTATGATGGTCAATTTGTGGTTTTTGGTTAATTTAATTTCTTTCGCCGCAGCCTCAGCCTCGACTAGTCCAGAGGCCAATTTAATACCAGCTGCAAAAGAGCATACTGGACCAAGCAAAGTTGACGAGACCTCAACTCCCCAAACGCTCCCACGGAAGAGCGAGCAAGCAGATTGGTTAGCCCATGCGGCTATGTCCTACTCGATGTGGCGTCAGGCAAATTTATACGAAGCAATTCGTGAGGGCAAAGAAGCCTGCCGGCTGGCTCCGGACAATGCCCTTGTCTTGATGAATCTGGCACTGATGTTACAGGCAACGGACGATTGTGACGGGGCACTTGCCTGTTTTGAGAAAGCTGAGCGACTAGATTCGGCCCACTACTTGCCTTATTTGGGAGCAGCTCGTTGCTGGATAATGAAGGGCGATGAGGCAAAAGCCATTATTATCCTCAAGGATATGAGCAGCAGAAAGAATGAGGGTTTTGATTGGTATTATTCGGCTGGACAGACCTGCCTCAAAGTTAAGCAGGATGACCTGGCGGAAAATCTTATCAAAAGCGCCTTGAGCGTTGCTAAAACTCCAGTTCAACGCGCCAATGCCCGCAATTCGCTCTTTCTAATTGAGCTGCGCGGCAAGAAGTTCGAGCAAGCCAAGGAACTTTACAAAAAAGTATTTGCTGAATATCCGCCCAATGATGCTGAGATTTATGTGCGCGCGGCGGCGGAATTTTTGAAAACCGACGATACCGCAAGAGGCAAGGAGCTTCTTAGCTGCGCCATAAAGAATCTCAAGACCAAGCAAGACTCGAAAGCTTTCCATTTACTGGGAAGAATCTTCCAAGACTTGGCTAGCGAAGCATCTGCCAAAGACCGTAAAAATCTTTGGTTGGCATTGGCTGGCGATGCCTATACGCAGGGCATCGATTTGGCTCCGAAAATACCTGACTATTTTCTGGCGCGAGCTGACGTTCTAATGCAAGAAGGTAAGCTAAGCGAGATGATTGCTGATTTGAAAACCGTTAGAGATATGAGCAAAGCAGATTCGCTGCCTTCGTTTATTCTGGACAACTTTATAGACGAAAGTTCTCCCAAGACGATTCGTCTGAAGCCCACAAAGATAGTCAAAGCAAAACTATCGATTGAAGGGTTGAGTTGTGACTGCCATCTATCGAAGTACCTCGGAACTATGCGAAATATCAATGGTGTTGCTTGCGTTAGTGCCAGTGGCCGGAAGGTATTCTTGGGGGAACTGATCTACGCCCCATCGATAATTTCTTTTGAGGAACTAGTAGCGAAAACTCAAGCTGATTTCTTTAAGGCGTTACCGCCAAAGAAATCAGCTGAGCCCCTAAGTGTAAAAGTGCTAGAGGAAGAGCCCTTAGCGAGCCTGGAGGCGGTCTTCAAGCACGTTTGTGAGACAAGATATGGACCCGTCTTGTCATTTCAGGACTCACTGGTTGATTATTACAATCGATTCAACGATATTCAGCCGACTCTTCCCACTAGCAAATCAATTTAAAGGTCTGTTTCGATCTGGTATCAGAGTAAGCGTTGAAGAAATTCGGTGGTCAGTTCAATTGCTTGCTTTTCTTGCTCATGGCCTGTAAAGCCGTGGTCAGCGCCATGAATTATTTTCTCTGTCACTGTGGCTGCGGTCAACGCGCTGAGCCATTCTTCATGATTAGGATCGCTGGGCACAATGGGGTCGTGATCGCCTGTAATCAGTAAAACTGGCCCACTGTATGTAGCCAATCTAGATCTTATTTCAAGATTATCCAGCTCTTCAAACAGTTTAGCGCTAAGTTTGTTCGAACCTGATTCAAAATATCCTTGCGCCCAGACTTGTTCAAAATTTATTGGGGCAAACACTTTTTTCAACTCGCGGCCCAGATTGAACGGCCCTTCCCAGATAGTCAAAGACTTGAACAGTTCAGGACGCTCCAGGGCGCATAGAGTAGCGACTACACCGCCGAAGCTAAATCCTAATATGTGACAGGCAGTGATAGCGGCCAGCTCTGGGATTTTTTGTGCGTATTCAATGGCCCAAAATGTATCTTCTACCTGGGCTGATGGGCAGATATCCATGGTTGTGCCATGGCTCTCGCCGCAACCGCGAAAATCAAAGCGCAAGACGTGAAAACCAAGTGAGGCCAGGTGCCCCCCGGTGCGTTCAAAAAGCCCGTTCACTTCGTAGCGATTGCCCGAAAAGCCATGTAGCATCACGACAATTTGACCGTTGCCTTGAGCTGTGGGCTGATGAAGACTGGCTCCGAGATAGCCTTTCGGTGTCTCTATCTGAAAGCTCTCGCCGTAGTAAGTTTTTTCCATTGTTTCCATTGGGGCGATCTTAGCACCCTGGCAATCGGTTTATGTCAAGCGTTGGCGCTTGCTTAGCTCTTTTGGTCGGCTGCCAGTTTTTGTAAGCCATCGACCCAAACTTGGTTGTTGGCTTTTTTAGCAGCACTGATTAGCTTTGAGTAGGCGTTGTCTTCTTGTTGATAGGCTAGGTACTTTTTCATTGTTTCTCGCCCAATGTCACCTTCTTTGAGAGCGGCAGCAGCTTCAAATAGTTCCAGTGCCACATTTAGAAGGGCTTCGATAGCATTCTCAAGGGCCTCTTCTTTTTCTTCTTCTTCAGACTCTTCATCTTCTATTGGTGAAAGCAAGACAGATTCGTGTAGCAGAACTTTTTTTTGCAGATGAGCCAGTGTCTCTTGATCTAATTCTTTGTAAAGACCCTGTCTTATGAAATTCGACGATTCGATTTGGCGAATAAGGCTTATGGTTGGGCCACTTTGACTAGGGTTGGCCTTGAGCTTGAAATAGATTGCCATTGTTCGATCTGGTTCTAGTTGCCGATTAAGTGCCGCCCATTCGCTGATGTTATTCCATTCTGCTTTGGCGCTAAGCAGCGCTGCTTCTTTTTCATCTCGCATGCTTGTTAGGGCCAGCATGGCAGGTTCATAAACATCTGCCAGAGCGGCCAGATCAGCCAGCACGATGTTCAGCCTCTTGTCTTGCCATTCTGGCAATCCTCGACTGCCTTCGAATACTTCGATGTAGCGCATCAAGGCGCCTTCGTACTCGCCTTCGTCAAAGTTACTCTCGGCCAGAAGGTGCAGTTCGCCTAGATCTATTACCGCATCTACGGCAAAGTTTAGCTCTAGATCTGGCATTGGTCTTGCACTTTCTTCTTGATCACCCACGCTTGATCACCTGCGATAGATTACCTGACTGAACCCATGAGTTTTTTGATAAATGGAGTCAGAGCCGCTAAGAGGCCAGCTGCTGTTAGTGCTGCAATAGCCATGGCGCCAAATAAATATGACATGGCGCCACTTGAATCTGACTGCAGATATCCACTGAAATGACCAGCGAGTTTATTGCCAATCGCTGTAGAAACGAACCAACCGCCCATGGTCAAGCTGGCTAGTCGGGCTGGAGCCAATTTAGTAACTGTACTCAAGCCCACAGGGCTTAGGCACAACTCGCCCAGTGTTTCAACAAAGTAGACAGCTATTAAGAAGATCGGGCTGACTTTGCCCTGGGCCGTTAGTATCGCTGCTGGTACCATGACGGCAATACCGATGCCGAGGAAAAGTAGACCTAGTGAAAACTTGCCGGGGCTAGAAGGCTGTTTCTCACCTAATTTGATCCAAAGCCATGAAAACACTGGCGCTAGCAATATCACATAGGTTGATTGCAGTGATTGAAACCAACTTGAAGGGAAAGCCATGCCGAATATACTGTTGTTAGTCAAGCGATCGGCAAAAATATTGAGGCTGGAGCCGCCTTGTTCGTATATTGACCAGAATAGTGCGTTGAATACAAACAGGCAAAGAAGTGCACCTAGTTTTTTTAGTTCATCAGGTGTGAACATGGGTGCTTTGACTGCTTTCGCATCATGGGTTTTGCTTGGACTTAGATTTGGCTCCTGGCTTGACTTTTTGACCGGGGTGCCCGCTGCGTCAACGCTGTCACTCTCGACGTCAGAAACATCGTGAATAGCCACTTGTTCTTTTTCTACTTTGCCGCCAATTTTATCCAGCAGCTTCCATTGCAGTGCTAAGTGGGCCAAGCCAATACACATACCGACACCAGCGGCGGCAAATCCAAAGTGCCAACTTGATTCTGGTGCCAGGCCAAGCTTTGCTAGTACGGTTTTAAAGTGATCGCTTTGGGCTAGATAACCGCAAACAATTGGGGCCAAGGTAGCCCCCATATTGATTCCCATATAGAAGATTGAAAATCCGGCGTCTCGGCGAGGGTCGTTGAGGTGATAGAGTCGGCCCACCATTGTGCTGATATTGGGCTTGAGCAGCCCGGTGCCAAGAACAATTAAGAGCATACCGCCGTAAAAGGCGGCTAGGGCTGGCAGTACCATAGTGAAATGCCCGAGGGCAATAATTATCCCGCCAAATAAAATAGCCTTGCGTGCGCCCAATATGCGATCGGCGATGAAGCCGCCTGGAATGGCTGTGAGATAGACGCACATAGTGTATGTGCCATAGATTTCAGAAGCATGCTCTACGCTGAAACCTAAACCGCCTTGCACCACCGGCGCTACCATGAATAAAACCAGTATGGCGCGCATACCGTAGTAGCTAAAGCGCTCCCAGAGTTCGGTGAAGAACAAGACGTTGAGGCCCCGGGGGTGCCCTCCTATACCGCCTGTCTCTAGCATCTGGCTGTCAATGGCTGCATTCATTTATAACTTCGTTAACCACCATACATAAGGAACTGTTGAGCGTCTGCTTGCTACGAAACCCTATAATACAGCCACTTTGAAGCCAGATGATTGAACAATAAGGTGGGTCATTAAGCATATGCAATTGACTCAGGCCTCATGTCATGGGCGTTAGAACGTTGTCTGCGAGCGCATTCAGACGGTTGTAAATTTCTTTGATTTGAAACCCTTGCTCTGTGACGCATTGGAAGAATTTATCTTGACGGGTCTGCGAGGCTTGATAGTGGGCGTTTTCAGGAGGTTGATGCTTGTTGGGTTTCAGGGCTTGTATATAGCGCCGTTATATAAAGTGCATCATTCATGCCGTATTGCGTTAAGTGTGAGAGCGGGCTTATGATTGCTGCATAGAAACGAAATCGAATCCACTTGGTTCTTCCCCGCACCTTCATTAAGGTCGTTGATTAGCAACTTTTGGTGGAACTGCAAGAGAAGCTTCCCCGAGCCCCTCTGACAGAGCTGTTTGTCCTTGCGACATAGGCGCGTTTCGCTTTCTGCTTAAATCCCACAACAAACATACCGACAGTATCTTGAAAGCTTTGCTTTTGAGGTGCCACCGTCGGCAATACTAGGAGAAGATCATGAGAAATTCAGCAGACGTTTCGGAAAGAGCCGAACTTCATGAAGAAAAGGGCAACTATGTAGAAGCTGAAAGACTCTACAAGAAAGCTCTAGTGCTGAAGTCCAAAGAAACTGGTGAAGAATCTTTCGAGCTCGTTCCTTATCTATACAACTTGGGCATGACACAGTTCGCTACTGATAAGCATGACGATGCCCTTACTTCTTTCAATCGCTTACTCAACCTATTGACCCTACAACAGGCTGAAATCAGCAGCGAAATCAAAGAAGTACGTTATCTGATCAGCGAAGTCTATCGCGAGCAAGACGAAGAAGCTATGCCAATTTCGGTTAGCGCCTAAGGCCTGACCTCTAGTTTGGCGGGGATTACATCCCCGCCTGAGCAGCGGTGGGCAACTTACCGGCTTGAAAAGCTTGGCGCTGTTCCAGGTTGGCAAGGTCCATTTTGAAGTCTACCCAGTTGTTATGTTCGTCGAGAACGGCCATTTTCCATTCACCAACTGTTCCATTGGGAAACTCCCAGGTGATTTGGGCGCCGGCCTCGTTAGTAAATCCTTCACCTTGTACGTGAACAATACCAGGCTCGAGCTTTTTCAAATTAGTCCAGACTTCATTGAAGATAGCCCAGCCTTTTTCATCATAAAAAGCCTGATGTGGCTTGAAATTAAAAACTACTTGTACCGAGTGCATATACTGACAAAGCCAGCGTACCGCTGAATGTGGCATGACTGGCTCTTTGTCATCTAAAAGTAGGCGCACGGCATCGGCAACATAGTCATCAAATTCTTCTTCGCCGCGCTCGTAGCGGTCTATTTCAGCCACAGGGTCGCCGTTGTCTAAGTAAAGGGCAATTTGTGACCATTTACCGCTGCCTTCTTCTTCGTCACTTTCAATTTCGCAATCAACGAGCGCGTCAACCAGCCACTGGGCTACAGCGTCTGTTGATAGGGCGACATTTTTTGTGCCAAAGAATTCCATTCTGCTAGTTATAGCCTTTTGGCCCCAATTCCGGCAAGAGCAGCAAAGGTTTTACCTAGGTTGTTAACCAGTTCTGTAAACATATCGATGTCGATTTTGTCTGGGGTGTCTTGGGCTGTATGGTAATAGGGATAGCGAAACGGGGCTGTGTCTGTAACCATAATCGCTGGGTAGGCCATCTGCCAAAAGCTCATATGATCTGAAAGTGAGACACCAGGTGTATTTTCCGGGGCGGCTATGGTTTGAAAAGGGAAATTCGACTGCTTTTGAAAGAGAGTCTTGGTTTCTTCAAGCAGGGCCGCCGAATTGATATTTGCCACGAAGGCAATGAAATTTCCAGTAGTGGGAAAGCCGCTCACCCCAGGTGGATAATTTTGACTGCCGGCTTCGTCGCTAAAATAGCCCATGGTTTCTAAGGAATACATGGCCACGATTTTCTCGCCACGCACTTTGCAGGCTCGCGCATAATTTAAGCTGCCCATGCCGTCACCGGCAAAATAGGGCGATTCTTCATTGGCAAAGGCTACCAGCCGAACATTGCGCTGGGGACGGCGATCTCCAAATATTTCGGCGAACATTGCTGCCAGCGCAAGAAGGGCAGCGATTCCTGTGCCATTGTCGTTGGCACCGGGCGAGCCGGGCACACTGTCGTAGTGGGCGCCAATTACTATTGTTTCGTTGGCAAGTCTTTCATTGCTCTCCACGTCAGGCTGACCTGGCAAAAGAGCTTCGACGTTGGCAAAGTTTGTATTTTCAAAATTAAAAAGTAGGCGCCTGGTTTCTAGCCCAGTTTGCTCAAATTGTTCTTGTATATATTGAGCTGTGGCCTCTAGCGAGCCGGGATTGACGAGGTTGCGTTCGCCTATGACAAGGGCCAAATGGTTTAAGTGACCTAAAAGCGATGATTTTAGATTTTTGTTCAAGAACCAATATTTACTCTAGTTCAATTTATTCTAGTTCTTCGTGGCTGCGGTCGATTAGGTGCTCAAGGGCAAGAAGTGTGAAACGCTCAAAACGATCTGATGTGAGCTCTTTGCCCTCAACAGTCCAAGAGAGCAAAGGCTGGCTTTGATTGCCAGTATCAAAGTTGCCACTCAGGGCAATTTCAGCTTCAAAAACCATTAGCGGTTGGTGGCAAGCTTCTTCGTTTGAAAGACCCATCACTCGGTCGGCGGCGAAGATGAAAAATTCTATTTTGCCTTGTAGCCCGCGTATTACCAGGCTCAGTTTGCTGGTAGAAAATCGGCTGCGGTAATAACAAGTTGACTTTGATGGTCGGCGCGATCGGTCTAGCTCTAGGGCTTCGCTGGAGCGACTGGGGGCAACACAGGTGAGATGAAGTTCTTTCACTCGATTGATGCGATTAATTTCTTGGGTGTAAGGCTCAAGCAAAGCAAAGATGCGGTCAACCAGCACCATAGTGCCCTGGTCGATAGCTGCTCTAGCTTGTTCGGCCGAAATTTCAGTTTGTGCCACCCGGTCAGAGTAGGCCAACGACTTTTGCGTCAAATAGGCAAGGTAATCGGGGCGCACGTTCTGAGACTGTGAGCGATAGTTGTCAATTATGGTCTGTTTTAAATTGATGCTGCCGTCGGGAGCTGCTCGCATTGACTACTCGTTCAAGAATTGGGGTGATTGTCTAAGAATACCTATAGTCAAGCGGTAACTGTAGTTAATAAATGCTCAGAGTCTGGTGTATATACACTTGGCCCAAAGCTAGTCGCTACCTGCCTTCTCGCGAAATATTATCGGCGGCCGATCAAGTCGGCTGCGGCTATGGCATCAGCAACTGCTGCAGCCGTGACCACGAAAGGTTCATTATGGGCTGTTTCGCCCGGGGCGGTAGCTCGCGTGGCTATTTGCAAAATTTGTGCCTTGTTCAGGTTCGTCAAACCGACATCTGCCAGGCAGGTTGGTAAGCCCACGCTCCAGCAAAACTCAAGAACCTCATTGACTAAGTCTTTGCTCTTGCCTTCAAGAACTAGCTGAACAATTAAACCAAAGGCCACTTTCTCGCCGTGTAAATAGTGGTGAGTCTCGGCCATTGTGGTTAAGCCGTTGTGAACTGAGTGGGCCACAGCCAATCCGCCAGATTCAAAACCTAAACCTGACAGCAATGTATTGGCTTCAACCAGCCGCTCAAGCGCTGGTGTTACTGACTGGGCTCGCACTGCATTTAGTGCTGCCAAACCGTCTTCCAGGAGGGTCTCGTAACATAATTTGGCAAGTGCTGCGGCACTAATAGTAGTGCTGCCACCAACTTGGTTTGCTTTTTTTGCTTCCATTACGGTTTTGGCTTCAAACCAGGTGGCCAGAGCGTCGCCCATCCCGGCAGATAGTAGCCTTGCGGGGGCTTTGGCAATTACCGAGGTGTCAACGAGAACTAATTCTGGGTTGCGCTTATAGAAGAGATAACGTTCGACGGCACCATCTTCGGTGTAAACCACCGATAGTGCGCTGCATGGAGCATCACTAGAGGCGGCTGTGGGGCTATTTACGGCCGGTAAATCGAGTTCGGCTGCCACAGCACGAGATGTGTCTAAAACTTTGCCACCACCGGCGCCCACAATCGCCTTAGCTGAGAAATTCTGAGCAGCAGCTTTTGCTCTGGCAATTTCGGCTTGCGAACACTCGCCAGCAAAATCAAATATTTCATACTCAATTTCGGCTTTCTTGAAAGTTTCCTTCCAGGCTGCTTCTAGGTGCCGTTTGGCTGATTTGCCGGCGACAATTAAGACTGGTCCACTAAGGCCAAGCTTGGCCATTTCTTGACCAAGCGAATAGGTGGCATCTCGCCCTTGCACATAACGGCTTGGTGCGCAAAAAATTGAGAGCATTTAGTTATCTCCAGTCATCAATGACGAAAACACCCGGTCTATTAAAGCCATCATGGTCAGCTCTGAGCATAGCCACACCAATGGCTTGCATCTTAAAGCCTGACTGAAGCATGGTCTTATAAGCTTGATGGCGGGCCGTATTTACGCCAGCCGTAAGATGGGTAACACCAACCGCGCTGCTCAATTTTCGGCACTCTGAAAGCAGTCGAGAAAATTGTTCTTGATCGCTGGCTGCAGCAAATTTGATATAGCAACTATTGCTCGTGGCTTCAGAACCATGACCAAAATGGCAGACAGCAAAGCCAACTGTGGCGCCGTCTTTTTCAATAAAAACAGTTTCGCCGATTTTACAACTTGCCAGCGCTTTGATTTCAGAGCTTAAGTCAAGGCCGGGATAAATGCCGTTGCATAGTTCTCGCGCAGCTTCTAAGTATGATTGCTGTGAGGCCCCATCAAACTGCGAAAATCGCTCTGCTGTGGCCGTTGTTTCTGCGCTGGCCGGATTGAGGAGGCTAATCTCTGTGCTCATCAGCGCGGTTAATTGTTTGGGCCAATATCCAAATTTCTGGTACAAAGCCAGATGTTTTGGGCTGTTTGAAAAGGTATAGAGGCCGGCCAACTCGATGTTCTTATCTTTGAAGAATTGGTCTGCTATTTCAATTAACGCTTGCGCAAGCCCACTGCCCCAGTACTCTGGTAGCACCACCAGTGGCCCGAAAAATCCAAATGAACCCCAGGGTGTGCAGAAAATTGCTGCCACCAGTTTGTTGTCGATGAAAGTTCCAAATGCCCCGTCGGCGGCAACTTCAAAGCGGCTAGCCAGGCTCGCGCCGCTGTTAAACGAATTGGGGTCAGGAATACCAATGTGCTTGGCAAATGCCACTCGCACAAGGTTCTCTAGTTCGGTCAGATGGCTAGTATTGAGTGCTTTAATTTCCATAGTTTTATTTGATAGCAAAATAGACAGGTTCGTTTCCAGCTTTCCATTTTATATTGCAACCAAGGCTGGCCTTCTGATCGCCAGCGACTGGCTTGTCGGCCAAAGCCGCATCAATGGCTGCGCGCAAGTCATGGCCTGAGGGTGGGATGTTGTTGCCTGGTCGACTGTCGTCGAGTTGGCCGCGATAGATCAAACTGCGATCCCGTGAAAAGAGGAAGAAGTCAGGAGTACAGGCAGCGCTATAGGCCTTTGCCGTCTCTTGAGTGGGGTCATAGCAAAGAATGAAAGGAATCGCTTCGTCAATAGCAAACTGTTTTAGGCTCTCTGGCGAATCATCGGGATAAGCCTCGGCATCATTGCTTGAGATTGCCACTATTGCCACTTCTTTTTCGGAATAGTCACGAGCCAAGCGCAATAGTTCGTCTTTGACATGAACTACATAGGGGCAATGCTTGCAGATAAACATCACCAGCAAGACTTTATATTCAGAGAAGGTCGACAGGGCTATCTCTTGATTAGTGACCACGTCACTAAGCTTAAAATCTGGGGCCTTAGTACCTAATGCCAGCATTGTCGATTCCGTTCTTGCCATTTCTCACCTATCTCTTTAATTGTTCGACCATAAGACTATACCTTGCTAGATATATCTTTTTCGACACTCTATGAACGACATAACTTGCTAAAAGTTCCTGGTTACAACTTTTGCAGCAACGGCCAAAGCTGCCGTCAATGTAGTAAAGTTCGTATTTAGGTTGTAAAAGGGAAGATTAGACCGATGTCTGAAGTTAAGGTAAGTCTGCAGAGTTCAGCCGAAAAAGAGATGCAAGAGAAACTCGAAGAGATGGAGCTGCGCGTCAAAGGCATACTCGGAGCTATTCCGGCTGGCGTAGTTTTCATTACACTTGACGGCCGTATTGAAGCCATAACTGACCAATTTGAAAAACTCTCTGGATACGGCTCAAGAGATATTTGCAACCGTAATATCAGTAAGTTCTTACAATCTCAATTGAGTGAAGCAGAGCTGGCAAAGCGTTTGGCCGCCTGCTGCGATGAAGGTCTGATTAGTGCAGAGGGCTTGAAAAAAGACGGTGAAAAAGTACCGGTTAAGCTTACTGTCTCGATGATCAACACGGCAGAAGGGGTTGGTCTCATGCTTTGCTTGCTGGATGCATCGAAACAAGGCGTTTTATAAGGTAGCTCAGGATAGCAGAGGCAAGTAATGGCATTTGAAGTTTATATTGCACTCGGCGATTCGATGACCATCGACGACTATCCTGCCAGTGACGCCGAAAGACTTGGCCTCAACTGTCGAAAAGACATTGGCGCTGCCGCTCTGTTATACAAAAATGATCCGCAGCTTTTCCCTGATTTAGAAGGAAAGGATCTGGCCTCAGTTCATCCTAAAATCAAGTTTGCCAACCTGGCCTACGACGATGCTACTACCGAAGACATGCTCTCTGAAGAGAAAATGAAAGCATTGCATCAGTATTCAACAGCCCATTGTCTAGTTACTTTGACAATTGGTGGCAATGATATGCTCAAGATTTTCAAGGCTATTCCTGCCAACAATGTGAAGGCGCTAACCAGTGCCACGCAAGAAGTGCATACACGATATTTGCAATTGCTCAAGTTGATTAAGGCCACCGTGCCTGCCAGTACAATTTTAGTGACCACTATTTATGACCCCACCGATGGTACCGGCATATTGCCAACCACAACCATGGGAACAGGGACACTACCAGTCACTTTTATTGAACAGTTCAATTCTTTTGTTGAATCTTGCGCCAAGCGGCAACGCGCTACTTTAGCCGATGTTCATTCGCACTTCCGCGGTCATGGTGCCGAGTGTGGGCGCAAAGATAACTTTTGGTATTGCCCCTTGCAGCCTATTGAACCTAGCTATCGCGGCGCTAGTGAAATTCGTCGGGTTTGGCTCGACGCGCTCGGATTTTAACTAGCGAGCGTTCTTGCAGGGCAAAATAGTTAGATCGTTAAACCCTATGAGTTTTACTGGTGCTTCCGTTTTTGCTTTGGATTGCTTGGTCACCCAAATAATTTTGTCGGTTTCTGCTAGCGGTGCATTGGGCGGTGCTGCACTAAAATCTAGTATTGGTATGCCGTCTGCAGCCTTCATGTGATTGTCGGCTACAGCCTGTTTTAATACGGTGAGGCGCTCTGCTGGGCTGAGATCGCTTAAGAGTCTAGTAGCCGAACAACCTTGCCCGCTTTCTAGTGCGCTTTCGACTGACTTCGCCCGCTCAGCAAGATCCATACCAATACTCCCAATGTGATTGCTTGTCTGGAGTATAGGCTGTCGACTTGGGCTTTATATTGGCATTGCTCAGGTAATGCGGTGGGTTGGTCGTCGCTAGCCTCGGGGTGATGGGCCGTTGGGAGCCTAAGAAGCAGAAACCGCTCCACCACCGCCGCCTCTTCTTTTCTGTACTTCTTCTTCAACTTCTTCAATAGTTATGTTGTTAACTTGCATGGGTCCTCTGCAGATCTCTTGCCACGGTGCGCCGGCGATGGCTTGCCTAACAACAACTTCTAAAACCTGCGCACGAACAACCGCTCCGTATTTACCTTCACCAACTGGCGGCGTTTCTTTTGGACCGTTAGCAAAGATATTGCGGATCATATCAGCGACGGTTTTTGCTTGATTCGGTGGCTGACCGGGAGAGTCGTCTATTTTGTCAGCGCTTCTTAAGTAGTCGCCCATTACACTAGTTTCG
>JAUPUU010000146.1 GCA_030917395.1 Cyanobacteriota bacterium erpe_2018_sw_21hr_WHONDRS-SW48-000092_B_bin.40
ACATAGCCAGCGGCCAAAAGCAACCAATAGGCTAAAATAATGACTCCCATTCGGTTTCAACCTATGAATAAACTGCGCGCGGCTCTAATCTCTATTTTGTCTTTCAGTCTTTATTCAATTGCCCCTGCCTCTTTAGCTGCCACTGGCGAAATTGTGGAGACCCTGTCGGCCGATCGCAGCGAAGTAAAGCTGTTTAAAGCAGCCCCTATTGTGGGTCGACCCAAGATAGGCTTAGCTCTTGGTGGTGGCGGCGCTCGTGGTGCGGCTGAAGTGGGCGTGCTTAAAATCTTAGAAAGAGAAGGAATTCATTTCGACCTTGTCGCTGGTACAAGCATTGGGTCCGTGATTGGTGGATTCTACTGCCTTGGTGCCACAGCCGAACAGATGGAAGAAGAATTTAAAAGCGGTGCCGTCATGCGCAATTTTATGGCTGTACCACTGACTTTTCGCTTACTTGTAGCGCCGGTGTTTTTGCTGTTTAGGCCCTTCAGTCACAATAAATATGATGGTCTCTATGGTGGAGATAAATTTCGCAAGTACCTAGTGGGCAAGCTTACGACTGAAGAGGGCTTGATCGAAAATATGAAAATTCCCTTCGCGGCCATCGCGCTCAATGTTGTTGATGGCAGGCCTTACATGATTCGCAAGGGCCACCTCGGCTATGCCATGCAGGCCAGTTGCGCTGTGCCGGCTTTGCGTAAGCCCGTAGAAATTGATGGCATGCTCTTTTCTGATGGCGGTGTTTCTTGCAACTTACCGGTGAAACAATGCCGTGCTATGGGAGCTGATTTTGTTATCGCCGTCAACATAGACGAGCCATTTGAGCCAGTGCCGCTCTCCAGTTTTAAAAAGCCAGGCAGTATCACAAAGCGTATGGTGAAATGGGCCCTGTTTGATATCGATGAGCCCCAGGCGGCTTTGGCTGATGTCACTATTCATCCAAATACTGAAGGAATATCATTGATATCGACGCGTCGCTCTGATGCTATTCGTGGTATCAAGGCCGGTGAAGAAGCAGCCATCGCTGCAATACCGATGATAAAGAAGAAGCTCAAGGAAATTGGGATTGTAGTTCCACCTGCAGTAGAAGCTCCAGCAGTTCCAGAAGAAAAATAGTATTTGATCTTCGATTAGACTCACTCCTAGCCTAAGGGAAAACAATGATTGACGAGAAACAGCACTGGGAAACAGTCTATGAAACCAAGGCTGCTGATGCTGTAAGTTGGTATCAGCCGCATTTAGAAAAATCGCTACAGCTCATTGTTAACGCTGACAGTAATAGAGCGGCTCAAGTTATTGACGTTGGTGGCGGTGAATCAACACTAGTCGATGATCTTTTTGCAACTGGCTACAGGAATGTTAGCGTCTTAGATATTTCGCAAAGAGCTATCGATGTCTGCAAATCCAGGCTTGGTGACGAATCTAATTCTGTAACTTGGTTTGCTACAGATATTCTTAAAGCTGCGCTTCCTCAAAAGTTTTACGATATCTGGCACGATCGAGCAGTCTTTCACTTTCTTACCTCTGAAGAGCAACGCCGCAAATATGTAAGCCAAGTCGCGCAGGCCGTAAAAGCCGGTGGGCACGTGATAGTGGCAACTTTCGGACCGCAAGGCCCGGAGAAATGCAGTGGTCTTTCAACCATGCGCTACGATGCAGATTCTCTACACGAGCAGTTCGGCACAAGATTTCGCCTGGTTGAAAGTGCTACGGAGTTACACAACACACCGTTTGGTACCACTCAACAATTTCTCTATTGCTACTGCAAGCTGGAAAACTGAAGATAGCAAGCTAGATGATTAGTGATTGGCACAATCAATAATTCTCTTTGGTACCGTTCATCAAGTTCAACATAATTGATTGCCCTGCAGCAGTTTTAGTATCAAGGCCCTCTTTGACTGCAATCAAATGTTTATCACTGCCCATAAAATGCCGGAATATAGGTCTTAGATCTAATTGTTCTTCGCCGTCTTTGTGGCAAAAACGAGCTAGATCAAAGGTAATTAAGCCATCGGCGTCAGAGAGTGCTTTCAACGCATCAGAGAGGCCAAGGCTCTCGGCGTACTTATCTTCGAATACCCTCGTTATGCTATAGCCGTGATGCAGGCAATAGTCTTTGACAACTGCTCTTTGTGCATCACAGCTACAGAGATCTCCACAATTTCGTACATAGGCTACGAGTCTGGTTTTTCTAGCTCTAGAAACTGCTTTAGTGCCCCAGCGGCTGCCGAGATCAGTACTGAGACCATCAATAAGATCATCGCAGGAGCAATTGGATTCTGAAACTGTAGTAGCTGAGCGCTGGTGCAGTGGCTGTCTCAAGCGCTCATCACTTGAATTATCTCGATTTCTAAATCTGTCAAACATATTCACGACAACTTGCCTCTGACTACCTAGTGCTGATGCCTTAAACCATAGCGGTATGTTCAGAACTTCACATCATCCTTCTGACTATTAAACTAATCGTTCTTGGGCTCGCTACGGGGATCGTGTAGCATTACAGCAACAGGCCGGATGGTTCTATCTTTGACTAGAAAACGATTTGCATTTTTATTCATCGCGATATTGCTTCTTCAGCAAGATCTCTTTCCGCAAGCGGCTTTAGCCAATGAAAGTTCGTCAACCATTGCCGCGGCCGAAGC
>JAUPUU010000147.1 GCA_030917395.1 Cyanobacteriota bacterium erpe_2018_sw_21hr_WHONDRS-SW48-000092_B_bin.40
ATGGCAATGGAAACGGACACGGCAATGGCCAGAGCCACGATTTCTTCACTTCAACGGGAACAGTAGTTCAAAATCCCCAGACCTCTCAAGAAATTGAAGTAGTAGGGGAAAGCTCACAGGCGAAAGCCCCAACCGACTTCTTTACTGCCGATCAAGCAACGCCAACAGTTGCCCCCTGGGAAATGGAACCAAGCGCAGATGAGAGCGAGCATGAGAATGCGAGCGTTGATTCGGCCACTGCTCACGGCGGCAACAACTCAGAATCAGTCTCGCTCAATCAATTTAGCTTCAATCAAAACGCCAATCCCCAAGAAGAATCAACACCGTTCAGCAGCCCTGTTGAGCCAGAAAGTGCTGTAGCAGGTGCAACTGGAGGAGATCTAGCTGAGCAAAACTTAGTACAGCCAGCCGAAGAGTCTGAGCACAAACAACCAGCTCATGAAACCCCGCAAGAAACGGCACCGGTAGCTGCTCCCCAAGAAGCACCATTCAATGTCCATAAAGAACAGCCAGCGCCAACGCGCCCACACGTAGCAGCACCTGACTTCTTTGCCTCCGACAAGGCCAAAGAGAACAATCAAGCAAAATCGAACAGCAGCTCATCAGAACTTGCCAAGCCAGCCAAAGCAGCTACGGCAGCAGCTTTTGATTTCTTTGCCGATAGTGCGGTAAGCAGCAAGAAGTCTAGCTCTAGCGCGTCTGACAATCAGAAATCTGATAGCCAGGGCAAAGAAAGCAAGTCAGACAAGTCAGACAAAGATGCGCACGGAACCTTTGAGAGCTTACTAAATACAAAGAGTCGCCCCACAGGCGGCCATCCGGAAGTCGATGGTGGCAATTCAGCCAAGGCAGTTAAGGGGGCCAAGCCCTCAATAGCGGAGCCCAAGAGCGGTTCAGCAAAACGGCGCGCGGCCGCCCAAGACGAAGATGACGACGACGAAGATGAACGCGAGCAGGTAAAAGCGAAGAAGAAACTGCCGGTCAAACGAGCCAGAGACTTAGATGACGACGATGACGAAGACGATGATGACATCGAAGACGTTTCTGATGACGAAGAAGAAATTCCACAACGTCGCTCATTCTCAGGTTCACCAGCAAGCCTCAAAAGCGGTGCTAGTAAAAAAATAGCAGCCAATAGCCGTTCTCGCGACATCAAGAAGTCGAGCAGCGACGACGATGATGATGACTCCAGTCGCTTACGTAGCAAATTTGCCAGCGGTCAAGGACTCTTCACCGTAGCCGGCTTCCCCGTTGGCATCAAACTTATGGCAATTACTGCTGCCATACTTGGTTGCTTTGCTTTCGCAATTTTCCACGTTCTCGGTAACGTCGCCAGCCTTACAGCAGGGCAAAATGTATCCGACAAAGCCGCTGGCATGACAGCAATGAATCCAGAAATGCCAAGACTTGCTGGCGACTATCGCATTCGCATCAAGCATGGCAGCCAGCAAATTATTGGTCAAATGCAACTGAGACAAAGTGGTACCAAAATTACCGGTACTGGCCAAGACCGTGTCGGGCCTTACAAGATAGATGGTTTCATTGACACCGGGAAGAAAACACTCAATTTTAAAAAGCGTTTTGTTGATCCAAACGGCCGTGACACGGGCCCACCCATTTTCTTCGTCGGTAATATTTTGCTAGAGCATATCCCGCTGCATGTCACAGGTATGTGGGAATACACAAAGAAATCTGGCTCTAGCTTTGGCTATCTAAACAAAGCCTCCACTTCTAAAGTTCAAGGCGAATGGTTGGCCCAGCTAGATCGCGCCAAACCGCTTGATAGCGAAGGTAGCTTCATCGACAATAATGTCGCTTCTGTCATGAACAACAGCGAAGGGGCCAAGTCGGCAAAAGGCTTCAACATATTCTCCTTCTTGACCGGCAACGGCATATTTGTCTTTCTCGGTGTGGGCATAGCCCTAGTCATGGGCACCTTCACTATGTTTGGACCAACTGGTCAAATTAACATCTGGATCACCAAGCAGTACATTCCAACTCAAGTAAGAGCACAACACAATAAAGTCAAAGCACAACTGGCAAAAGGCCTGAAGAAAGGCAGTCTGCCATTGGGCCAGAGAACTGAATGGAAATGGTGGTTCCCAGCCCCATGGGTCGTGAAAGATCTAGCGCTTCCTCCAGAAATGCGCAAAGTCAATCCACACGTATTGGTGCTCGGCCAGGGCGGCAAAGGCAAGACCAGACTAGTAGCAAATATGGTGGCTCACGATATCATGAGCGACGACAGAGCAGTGGTCGTGATCGACTCAGATGGAACACTGGTAGATTTGCTCGCTCGCTGGATTTCAGCGCAACCTAAAGCGCGTGAAATTGCCAAACGAGTCATTCTCATTGACCCCACTCACAAAGGTAATACCAGTGCCTTCAACCCACTTCAGCTGGGTGACATGGGTGATGTTCAAACTGCGGCTGGTTCAATTGTTTATGGCTTCAAAGCTATTTACACCGAACCACCTGGCTCGCAGTCACAATGGAATGCTCAAACTGCAGATATTTTGCGCAACGCTGTCTTGCTATTGATGGCTAACAATAAGACCTTGACTGACCTGCCCAACCTACTTAACGACAACGACTTCCGCGATGTCTTGTTAGAGAATGTCGAGCGTAAGAAAGACGAACGCATTGAGTTTTCTACCTTGCTTGACCAGTGGGGAAGATACAAGAAACTAGCCAGAACAGATCAGTGGATTACCTGGGTTGAGCCAATCTTGAACAGAGTAAACCCGATGCTGAGCAACCCTCGCATTCGCTCGATTCTGACCAAACCAGAAGGCGATCTTCATCTGCTCAATGTGATCATGGAGAAGAAAATTTTACTGGTCAAAATTCCTCAAGGAGAATTTGGTCAAGATGCCAACCTATTGGGTTCGCTCGTGGTCAGTGGTGTCAAGCAAGCAGCTCTAACACTTTCCTCTGGCAGCGCCAATAAGCAGAACCCAGTGGCCCTCTATCTCGACAACTTCGACACTTTCATTGAAAAAGAAACACTAGAAAACATCACATCAGAAACCAAGAAATTCAAGATTGGTCTGGTGGGCGTAACGAAGAGTCTTCAGCACCTGCCAGAAGATTTCCGCAACGAGCTAATCATCAACATCGGTACACTGGTCACCTTCGCACTTTCCAAGAAAGACGGCGATTTACTTGGCCCACAAATGTTCCCGATCGACGGCAGAAAGATCAAGAACACGACAATGACAAACTTCTTCAACCCTGTTAACTCGACGCCGCAGTTCGAACTCGTATCAGACGAAGAAAAACTCAACATCGATAAAGTAGTGCGCCAAGAAGAGCGAACCTTCTTTGCCTACAGAATGGGCGCCGAGGGAGCACTCTTCAACTTAAAATCGCATCCATTCGATGATATCCCCGATTCTAAAGTAAACGATAAACTAATCGAAAAAATGCGCTTGGCTTCATCCAAGAAATCAGCCAAGAGTGATTCGGGCAAAATTACATCAGGCAAGAGCGAAGATTGACGCTTCAAACTTGATAAGATAGCCGTAGCATGCAGTAACCGCATTCAGTTGCAATGAAAAAATGACTCAGGGGCCCAACAATCGTAATATCTGGGAAGAGAAGATAGCCGATCTTCGAAGATATGACCTTGACAATCTAGAGAACGATCCAGTCGCCCCCGAAGACATCATTAGTTGGCCTGTGCCCGGCATGACCTTCGTAAGAGTCGACGGCATTCTGCGCTCATGGGATATTGAGCGAGAAAAGCAACAACATGGCCAACAGG
Source organism: Cyanobacteriota bacterium erpe_2018_sw_21hr_WHONDRS-SW48-000092_B_bin.40 (assembly GCA_030917395.1). Classification (GTDB taxonomy): domain Bacteria; phylum Cyanobacteriota; class Vampirovibrionia; order Obscuribacterales; family Obscuribacteraceae. The sequence continues at coordinate 3,767 of JAUPUU010000147.1, forward strand.
CCCAACAAGATCCAGATCCGTCTAAACCTCCAAAACGAATGTATTTGATGGAAGACGCACTTACTGGACTATACGGCGAGAAAGCTAATATCGCCTTCCTGGTTATCGGTAGTAAGACTGGCGTCAATTACTATATGGGCATCTCCCAGCCCCACGTCACCGAAGGTGATGACTCAACTGAGTCACCCGAAAAAGTAGCCTATAAAAGTCTCAAGTCAATATTGCATAGCGTCTACGGCGGCGTAGACGTATACAAGAAGCCATTCTCCTCTGACGAGATTCACGAGCTAGTTGCCCCGCTTACGAAATACACCGGCATTGTGACCGGCATTCCCGCACTAAAATCGACCAGTGGCGAAACCATTGAGTCTGAGCAAATCGAAAGATTAGCTGCCGGCCTCGCGGGGCGCGAATTTGCCTTTCTGACGCTAGCAGTGCCAATTCCGCCGATGAACGTCACGAAAGAAGAATTTGCTGTAGTTGATCAAATTCAACGGGCCCAGGAAAACGAAGACCCCGAGAAAAAGCGCAAAATCAAATATTATCTTGAACTACAAGATGCTTATTTGAAACATATTCAACTCGGTACAGCTGTGGGAATGTGGCTGACTGTGCCCTATTTCTTCACCAAAGACAAATCTGACTTTGTGCGCTTGCAGTCGCTTCTGCGCGCTACTTATGTTGATGAATCAAGCCGGCCAACACCCATGCGCACCCACGACGTGCCTGGCCTAGCTACACACATTCAACAATTTGGCTTGCTGCGCAACAAGCGCTCAGAAGAAGTCTTCCAGGGCATGATGGAATACAAATTCTTGAGCCCTCTCAATTCGCGCATGCTCTCAGCTTTCATTCACTTGCCTAAGCGAGAAATGCCGGGCTTCAGAATTCGCCGTTCAGCTGAATTCAGTCTTGCTGAAATTCCACCAAAAGATCCAACGCGAGTGATCGCAATCGGCAACATTCTGGACCGCGGTGAAGACACAGGCAACCTCTATTATATTGACGTAGACGCACTGCAAAAACACACAATTGTCTGCGGTGTTACCGGCGGTGGTAAAACCAACACTTGCTTCTATCTGTTAGGTCAGCTCTGGAACTTCGGCATTCCATTTATGGTTTGCGAACCGGCCAAATCAGAATATCGTCACATGATGCTGATGTCAGAATCATTCAAGGGAGTCGGCCAAGCCTTCTCGCTCGGAGATGAGACTGTTTCGCCCTTCCGCTTGAACCCATTCGAGATTATCAAAGGCGTTAAGGTACAAACTCACCTTGACGCGCTCAAATCGGTATTCAACGCCAGCTTTGAAATGTATTCGCCAATGCCGCAAGTACTAGAAAAAGCACTCAACCAAATTTATGCCGTACGAGGCTGGGACTTAGTCAACAACGTCAACCGCCGTCTGCCACCAGGAATGAACCCCGGCGATCCGGACTGTCCAGCCGAAATTTTCCCAACCATGAAAGACCTTTACGAAATCATCGACCCTGTAGTCGAGAGCTTCGGCTATTCAGACAAGATCGGACCAGACGTACAAGCCGCTCTCAAAGCCAGAATCGGCTCGCTCTTGATTGGTGGTAAAGGGCAGATGCTCAATACTCGCCGCTCTATACCCTGCGAACAATTGTTTGGCAGACCAACAGTGGTCGAACTGAAGATGGTTTCTGAAGATAACGAAAAGTCATTCCTCATGGGCATGCTCTTCGTCTTCCTCTACGAGTATCGAGAAGTTGGCGGCCCGCACGAGCACCTGAAACACGTAATGTTGATCGAAGAGGCTCACCGTCTTCTCAAAAACGTTCCCACCGGCGGTGGTGCCGATACAGCCAACCCAGCTGGTAAGGCTGTAGAATTCTTCACCAACATGCTTGCAGAAATTCGTTCGTATGGTCAAGGCTTCATCATTGCTGACCAAATTCCAAACAAGCTTGCGCCAGAAGCACTTAAAAACACCAACTTAAAGATCATGCACAGAATTGTGGCAGTAGATGACCGCGATTCAATGGGCGGCGCCATGAACTTAGACGACGTGCAGAAAAGGCACGTCACAGCCCTTGGTCAGGGCCGCGCCTTAGTATACGCAGAGAAGATGGAATCGCCATATCACCTGCAGATCATGTTCGACAAAGAAAAAATGGTGCCACCACCAGACACGCCAGCAGAATCAGACCAGATTGTGCGCGATGCTATGAAGCACCTGAACATTGTCGGTACATTCGACCGTCACCTAGGCTGCAAATTCTGTCTACACCGCTGCGACTCACAGATATTAGACACGGCCGTGCCAGTAGCCGACGACCAGATATTCAGGCAGGTGTATAACCGCTACATTCTCTCGACTCTGAAAGATTTGACTCAGTTAGTACACTTTAGAGCACAGATCATCCACGAAATTCAGCGTGTCATCGGCGGCCGGGCAAGAACCGGTAACATTACTGGTATCACCTGGTGCGCTCTAACTCAGGCGACAGAGCGATACTTCGAGCGCAAAGGTGAAGAGAACTATTGGTTCTATGACCAGGTGCGCGAACAGCACTTACGTTGGCTCAACCTGCTTAGACCAGCCTTCCAGCCAACCGAAGTAAACAGAAGGCTAGATATCTCAGTATTGCGCCAATGGCGCGATGACTTCCTTGAACTGCACAAGCGCGATCAGGGTCCGCTACCAACTTGCGCACCTTGCACCTCAAAATGCCTCTATCGTTTTGAAGTATCGGAAGTCGTGCGTGACCCCAAAATCAAATTCGACTTCAACTCTTCTATCAACCGCAAAGACACCCCTGCGTCAGACTCAGCAGCTTGGTTCTGCCGCCTGCTAACAGAGCGCCTGATTGGCATGCCCGATGTAGACTTAGCCTACTGTCTCGCCGCTCACTTGATCAAAGATCAACAACTATCGACAGACGCCCAATTGGTACTTCTGCACAAAGTAAGAAACGCTCTGGATAACTTCCAAAACGAAAGTGAGGCCGAAGCTGGCGATGACGGATGATGACCAGAAATTGCCATCTTCTGCCAGTCAGAGCTCAAGCAAGCCTGAACCTTCTGACCATACTTCACTAGTAGATGAGCTAGGCATCCACGATATTTACGAGCCCATGGCTGGTCTCGACGGCAAAATATTTTGCACCGCCGGTAGAGACGCACCGGTTGCCGAGTTCAATGAAGAATATTTGATACTCCATCCGCCCCAGCTGCCGTTCTATGAACAAGGGCCAGAAGAAGAGATAGTAGTAAGTGTAGATGAGCGCGGCATCGTCTTAGATGAGCTTGGTGTAGCAAAAAAAATACCAACGGCAAAATATCAGGGCTTTCCCATTTACTATTTCGGCGAACAAAAGGAAGGCACGCTCAAACACTACGCAGCAGTCTTAACTGCCGACGAGCGGCTAGTCTTCATCTTCGATGAAAAAGGGGAAAGATTGACCACCGACGACGTTTATAAACTTCGTAATAAGTCAGTCAATGGCGAGATTTCTCAGTTTCCTGGTTTGAGCTGCATCATCGACGACACTTCGGTAGTAGACGAACGAGTAGACCCAGACGCCATGGTAAACACTGACATTTCTCAGTAGTTTTTTTTGCAATTAAGCTGACAGCTTGCGACCGGCAAGATAGCGCTGGCAGTAATCAAGCCAGTTGGAGGTTAGTTCGTTAGAGACCATTTCACCAACGGCACCACTAGGCAAATCAATTTTGATTGTCTTCTTGCGGCCGTCTTTGTGATATTCATGGCGAACAGACGCTTCGCTACCCACTTCGTAGCTAAGAACAGGTGTCCAATCTCCATCGATTAGAACCTGCAGCTGCTGACAAACGAAGTGCATGCCCTCAAACTCTTTTTCAGTTTTAACTAGACGACAATTATCATTCAAAGTCTCAATTGTGCGGCTTAGTTCAGCGGCATTCTCTCTCTCATCTAAGCTGCGATGAGCGAGATTGGAAGATACGCCAGAACCAGTATTGCCTGTTCCTGAACCAGTATTAGCCGAGCCCGATTTAGCACTGACTGGACTGCTGTGACCACCAGTTATATAGCTATCTATTGCTCGACTGTTGCTATTGCTGCCAGTGCTCTTGCCAGCATTGCCTGTATTACCTGTATGGACGGTGTCATTCTTAGCAGAGGCAGAATCGTTGCTTCTACTTTGCTCAGGGAGTGACAAAGTGGTTTGCTCGAAATCAACAACCGTTGTCTGCTCTTCATAGTTTTTGACAACGACTGTATGCTCAGGTAGTGACAAAGTGGTATCACCGTTTGGCATACTGAATGTGGTTGCTTGAGATTCAATGGAAGGCTCTTCTTGCATCCCAAATACAAATCCGCAAGCAGGGCAAAGATTGGCGTTTTCGCTAATCAAGCGCCTACAGCCACCACATGGCTTGGTGGCAACGTTGAAGAGTGAGCCGTAGCTACCAACATAAGTTTGAGGTTCACGAGCAACAGGCTTTAATTCTGCGGTTTTGCTTCTAAACATCTCGATTTCATCGCGAGTTGGAATAGCAATACTCGCACCACGAATGACCACAGCCAGCGGAGCTCCCTTGCTATCAGTATCGGTGCTCAGGCCGTTCTTCTTGGCCAACAGTGGCCACAATGTAACATCATGCAAATCGGGATGTCTCATTGCAATCGAGCGTAGAGTATCACCGAGACGGACAGAGTAAACTTTCTCAGAGCCGCCATCAACTGCTTCTCTAATCTTACCTAGGACCTTCTCGATATTGGCCTTGCGTTGATCAGCAGCGACAGAGCTACGAGCTTCAAGACCTTGATGACTTGTGCGACTACCAACGTTGTTGAGACGAGCTGTCCATTCTCTAACTTGTTTTGGACTAGGCAAGAGTAATACAGTGCCAACCTTCACATTATAGACTCGCTTACCGCCTTCCCAGCGCACTTCAATTTTGCCTTTGTTCAACTCATAAATGAGATCGACAAGACGAACGTCTTTGAATTTACGCAATGCAATCTTGATTATAGTGTCATTCGGCTGAACAACATATTTCTCTTGCAGATTGTCTTGACGAACAAGCTCTTGAGCGAGTTTACGCTCTTCTGCCAACCGCTGAGCTGCTGCCTTCGCTTCAGCTTCGGCTTGCTGTCTTATGGCAATCACTGTAAGAATCTCGTCGGAATGACGTTTCTCTTCAGTCTTATCAGCTCTCTCTTCGCCTACTTTCTTGCGGCGATTCTCATCTTCTTCTCTGCGTCTAACTTTCTCAAGTTCATCTTGGCTAAGCCTCAATTCAGCTTCTCTTCGAGCTGTCTCGTCATCTAAACGAGTGAGGCGCCCTTGTTCGGCTTCACGCTCATTTCTAGCCTGTTCATCCATGATACGCTGGACGCGTTCTTGCTCAGCAGCATTCTGCTGATCGGCAGCGAGTATTCCATAATCGCTTCCAGTAATACCGCTTCCATCAGCATTGATATTACTGATCGTTCCATAATCTGAGTTGTTAAGTGCATTCGAATCACCACCAACAATCGGATTGCTGTAGACACCAGAATCAACTCTATCTGATTGATAGGCACTGTCTGTATCAGGGATAGATGCAGGCGAGACAATTCCCGAATCGGACGAAATAATTTGCCTTCTCTCGCCCTCTGGCTCTAGCACTGAATTGTCAGGATTATTGGCTTTCACTTCGACAGAAGAGAGGCCAAGATTTTGAGTTGCCTGTTCAAGCCAATCCGGCACCTGAGTAGACCCGGAACTAGCTTGATTGTCTGCTTGAGAATTTGATGCATTAGAAACTGGCTGTCCATCAACGCCGATAAGACCATCGGTCAGGGAGCCGGAGTTGGTGCTAACAGGGTTTATAGCATTGGGATCGAATATTCCACTAACACCGAGATTTGCAGCGTTGGGATCTACACTTCCAGGATCAGTGGTTCCATTCACACCAAGATTCACTGCATTAGGATCAGCAGTTCCATTCACACCAAGCCCCAATGTGTATGGCTCGACTCCGCTCACTGAAAGAGCTGAAGCGCCATTCTCTGGTGTTGCAGGCAAACCAGACTGTAGACCTCGAGCCCCAGAGCTGCCACTTAGCGAATCACCCAGTGCATTAGCATCAGGGGCACCACTTGGCGCGGAGAAATCGCTCTGTCTCGGCACACTTGACTGATTAGAATGTGTAGAATTTGTAGCAGCAGTAGCGCTTGAGTTGCTTGAATAGCCATACTTAGAAGTCGCATCACTAAGCCAATCGGTAATGCCACTAACTGGCACATTGGTCTTCGAATCTATTGTTTCGAAATCGGGCTTCGAGGACGCAACATCTCCCTTGCCACTAATTGTGAGCGAATCAATATTCTGGGCGCCAGTCAGATTGGAAATGTTCTGCGCGCTCGACTCACTATAGTCGCGAGAAGGAGTAATGACCTCAATTGGAGTATCGCTCTTAATAGTTGGTTGACTATATTTTTCGCCAGGAACAGTCTCCACAACTGGCAAATTATGAACAACTGAGCCGATCTCGACTGGTGTAGTCTTGCCAACCACTATGTAATTGTCAGAGGATTGTTCAGTCGAGACATTAACGGATCTATCTTCAGGATTGTTAGTGCCGATAGCAACATGGATGCCATTTGAACTCTCCGCAACAGGAGAAGCCTGACCGGTGGGAACTGTAAAGACGACTAGCGGATTCTGATTAGTACCTACAGACTCATCATTATTTGGCTGAGGGTACTCACGATTGGCTTCAGCTGTAGACTGAACCTGAAGCTGAGCGGCTTGCTCTGCCGTGTGTTGGACTTCTATTGCCTTCTGCTCGTCTTGTCGACGTATAGCATCAAGCTGGGCGCGCTGAGCTTCAATTTGATTTCTAGACTCATCAAGCAATCGACGAACATCATCTTGACGCGCGATCTCTTCTTGTCTTGAAATCTCTTGCTGGCGCCTTCCTTCTTCTTCTTCACGCCTTGCCTCTTCCGCACGTCGAGTATCTTCGGATCTGGTCTCGGATTCACTCGAAGTTGTGCCATAAGTTGAAACAGTTGGACTCAGAGCAACTGAGCCAGCAATGACATCAAAGGTAATATCGACCGGCTTGGCGACGATTTTGGTCTCATCTGCATTTGTTTGCTGAGCTGGAGCAGTAGCAGCATTGCCAACTATGGCTGCAGGTAGAGCACTTCCTGGTTCTGCAGGAGTAGCACTGCCAGTAGGAGCATTACCAGTAGGAGCGGTGACGGGCTGTGCAGGGGAAGCATTGCCTGTGGTGTCATTGCTTCCGGCGGTCGCATTGTTGGCAGCGGATGAAGCGCCAGAGTTGATTGTAGAAACCGCTGGACTGTTGGGATCGCCAGCCGCGTTGTTAACCGCACCCGTGGCAGAAGTGGAAGAGTTCGTCTGTCCAGAACTAGCGGTTGCTGAAGGGCTAACATTAGTTGATGCACCGGAAGTGTTTCCAGAACTAG
>JAUPUU010000148.1 GCA_030917395.1 Cyanobacteriota bacterium erpe_2018_sw_21hr_WHONDRS-SW48-000092_B_bin.40
ACTTTTGGCGCTCCCAATATTTACGGCAAGGCACACATGGATCAGGCTGGCACTAGCCCTGACAGTCCTTAGCTTACTCAGTTGTGCGCCTCCTGTAAGGGCTTTAGCCGGGCGCGTTTTAGACTTTCCCACTAGTCGTAGCGTGGGCAAACTGACTGCGCTGAGCGGCTCTGTTGCAAAAAAAATGTGGCAAGAAAGAGCATTCTTGCCACATTTAGCTCATAGTTTGAACGACGCGCCCAAACTAGAACAGAGAATTGTTCGCCAATGATGCCTGGTAGGGCATCATTGGCGCTGAGTATCCCTACCCGGAGGTAAGCTTGCGGGTTGAGCGCAAATAGCGCTAGGGTGCCCAGGGTATTGAGGACACTTTCATCAAACATTTTGCATGTCTGGCAAGCCTTATTTCTGCATTATTGGTCAGCATTCCAGTATTTGCTAAGGCCACTGTTTGGAAGATTGATTCTGAAAAATCAGTAGTGACATTTGTTGTATTGCGAGGTGCGCGAATTGGCGCTCAAGGTACCTTCAAGAAAGTGCAAGGCAGTATCACTTTCGACTCAAGCGACATTCCTTTATCAACAGTCTTTGCCACAGTCCCAGTTGAGACAATTGAAACCGGCATTGGGGCTCGTGACAGTGACTTGATTGGTGCGAAATACTTCAACAGTAGCGTCTTTCCAAAAGCAACATTTGCTTCTCAAAAAGTTCATCTTTGCACGAATGGAAAGTATGTCGTTACGGGCTCATTCAAGCTTCACGGCATAAAGAAAACAATCGATCTTCTACTCACAAAACCGACATTTACAATTTCTAAAACAGGCCGCAAAATACTAGCTGCATCCGCTACAGCAGCCATTGATCAAGCTGATTATGGCCTTAGTTTCAGATTGCTACATCCTGATGGCTTCGTTCGAATAAATAATAAGATTGCTGTGAAAGTCAGTATTGAAGCGAGTGTAGATGCTTCAAGGATATGACGAGAGAAAGGATTGGGCCATGAGAAATCTAGCATTCCGTCGACGCCGCCCCATCTCAAAGCTGCTGCTGGTCCAGCTTTGCGCGCTTGTAATTTTCTTTTGCGCCGCTTGTCCTGGTGTTTTGGCAGCGCCAAAAATCAGAGTAGAAAGAGTAACTCACAATTTTGGTCAAGTTGAGGAAGGCATTGAAGTTTCCACTAATTTCATTATCCACAATGATGGCGATAGGCCACTGCAAATTTATGAGACCAAGTCTACCTGCGGCTGCACGCTAGCTAGCTTAAAGAAAAGGGTCGTCTCTGCTGGCGCAACGGAAGCACTCAAAGTGGTGATGGATACCTCGATGAAGCAGGGGCTGGTTACAAAGGAAATTACGGTTAAATCAAACGATCCTAAACGACCTGTATTGAGACTCTTCGTTAGCGCTGATGTCCGCGATCCGCATGCCAAGCTCGGCGGAAATGTGCAAGCAAAGATTTTCCAGGGGCGGTGCGCAGAGTGTCACTCTGTGCGCGGTAATGGCAAATTTGGAGAAGAGCTTTTTGTCGCCGATTGTGCCATGTGTCATGGGCTAATGGGGGATGGAGCTGTCGGCCCAAATCTTGTGCGCCTCGATTATGAAGCTAAGGGTATGGCTGAAGAAGTGCGGAAAATTATTGCCAATGGAAGTCCGAACCACCGCTCGATGCCTGGTTTTTCAAAGCGCCTCGGCGGGCCTTTGAGTGACTTACAAATTGCTTCGATTGTCAAGCACCTTAAGGATTTGTCGTTATTAGATAAGCGCACGGTCAGATAAAGCCTTGCAACGCTCATGCCAAGTGATACTCCAATGTGCTTTTGATGTGCATATCCCTGGGTTGGGGTCACATACCTGTGCGACGGTAAATGTCTTTGATTCTAATTGACGATTAATCAATTTCCTTGTGTAGCAATTGTTTTCGGACTTCTTCATTAGCTAAGTTCTAGTCATCTCATTTCTCTCTTCTATCTTTTAGGTCACTCAAACACAAATTCACCGTAACTATGCAACCAACTCCGAACGGATTCTTCGTCTGGAGTTGCTTCAGGCCTGTGCGGATTTAAGAGAGATGAGTGTCAAATCAACCAACTGGAGTCTTGTATGACAACCACCACGAAAACCTTCGCTTGTCCCATCTGTGCAACTCGTTCTGAACTTCATGACGCGCTTTCGGCTGAAGTCAAAGCTGCTGCTCAGGTTTATCATCTGGTGAACCATTGGCGTACCGCTCATGAGGCGCGCGAGCTGTCCAACTTTGCCGCTGAAGAGCGTAGCGAGGAGACCATTGAGCAATTCGATGCCGACATGGAAAAGGAAGCCGAATGGTTCACTCAGTATCAGGAAGCGATCGAAGTGCATCGTCTTGCCGCTGAGCGCTCCCGCGTTGCACGCGCCGCTTATCACGAACGGCTGACCAACTACACGAAGACCCGAATTCCGGCTGCATAAGCCTATTTCTTTTTTCTTCTAACTATGAACAAACAGGCACCGACTCAGTTGGTGCCTGTTTATTTAGGAGTTTCTGTGATGCATGACAACATGTGGCTAATACCTGTTTTTATAATAGGCCCAATGCTGCTGGGCATGGCTGCCCTTTTTATCGCCCTCGCTATTCACAGCCGCAAGGCCACACAAGCTGGCTCTCCTCCCGGTGTTGTCGCATACAAGACAGCTCCTCAAAGGGGTAGCTCCGGCGGGCCAAATAGCTCGCAAATGAGCAAATCTGGCGCTCTGGTCCTTGAAGCTGGTGTTTGCAAAACTCGGTTTGAGGATGTGGCCGGTTGCGACGAAGCGAAAGACGAGTTGCAAGAAATTGTTCAATACCTTCTGGAGCCGGGCATCTTCCAGGAAATGGGCGCCAAAATTCCTAAGGGCGTTTTGCTTGTCGGGCCTCCAGGCACAGGTAAGACTCTGCTGGCAAAGGCTGTTGCTGGCGAGGCCAAAGCGACTTTCATGTCCATTTCCGGACCGAATTTCGTCGAGATGTTCGTCGGTATCGGTGCAGCTCGGGTGCGCGACCTGTTCGAGCAAGCAAGAAAGAATATTCCTTGCATCATCTTCATCGACGAGATTGACGCTGTGGGAAGAAAGCGCTCTAATGCTCCAAACAGCAATGATGAGCGAGAAAACACCCTCAACCAGCTACTTGTAGAGCTTGACGGCTTTGCCGAGGTCACAGGCATTGTTGTTATTGCTGCCACCAACCGCCTTGATATTCTCGACCCGGCCTTGATTCGACCAGGGCGGTTTGATCGTCATATCAACGTGGACCTCCCGGATAGAAGCGGACGTGAAGCCATTTTTGCTGTGCATTCTCGCAATAAGCCACTGGCGGCTAACGTCAGTGTAAAAGATCTTGCACGCTTGACGCCAGGTTTCAGTGGCGCTGATATCGAGGCTGTCTGCAATGAAGCCGCTACAGTTGCTGCTCGCCGAATTCTCAAACTTGCAGCAGCTGCGTCAGAAAATGTGCCAGACAAAGAAATCCTCCCTGCCGATTTCGATGAAGGCCTCTTGCGAGTGCAGGTAGGGGTAGCTCTGGGAACTCGCAATAAGGCGCTTTCCAAAGAACAGCTTCTCAATACGGCCGTCCATGAGGTCGGTCACGGCTGGGTCTCCGAAGCCCTGGACGGCGGATTCCCTGTAAATCGCATTACCATTCTGTCCCGGGGTGGATCGCTAGGTCATACAGCGGCCCTGCCGGAAAACGAACAACAAGGTATGACCAGAGAACAAATTCTTGCTCGCATATCTGTCTTGCTGGCAGGTCGTATTGCTCAAGAAGAAATTCTTGGTGTCGTGGACACTGGCGCACAGGATGACTTCAGGCGGGTCTCAGCCCTCGCCAGGCAGTTTGTAATTCAATTTGGCATGTCCGACCTTGGACCTGCCGCAGCCCTTGCTGGAGATACAGCAGAAGGCCTCAGTCGGCTCGGTCCGCGTCTATCAGACGAGGTCGATTCTGAAATTCGGCAGCTAATCCAATCCTGCACAAAAGTTGCTAAGGAAATTGTGAGGAGCAATAACGTTCCCATGAAGGCCCTGGCACAAATGCTTGTGGAGAAAGAGACCATGCTGCGCGACGAATGGCAATTCGCAAAAGCCTCAGTTTTGGCTAAACTCAACTAAATGATGGAGAGCTTCGGCTCTCTTTGGAGAAAACAATGAATCACATGGATCATATGGAGCACATACAGCACACAGCTGCTGTAAGTTCCATTCCATTCCTCGAAATCCTGGCAGGCTTCTTTTTGCTTGGTGCGCTGTTCTACTGCTTTCGCCTGTATGCCAGAAAGTACATAACGTCTGTCAACGGCTATCACGACCGCGAAAATGAATTGTGGCACTGTGCCTGCATGATGGGCATGGTGAGCTGCTTGGCGCCGACCTGGTACGGAATTCCCAATATGTTCTGGTTGATAACTTTTGCTATCGGAACAGCCTGGTATCTTGTTCGAGCTTTCACTTATGGCCGCAAACTGCCGTTCAATAAGCAGTGGTATGACTTCGCTCATGCCGCAATGCTGTTTGGTATGTGGTGGATGTTCGCATCGCCAGTCAGTGGGCTTTTCGTTACGGTCGTGTTTGCTGGGTACTGGACCTGGTTCGGTTCTTACTACGCGGTGCGACTGTACAACGACTTTAAAAAGCCCCACTGGTTATCGTTCGGGCAAGATACCGCTCACTTTGTCATGGCCATTGTTATGGCTCTGATGATGGTTTTTCCGATGACTTTTATGGGTCATCATCACAATATGGGCAGCCAGGCCATGCCGGATATGTCTGACATGCCGATTTGCACAAGCCCACCGGCTCAGAAATGACTTTCAGGGAGGATCAAATTATTTGATCCTCCCTGAATTTTCTTGAAATTCTTCTACTACGCATTATCGTTCTTGCCGGATGGGTACCCCGGGGTTGGGATGGCAATCTTTAGCAGCAGGGCTTGTTGTCTATCTTCTCTTCTAGATCAAGGCTATCGCCGTCAGATTTGCGCAGTAGCTGCCACAGTTCATTCATGACTCGCGCTGAGTCATCGGCTTTTACCGCTTCCACAACGCACGTATTTAGATGCTGCTTGAGCATTAACTCTGCGGTCTTATCCAGTGCCGCTTGTACGGCCTTGAGCTGATTTAAAACATCGATGCAGTACTTCTCTTCCTCGACCATTTTTTGAACGGCATTCAGATGCCCCGACGCCTTTGCCAGCCTGAGAGTAAGAAGACGCTTCGTTTCGCCCGTAATTGCCATGTTTTCGCCTAAAAATGAACCTTGGCGCTCTTTTCTAGACACCAGATTGACCGTGTATAAAGCACAATGATAACTTCAAATGAAAGATTGAATGAGTTTCTAAGAATGAAAAATGTGAAATCTAGCCCCGTTAGCTGGACTGACCATTAAACTAGGTGCTCGTAACCGCGCCATTTGTACCAGAGCATCGAAGCTATCCAGCTTGCTGCAAAGATGCCGACAACGTAGAAGCCAAGACCATCTAGCTGAATTGTGTTTGCAATATTCAAAATTCCGCTCGTCGAGCCAGTCGTTTTACTTATGACTTGCAAAGCCTCTATGCCACCGATAAAAAGAGCGATGAGCACTGACGTGAAAGTCAGTGCCATATTGTAATAAAGCTTCCGCGCCGGTTTTAGAAATGCCCAGCCATAGGCGCCAAGCATCATAACTCCGTCGAGTGTGTCAAGAAGAGCCATCCCAATAGCGAAGGCAATAGGCACCACAATAAGTACAGAAAAGGGCATGCCAGTTGCTCCGGTGGAACCCGAGATGCTCAATATTGCCACTTCACTGGCGGTGTCAAAACCGAGGCCGAAAAGTAGTCCTATGAGATAGAGGTGCCAACTTTGACCGACGAGTTTGAGCAATGGTCTCAAAATCCGTGCCAGCAACCCTCCTTTTTGAAGGTGCTCTTCAAGCGTTTCAGCGGTCATTGGCTGACCATTTAGCACTCCTCTCCATACTTGAAAAATTTGAAAAAGGACAATCAGATTGATGACTCCGATTAATATCAGGAAGCTGCTGGAGACAATGGTGCCTATCAGAGAGCCGGTAGCTTTCATTTCGGACAGGTGTTGCGTCATAAAGGATGCTGAATAAGCAACGACCGCTGATGCTAAGAGAACAACAGTCGAATGTCCAAGAGCGAAGAAGAAACCAACAGCTACTGGTTTCTTCCCATCCTGCATGAGTTTTCTTGTGGAATTATCGATTGCGGCGATATGGTCAGGATCAACTGCATGCCTCAAGCCGAGACTGTAAGCAAGCAAGACAAGGCCCATGAGAGTCGGATATTGATTTAGATGGGTGCAAATGACTAGAGCTATAGCCACATGGAGTGCGACAAAGATGCCGCCAATCAGCCAGAGTTTGTGATTCAAAGAAATTAAACCTCAAACACACGGAGCGCCTGCTGGTACTCCTTTTCTACCGACTCCAAGGAAAGATGTTGATAAACCTCCAGACTCTTTCGGCTCTCGTGGCCGCTGATCAGCTGAATTTTGGCATCGGAAATGCCCCGGCTTGTTAAATACGTGAGCATCTGGTGCCTCAGAAGGTGAGGATGTACAGCACGTCTTAAGCCGGAGCGCTCACAATATTCCTTAACAATCTGTTGAATGCGACGAGTGGTGTAGGGCTGATTCAGTCTCGATTCGAATAAGTATTTGTTTTGGTTGTTTGCCTTCAAATGACTTTTAAGAGCCAGCCTGAAACCAGAGGGAAAGAGGATATATCGGTCTTTGCTGCCCTTCCCTTGATTGATAAAAATTTTGCATGCGTCCAGATCAACATCGCTTACTCTGATGTTCACAAGTTCGCTGACTCGAATTGCTGTATAGAGCAGGAGCTTCAGCATCAGCTCATGTTGCAAATCTTCGCAAGATTGAACTGCTTTAAAAAATTGCTTCAACTCAGTCATGGAGAGGATTTCTGGTAGCTGACGTTCTTTCTTCGTTTTTGTTAGTCTCAGCTTGTTTCTGACTTGTTGGCAGACAGAGACGAATTCTTCGTAGCTCAGTCGATGCTGCCGGGCGATACTGCTAATTTTTTTGACTGCTTCTGATTTCGCATTTTTGTTTGTGGGTGCGAAATTGGCACGATTCTTGATAGCTTTTCCGACCAAAACATCTCCTTTACGCATTTTAATTTCGTCTTTCTACCATTATGCGAAATAATTTTAGACTATATTCGACGCATATGCGGGAGCTGCGATGAGCGATTTTAAGTGGCGTCACTTCGAGGGTGAGTTTATTTTGCAGTGTGTTCGCTGGTACTGCAAATACGGAATTAGTTACCGCAACCTGGCCGAGATGATGGCAGAGCGGGGTATCAAAGTGCACCATTCTACGATTTATCGATGGGTCCAGAAGTATGCGCCGGAAATGGAAAAGCGAATGAGATGGTACTGGCGGCAATCTTTTGACTCGTCTTGGCGGGTCGATGAAACCTGCATCAAAGTAAAGGGTCAACTAAAATATATTTTTCGAGCGATTGATCGGCGAGGCCGCACGGTCGATTTTTATTTGTCGCACTCACGAAATACAGCAATGGCTAAAAAGTTTTTGTGCAAGGCATTGAATGGTGTCAACGACCCGCCGAGCAAAATCAATACGGACAAACATAAAGCTTATGGTCGTGCAATCACAATGATGAAAGAGTCCGGTAAATGCGAAAGCGAGCTAGAACACTCGCAAGTGAAGTACTTGAACAACCGGCTTGAATCGGATCACGGAAAATTGAAGCTTTTGCTGAATCCGGTACGGGGATTTAAAACCATGAAGACTGCATTTGCCACCTTGCGCGGTTTTGAACTTATGCGCATCTTTCGGAAAGGACAATTACAATCTTGGCACTTGTGCTCTTGCGCTTCAGGTGTCAAAGCCGAAATCTGCCTCATTAACAAGCAATTCGGAATTTATACAAACCATTCTGCAGGCTTTGCTTAAACGATAGCTAGTCTGCTTTCAAGCTTGGTCGGAGCTAATTCAATTGCGTCTCCGATGATTACCCTACAGACATTTGGAAAACCATTCGGATTGAAGGTTCCTGCTCCATAACCCGTGTTTGAAATTGTCATTGATGGCATCGGCGCAGCTTCTTTTGCCACTGTGCAGAGGATGGCAGCGCCAGTAGGAGTCAAGCATTCATGTTTGAAAGGGGCGCTAGCAATTGGAACTCCGGCATTAGCAAGTATGTTCAGCACCGCTGGGCCGGGCACGGGAAACCAACCATGCGCGGACTGTACTTTGCCCGACCCTACGGGCAACGGAGACACTGTAGAAGACTCAATTTGCATCATGTCATAGGCGATAGCAAAACCGACAATATCGATAATTGCGTCAACGGCGCCCACCTCATGAAAGTGCACTTTATCGACAGTAGTGCCATGAACTTTTGCTTCAGCTTCACCTAGAGTTGTGAAAATTTTTGACGCCAGCTCTTTAGCCATGGGCGTTATTTCGGAGGCTGTAATTATTCTCAAAACTTCCGGCAGGTTGCGATCATGCTCGTGCTGGTGCGAGTGGTCCGGCGAATCAGTATGAGAATGTGCGTGGCTGTGACCATCTTCGTGACTATGAACGTGTTCGTGATCATGCCCGTGGTGGTCATCATGGCTATGGGAGTGCTCACCATCGTGACTATGAGTGTGTTCGAGAGAATGCTCATGGCTATGCGAATCTTCGTAGCCATGAGAATGGTACTTTTCGTAGTGAACGTCCACTTTTTTAGCAGCCAGACTGCATCTCATCACATCTGAAATCTCAATCTTAAAACTCCCGGGCGGTAGCGCAATTTTGTCCAGCTCTTTTAACCAGGGTTTGACCGGTAATCCAGCGCTGATTAAAGCTCCTAGAAGCATGTCGCCAGCGGCACCGTAGCCGCAGTCAAAGTACGCAATCTTCATCAGAACTCCATGGTTAGTCAATGCTGGACGCCAAGGGGGCGTTGCGTTGGCTGAGTGGCAGGACGCAAGCAGTATTTGATAAAGGCGAGTCGGTGTCAAGCTCCAGGGTGGTTGTCAGCGGCATTCGGATGTGTTTCAAGATTTTTTGCAACAGAGCCCGCTGGGCAAAGATCCGCAGGGCTATTTCTATGATAAATCACAGCTAGGGGATGCACGTGGCGCCGTCGCTGTGCCAGCTAACGCTCTTGTTAATATCGATGTCAATTGGGATGGGCTCAA
>JAUPUU010000149.1 GCA_030917395.1 Cyanobacteriota bacterium erpe_2018_sw_21hr_WHONDRS-SW48-000092_B_bin.40
CCTGGGTTTCCAACTTTGTCAGCAACATCGTGCGCGAATAAGTAATTTAGTGAATTTAGTAAATTGAGTAGGTTGAGGTAACTCATTACTTTTTCCCGCCAAAGAGGCGTTGGATTGTCTGTTCATAGATGCGGCTCAATTTATTCAGGTCGTCTATTGAGCAACATTCGTCAACTTTGTGAATGGTGTCATTAACTAGGCCTAGCTCGATTACTTCGGCCCCACTAGGAGCGATAAAGCGGCCGTCTGATGTGCCACCGCTGGTTGAGAGTTCTGTATTCAGGCCAGTTTCGGCTAAAATAGATTCTTGTACTGCTTGCAGTAGCTTGCCTGTCGCTGTGAGAAAAGGCTCGCCGGAGAGACGCCAGTCAATTTTATAATCGACATTGTGTTTGTCTAAAATGGCTATGACAGCAGCTTTTAAGCTCTCTGCCGTTGATTCGGTCGAATAGCGAAAATTGATCCAGGCTTCAAGTTGACCAGGAGTGACATTTTCAGCGCCTGTTCCAGCATTGAGATTGGTAACTTGGAAGGTCGTGGCTGGAAAAAACTCATTGCCGCTGTCCCATTGCGCTTGGCACAGTTCGGATAGAGCGGCAGCGAAGGTGTGAATGGGGTTGACTGCCTTGTGGGGGTAGGCGGCGTGCCCTTGTACTCCACTAACGTAAATGCGGCCATTGAGAGAGCCTCTGCGGCCGTTTTTAACCATGTCCCCGACTGCTTTGACCGAACTTGGTTCTCCTACTATGCAGTAGTCGATTTTTTCTTGTCGTTTCAACAATGCTTCTACGGCTTTAACCGTTCCGTCAACGCTCGGGCCTTCTTCGTCGCTAGTTAGCAGTATTGCTACAGAGCCTTTAGTTGACTCTTCTTCTGTGCTGCTGAAGCTCTGCGGATTGGCCTGGCAGTAGCGCTCAATGGCGGTGACAAAGGCGGCAATGTTGGCTTTCATATCAGCAGTGCCGCGGCCATACAAATAGCCGTTTCTTTCGCTAGGTTCAAAGGGCGGGCTCTGCCACTGGTTTTCCGGGCCAGGAGGGACGACATCGGTATGACCAAGAAAAACTAGCAAGGGTGAGCTGCTACCTTTTTTGCACCAGAGGTTTTTCACCTCGCCGAATGGCATAGTTTCACTACTAAAGCCAAGAGCATTGAGCCTTGCGGCAATTAGATTTTGACAGCCCGCGTCTTCTGGTGTGATTGACGGCAATCGCACCAGCTCTTTGGTCAATTCAAGGGTGTCAGTTTTCTCTATTGCCTTTCTCCGATTTCTTTCTAAGCGTTGGTTTCGCTTTCTGTTCCTGCTCTGAGTAGTTCGTTGATGCTGACCTTGCCACGGGTTTTGGCGTCGACTTGTTTTACTATGACGGCGCAATAGAGGCTATATTTACCATCTGCCGAGGGCAGATTGCCTGATACTACCACCGAGCCTGCCGGAATTCGACCGTAGGTTATTTCACCGGTCATGCGGTTGTAAATGCGAGTACTCTGGCCGAGGAAGACACCCATTGAAATAACTGAGCCTTCTTCGACAATTACTCCTTCTACCACTTCAGAGCGAGCACCGATAAAGCAGTTGTCTTCGATGATTGTCGGGCTCGCTTGCAAAGGCTCAAGCACCCCGCCAATTCCAGCTCCGCCCGAAAGGTGAACGTTTTTGCCAATTTGGGCGCAAGAACCTACTGTGGCCCAGGTATCGATCATCGTGCCTGAGTCAACGTAGGCGCCTATGTTAACGAAAGCAGGCATGCAGATGACATCGCTGCCAATGTAGGCGCCTTTTCGCACTGCTGCTGGTGGCACTATGCGAAAGCCGCCTGCGCGAAAATCGGCTTCAGTGTAGTTTTCAAATTTGCTTGGCACTTTGTCGTAAAAGTTAGTCGACTGGCCGGGCATGACTACATTGTCGTGGGTTCTAAAAGAGAGCAAGACTGCTTTTTTAATCCACTCATTCACTTGCCATTGGCCTTCTTTCTTTTCTGCTACCCGCAAAGAACCATTATCGAGGCCGTCGATGACTTCGCTTACGGCCTGCCGTACTTTGGCGTCGGCATTCTTGGCATTGATTTCAGCACGTTTTTCAAAAGCCTCTTCAATTGTGGCTTTGAGTGTGTTTAATGCGGTTTGTTCTGCCTGGGCGTTCTTCGTTTCCATTAGTGCTCGTTTCCTTTTCTACAAACTTTCAACAAAATTTCTCAGGCGCTGAGCCCCTTCAATACATTCTTCTAGCGGCGCTACCAGCGCCATACGCACCCGCTTAGCTCCAGGGTTTGTGTCATGGGCCGGGCGTGATAAATAGGTGCCAGGAACAACAGTCAAATTTTCGCGGGCAAATAACAGGCGAGTAAATTCAGTGTCGTCGATATTGGTCTCAGGCCAGAGATAAAAGGCTCCTTGGGCTGGGGCTACTTTCATTACCGGGGCAATGGTAGCAAGTACAGCTGTAAATTTTTGCCGATACAAAACCCGGTTAGCTATGACGTGTTCTTCGTCGCGCCAGGCTGCTGTGCTTGCTTTTTGGAAGGGCGGGGACATAGCGCAACCGTGGTAGGTGCGGTAGAGCTTAAATTGGGCAATTATTTCGGCGTCTCCAGCAATAAAGCCCGAGCGCATCCCCGGTAAATTAGAGCGTTTCGATAGACTGTGAAAAACAATGCAGCGCTTGTAGTCGCCTCTGCCCATCTTGGCACATACTTCTAAAAGTCCGACTGGTGGCTGGCTTTCGTCATGGTATAGCTCCGAATAACATTCATCCGAGGCGAGGATAAAGTCATATTGATCGGCTAGTTTAACGAGCTTTTCTATTTGCTCCGCTGGCATTACAGCCCCGGTTGGATTGCCTGGCGTACAGATAATCAAGATCTGGCATTGCTGCCAGATTGCTTCAGGAACGCTGTCGAAGTCAGGTAAAAGTGTTTGCGGGTCAACATTGAGAAAGTATGGCTGGGCGCCGGCTAACAGTGCTGCCCCTTCATAAATTTGGTAGAAGGGGTTGGGCATTAAAACCAGGGCGTCGGGGCCTGGTTTTACCGCTGCCTGAACAAAGGCAAAAAGGGCTTCGCGGCTGCCATTGCAGGGCAATATGTTCCTGTCTTTTGAAATTGAATCGGGGCTTAGTTTAAAGCGCACTTTGAGCCAGTCGCAGATAGCCTCTCTCAGATCGCCCTCGCCAATAGTGAGGGGATAGCTGCTTAATCCGCCTATTTCTTTGGCGATAATTTCAGCAATAAAAGGTGGTGCCGCGTGTTTCGGTTCGCCAATAGACCAGAGAATTGGGCTCTTTGGGGCTGCCTTTGTATCGGCCAGCAATTTAGCTAAGCGCTCAAAGGGATACGGTTGTAGCTCAGCCAGGTGGGGGTTCAATCGCTCACTTGCCCTTGTAGTGTAGAGCCAGTCTGCGTGCCGTTTCTGCCAACACCGCTGAGCCAATGTAGAGGCCTGATTCATCTAAGTCGAAAGTGGGGCTGTGGTGACTGCGAGTACTGCCCTTAATTTCGGCGCCTAAGAACATAAAGGCACCGGGTACTTTTTCGGCAAACATAGAGAAATCTTCGCTCCAGGTCTTGGGCTGAATCGCTATGACATTGTCTTGGCCAATTAAGTCTATGGCCGCTTGGCGCATTACTTCTGTCACTTCAGGATGATTGACTGTGGTGGGGTAGCCCAGTTCGTATTCGATTTTGTAGTCGCCGCCTAAAATTCTTGCTAGCTGGCAGGCCTTGTCGAGTTCTTCCATGATTTGTTCGCGCACAGCCTGGCTGAAGGAGCGGAAAGTTCCTTCCAGCTTAACGCTTTCAGAAATGATATTACCCCTGGTGCTAGAGCTGTGGAAGGAACCAATGGTGACAATGGCTGGGTCAAGAGCCGAGATGCGGCGTGAAATGATTTGTTGAATGGCTTGCACTACCTGTGAGCCCAAGACCACAGCGTCGACAGTGCTTTCAGGATAGGCGCCATGGCCGCCTTTGCCAATGATATGAATGACGAAACTGTCGGCAGCAGCCATGATTGGTCCGGGAATAATGCCTACTTTTCCGGCCGGCAAGCTGGCATCCATGTGCAGGCCTATGATTGCGGAAACGCCATCGAGAGCATCGTCTTCTAACATTCTAAAGGCACCTGATTTGCCTTCTTCATCGCCAAATTCTTCGGCCGGTTGCAGTACCATGCGAATGCGGCCAGGAACTTCGGTTTCGGCAAGCATTTTTGCGGCGGTGAGGCCACAAGCCATGTGGCCATCGTGGCCGCAGGCATGCATCACGCCCTGGTTTTTCGAGACATAACCAGCTTTATTGTCTTCATCAATTGGCAAGCCGTCCATGTCGGCTCGAATGGCAATAAGTGGCCCTTGTTTGCCAAGGTCGCCAATGACGCCAGTTTTACCAACACCCTTTTTTGTTTTGTAGCCAAGAGATTCAAGTTTGTCGTTCATTAACTTGGCAGTTTCGATCTCATGAAAACTGAGCTCTGGATGTTCATGCAAATGCCGGCGCATCTCAATAGTCTCGCCCTCTAATCTCTTGGCATTGGTAAGAAAGTGCTTGTCGCTCTCAGCTTTTTCGGTGGTCGGCATGTCCTATTCCTGAATTTAAGTCTGTAACTCTCTCTCTGTAAGCATTATGGCGTTAAAGTCTTCGCTGCCTCTCGGCTTCGAAGACTTCGAACTTTACTACGATTTTGCTGATGGCGACAAGTGTTAGTATTGGCCGCGGCCGCCAGAACTTGGCCTGAAGTTTGCTAAAGATTCATCCACAGTAGTTTGGGTGATGCGCAGAAACATTTGGGTGAGAGCCTCAATCTGCTCGTCGGTAAACTTTGCGTTTGTATCTTCCACAATGTTTTTGATGATTCTTGTGGCTTCAGATTTCAGCATGGTGCCTCCAATGTGGTCTTGTAGTGGCTTCAACGCCCTTGAGTTTAGCGCGTTTGCCTATAACTGGTTAAATTTGTTGACTTTCAGGCACTTAGGCTAGGGCCAACTGGTCAAGAAGGCTTGAGATTTGCCGCATTTGTTGGGCAACGACATTCTTAACGCTCTTCCAGACAAGAGCAAGGCCACTCTTGGCTTGTTGGTTCTTGCGGCAAGTAGAGGCGCTCAACATTTTTTGGTGGGTTTTTTTGTGAGCAATTTGTTCTTGGCGCTTAGAGTGAGTTACTTCAACGAGAGCGCGCAATTCAGTTGCTGAGCTAACTGGTAGCATGCCGGTTTTGGCTGCTGGTAGTAAATTGCGCCGACGGGCTGGGGCGGGCATGATTGGTAGCGCTTGCAGTTTGGTTTGGGACGCGCCGACAGCCAATACTAAGGGTGCAGAGATGGATGGTAATTTGTCGCTGGTTACAAGGTTTTGTTCGTTGTCGTTGTCGAGTGAAGCTAAAACTCTGGCAGTTCTCTTCAGGCGCACTACGCTGCTATCGGCGTACATGTTGCGCAGGGCTTCATTAGAAGACATCGAACCAGCGCGGAACTCTAGTAATTGGCCAAACGATGGCTGCTCGCTGGTTAGAGATTGTAGGCGCTGTATCTGACTAGCGCAGATGTTGTCGAATTCTAGACTCATCATCTCTGCACTTGGTAATGCGAGAAAGCTTTTGGCAGAGGCGTTTTCGGTTGCAGGGGCGCTAAAAGATGACGAGCTCATTGGACAGTACCTCGACGAATTGCATGTGTGATATGGATGCCTTGCTGTTTATTGTTTGCCATAATGACAACAAGGCCTAAACGTTGTCAGCACCTCTTGGCACCACGTTTAATGTTCGCTTTCGAAAGTGACATTCTTATTGGTTGTCAAAAATCAAAGAGTAGCAAGGATTGCCATTGCCTGAATTGCGCCTAATTTTAGTTAGTAGCCAGTAAGTGAGCCAATGGGCACAAATGAGGTATAAGAGCTACATGTTTCTCTCGATTTCACTTGAACTAATAAGAAGGATAAGCAGTGAATAGTTCAATCAAGACCTTGGTCGCCATCACCTTGCTTCTCTCCGGTCTGCCGAGTTTTGCCGCTGAGAGTGCATCAACGCCGGCGGGGGCGACTGCTGCCCCTACTACTACTACTTCTTCTTCTTCACCGGCCTCTGGTCAGGCTCTCGCCGATGGTGTCAATAAGCCGGTGCGTGACAAGTGGGCTCTGATTGTCGGTATTGGTGATTTTAATAGTGACAAAATTCCCAAACTTAAATATGCCACTAAAGATGCCCGTGATTTCTATAACTATCTGATCAAAGAAGCCAACTTTGCCCCTGACCACGTGCGCATATTGCTCGACGGTAAGGCTACTCAGCGGCGCATTATGTCTGAGTTGGGCAGCAAGTTTTTGGCTCGCCTGGCTAGACCCGACGATATGATTGTGCTTTTCTTCTCCACCCACGGTAGCCCTTCACAAATGGATATTCGCGGGCGCAATTATATTGTTGCTGCTGATTCTGACCCAGAAGATTTGTTTGCTACTGGCATTGAAATGCAGAAGGTTCTGGAATCAATTCAAAGCCGCGTGCTCTCCGACAGGGTTTTGTTGGTGATGGATGCCTGCCATAGCGGCAGTGTTAGTGGCGAAGGAAAGGGCATTGCTCGCACCGGTAACTTTGACGCAGAAGTTTTGGCCGCAGGTTCAGGGCAGATGGTTATTTGTTCAAGTAAACCTGACGAGCAGTCGTGGGAATCTAAGCGTTATCAAAACGGTGTCTTTACCAAAAATCTGTTGGATGGTTTGCGCTCTGGTGGCTCGTCTACATCTATAGCTAAGGCGTTCGAGACAGCTCAGTCGTCGATTCAAAACGAAGTAAAAGAAGATCATCCTGGTGCTAGGCAAACTCCAGTTCTGCACAGCAAATGGTCTGGTAATGAGCTTCTACTAGCGATTAAACCAGTTGCTCCTGAGCGTATTCCGCCTACTGTTTTTGAAGACCTTGATTTAGACAGTACCGATGTGGCTACTGGGGTTGCTCCAGTCAAGAAAGCATCTAAGCCGGTGAAGAATCCTGAGAAAAACCCAGAAGATTTTGCACCAGCTACCTCTGGTTCGCGCGCCAATACTGGCTCTTATGCGCCTAGATATAGTGCCGAAGGGGCGGCGGCAGAAGATAGCGATAAAAAGCTGGTATTGACTCGGGCCTA
Organism: Cyanobacteriota bacterium erpe_2018_sw_21hr_WHONDRS-SW48-000092_B_bin.40; assembly: GCA_030917395.1. GTDB lineage: Bacteria > Cyanobacteriota > Vampirovibrionia > Obscuribacterales > Obscuribacteraceae. Next base: position 7,112 of record JAUPUU010000149.1, read on the forward strand.
TTTCTCCAATGACCCTACACCAGAAAAGTCGTATCAGTATGCCTGTGAGGCATCGGGAGCTAATTTCAACAATACCGACCTCTATTATCGTAAGGCCGCGCTGCTGATTCAAATGGGCAAATATGGCAAGGCAATGCAGCAGTTGACTGATGTTCTAGTTGACGACCCTAACAACGAACACTATCGCTTGGCCCGGGCCTTCTGTTTTGCCAAGCAAGGTATGCGCGCTTTGGCTGCCGAGGATATTCGCACTGCTCAATTTAAAAATCCAAAATTGCCTACCAAAATTGAAATTGGCGACTAGCTCTTGGCAATGATTGGGTGTTTCAGCGCATATCTTTTGGGTTGGAATGCCGAACACCAGGCAGGCTATCCCCTGGTAGGGGTCATGTCACTGCGCTAAGGGAAACCCCAGTAGATGAGCAGTCTATTAGGCAATTCTGGGGCTTTTATTGTTCGAAATGATTGTTCGGCGGTTGTTTGCGGTTGTCCTGGCCGGTTATGTTTTGTGCTGTATTTCTCTATTTCAACTTCCAAACATTTCAAGGCCTTTCGCAAGCAACTATCAACTGCCGCTCTTTTTTATAGCTTTCTCCTAAGACAAAGGTCTTGAGAGCTGACAGCGTCACTGATGAGTACTTGGGGCCCTTGATACCTCAACCACCCTTTCCGTCTCTGAAACTTCAACCCTGGAGTAAAAACATGAATCATGACCACATGGAACACATGCAGCATATGCACGAGCATGGCGCATCCTTCCCCTTTCTCTCACTCCTGGCTGGATTCTTCTTGCTGGGCGCGGTTTACTACGGCTTCCGCTTTTTCAACACCAAGTATCTGACCAAGGTCAACGGCTATCTGGACCGTGAAAACGAAGTCTGGCACGGCGCTTGCATGGTTGGAATGGTGAGCTGTTTGGCCCCTACCTGGTTCGGTATCGCTGACTTGTTTTGGCAAATCGCCTTTGCTGTCGGCACTGCCTGGTACCTCGTTCGCGCCTTCACTTACGGTCGATCCTTGCCCTACAACAAGCAGTGGTACGACTTCGCCCATGCCGCCATGATGTTTGGCATGTGGTGGATGTTCGCTGCACCGGTCAGCGGTATCGTCGTTACCGTTGTCTTCACGGCTTACTGGACCTGGTTTGGCTCTTACTACGCTATGCGCCTCTACAACGACTTCAAGAAGCCTCACTGGCTCTCTTTTGGTCAGGACATCGCCCACTTTGTCATGGCTGTGGTCATGGCTTTGATGATGGTGTTTCCGGCTACGTTTATGGGTCATCAGCACAACATGTCGGCTATGCCCGCACATGACATGAGCGAACCCATCTGCACCAGCCCTGCATCTGCTCCTGTTCCGGCTACCAGCACTGACTCGGCTGCACCGGCTCAGGACACCTCTGCTGGCCATGTGCATGAGCATCATGGAGCTCCGGCAGCGGCCAAGTAAAGAAGCGGGTGAGAGTTGAAATGGCCACTGTCTGTGGCTTTCAGCTCTCACCCCTTTTGCTTTTTTTAGATGTTCTACTATATTACGTCGGTAGCGCGATGACAACGGCAGAGCTTATACTCTAGGCCGCTTTCAGTCTTTGAAGCGCACGATTTTGAATCTTCCACCTAGATAAGGGTTTGTCGACATCTGGCTGTTCAATTGCCCGTGATGATAGTTATAGCGATCGGTTCCTGTGCCTAGAACTTCTTGTGCTGCGCGAAAGTGCGGGTAGGGTGGGCCATCAGGCATCGCTAGGCCTGTATTTCCGCAGAGCATTAGGGCGCCTTCTGGATAGCCCCAAAAAGAAGGCACTCGCGTTACTACCATGACGTGATTTCCGGTGGATTTTTCGCCGATGATTATGTCACCGGGTTGCAGGTCTTTGGTTTGAATATCTTTTTGAGATTTGCTTGTGACCGAGGCCAATTCTGGATGTTTGGCGATGTAGTTGAGAAAAGCGTGAGAGTCGATGAAATGAGGCATGTTCTTGCCCGATTCTCTCAGCTGCGGTTCAAGCACATAGCGTGATATTGCTGCCATGCAGCCTTCTTTGCCCAAGCCTTCAGGTGTTGGGTCGTGATTGAGTGCGTGAATCAATGCCCCGGCTTCAAGACCTCTGCCGATGCGGGTGGCGGCTGAAGGGCCTGCTAGCGAGCCAACTTGCGCTACTTTGTCTTCAGTGGAGAGATTGCTTCGTTTTTCAGCGGCACCCATAGCAATACTTTCAGCCGACTGCCTGTCGGATTTGCGTGAGCCTGGTGAGAAGGCTGCCAGAATCAGGTTTTCTCGCGCATCACTGTCTGCTGACCGAGCCGACACAGGCTCTGCTTTTTCGTATGGTTTGCCGTCGAATTTGTGGTTTCCTGCCATACTTCCTAGTGATTTCCAGCGTTAGAAAATGAGTCAGCCGTGACCAGGTCTTCTTCTGCTTCTTGCTCCATACCAAGTTCTTTGAAAATCGAAGCTCTTTGTTCGTAGGCGATGGCTTCACGTTCATGTCTTTTTACATGTTCGTTTGCCATCTCGAGGGCTAGTGGCCAATCTTTGTTGTAAACGGCAGTATCGGCTAAGGTGTTCCACAAATAACCGTCTTTGCCAAAGCGGTTTTTGTACTTGTTAGTGAGAGTTTGAAATTCTTGCTCTCTGTCAGGTAGGCGGCCGAGAACCCCTAGTCTCCTGATTTTCCAGCGGCTATCGTGGCGATTAAAGCGAATCACTTTGTCGGCCATTTTCACCGCAAGCTCATAGGAGCCCACTGATTTTGTTCTCTCAAAGTGTCTTTTGGCCACTTCAGTGTTGAGTGGTGATATGCGCGCTGCCACTTCAATTTGCTCTTTCTTCAAGATTTCATAGCTGGCCGGGCTCATGTGGCTGCTGTAGCCTGGGTAGAGGCCTTCGGCCCAGAGATAGTCAACGCCATAGGTGAGACAGTTCCAGCCCGCTACCAGCATCGCTAAGAGGGGAGCAGACAGGGCTGTACAGCGGATTATTTTCTTAGTTCGCTCGGAGAATACATCTGATTGGTCACTGGGTTGGCGGTGGCATATGGCATAGACGGCTGCTGCCGTTCCCAGAGCCGCAAAGAAGCAGAGGCCCACCATCGATGTCTTGTACATGTAGCCGCTAGTCTGAGAG
>JAUPUU010000150.1 GCA_030917395.1 Cyanobacteriota bacterium erpe_2018_sw_21hr_WHONDRS-SW48-000092_B_bin.40
ACCGATGAATTTAGACATAACTACTATCTAGACATTGCTCATGTGCCCGACGATGTAGCGCCAAGAATCAAGTATTACCTGCAAAAGTCAGTGCGGGGACAAAGAGAGACCTGCGCTGAGCTCACCTCAATATTGCTAGGCAATGAGCGTGGTTATTACCAAGATATGATTACTTATTTTCCCAATACGATGAAGTATATAAAGGGAAAGCTCGGTCTGTAGTGGCTTTTATTTCTTTTGCAGGTCGAGTTTTAGCTGCTCGTTTTCAGCTTTTAGTTGATTGACAGTGTCGTTTAGCTTATTGATATTTTCATCTATTTCTATTTGCCGATCAGAAGTGTGTTTAGAGACTGCGTGTTCTAAGGCCAGACGGGCCAGATAGAGCCATCTTTCGATTTTAGAGCGTTCGTATCCGCTCTCTAAAACAGCGTCATCAATTGTCGTTTTTTTAGCCATAATGTCAATTACGATTTGTTTGGGATCGCCGGTTACACCAGACTTGGACTGTCTTCCGTTGAGGGTCCAAACCTTGTAAAAAATATTCTCGCCAGCTAGTTCATAAGCCCCCATGAAGCGATTGAAAAAGTGGTATCTCTCAAGTAGTTCGTCTAATTGACGCTGCTGAACATAAATCACTGCTGGTTTGTTTTTGATGATGTCTTGGCCATAGTTTTCCACTGCACTTTCGGCCATTTTCTCCCAACGCTGGTCGTGTGTCTTGGTTGCGCAGTGATCTATGAACGGTAAATTGCAAAACAAATATCGACTGCCAAGTTTTCGGCCACTCTGCAGTATTGCTGGAAATCCAGGCTCTATGCCATTGCCGATGAAAATAACACTATCATCTAATTTTGTCAGGCTTAAAATTGAAAATACAAGTGGATCAAAATCTGAAGCAAGACAGTCGCCCTGGTAGCCGATATTGGCCAAATCGAATGGCTGAGTGCTGATGGCGCGGTTGGCGCTTTCAGAAATTAGCTCACTATAAGTCGTATAAGAAGCGATACCTAAGATAGCGAAAGTCATGACTAAGTTTGCAAATTTTGAGAGATTTGATCGTGAAAAAATCTTTTCTACTAGCATGCCGATTAGCAGCCCATCGAGCATGAACAGGCTGGCAGTCATAGGAATGAATCTATAGGGCCAGGCTTGATCGCCGTAGATATAGTGAAATAGAAAACTAAGTGCGAAAATACCTAATGGAGCTATCCACAGATTGAAACGGGCGAAGACTAGGGCTAGTGGCAGTGTCACTAACAAGTGCACAAAAGGCAAGAAGAAATTAGGGTCGTGACGCAACATATAGATAAGCGCTCGACCGGAATAGCTTAAGCCATTGATGTAGAGCGGTACAACCTGATTGAAATAGAAATCCCATACCGAAAGTGGCAGTAACATCAGACCAGCGAGGTAGAGCATAAAGACTACTGCGACTGTATAAATTTCAGGTCGTGCGAATACTTTTAGTGTTCTACATTGGTAGTAAAAGCACAGTTCTACCAGGGCAGCAGAGACTGCGAATTGTGGTTTGAGAGCCATTCCTACAGCGGCTACGAAGGCGCTTAATATGGCATCAAACTTTGATAGTTTTTGGCCCTGCCATGCCAAGCCTCGTAGAATTAGAAAGGGTAAGTAAGCAACCGTAAATAGGTGCTCACGCTCACCAATGTTTATGGTCTGGTTCAAATTAAAATATGCCGCAGCAAATATGAATGGCAGAAATACAGTTAACTGTTGCTTGCTCATATACTTAGAGGCAATGTGCAAACTCATTAAGGTACTATAGGCGCAGAGCGCAATTACTGAATAGTTAAAGGCAGCAATTACGGGCACATGCAATTGCTTTGCAAACGCCAGTGGTATCAAATTTAGATACATTATCAGCGGTGGATTCCATTCGAAAAAGTCTAGGTATGGTAGTTTTCCACTGGCAATTAGTTCAGCCATTTCTAAGTAGGCAGCTTGATCGGGATAAGTTAGCAGTGGATGGCCATACCAGAAAATAATTTTGCCAATAATCATGATGGCAAAAGCTAGGTACAAGAACGTGGTAGTACTGTTGAATAGTTTGCTAGCAATAGCCTTTAGCAAGTTCATATGCCCTTGTCTCTTTTTCGCACCAAGAATCTAAAAGGAAAGTTGAAACCGTTATATTCTCGAGGCTGGTGATTTTCGTAGCTGAAGTAATAGCCACTTTTTTGCAGGTCCTGAAAATTTTGTTCGGCTGTTTTTAAATATTGCTCGCGATATGAGCTATCGCAAGGTTCTGGATTTTCGAGAATGATTACTTTTGTGCTTTTGTGCTCTAGTTCCGAGCAAATATTGCTATAGGTATGATCGTAAAAATCTTTCATTGGTCCAGTCAATTTTGAGTCTGCCTTGAGTATGGCAAATAGCCATAGCGGTCTAGACCAGAGTAGGTAGCTTCCCGGTTTTCTACCAGAGATAAAGACGAGTGGATAGATTGGTTCAATATTTTCACTGATTACAGTGACACCATCACCGACTTTGGTTGTTTGCTCGAGCAGTGTTTCTAACTGCTCTTTCTCCTTGCTGGAATTGGTGCAAACGTAATTTTGAAGCTGGGTTCTATCCCGATCGAGTAATTGCCAAATGGCTGCTGTTGCAGCTATGGTCAAGATCAAGGCGGCTGACTGACATGACAGGTTTAGCTTTATGGCCGAGTACTTTTCCTTTAGTTTGATTTCTAGTTGTTGGTAAGCGAGCAATATTGTATTAGCTAGAATTGCAGTGATACTGAAAATTGTTAAAACGAGGTCTTTAGATGAGCCTTGACCTTCTAGCAGATATAGAGCAAAGCCTGCGAACATGAGACTGGGCATAGTGATATAGATGCTGTGTTTCTTTCCAAACAGAAAAGAAATAGCAGCGGCAGTCACCATGCCATAGATTACATCTGATCGATTGGGACTGGCATGTGGAGCATAAATCGTGAAATTGAAAACTGAATAGTTGAACCATTTGAGAGGCATGGTCCACTTCCAGAAGGCCGTATGAACAGGCTCAGCTAGTTGACTGAGAATGAGAAGATTGGTTGCGAAAGTGATTGTGAAAGCCAACCATTCTCGCGATATAAGGCAGCGCCAACGACCAGATTGTAATGTAAGAATCAGTTCTAAAATGAGAAAGACAGCGACGTATGGAAGATCGAGGCAAGCACCAATAGCAGCTATTACACCGGTAGTGCTGGCCAGCATGGGATTGACTTTTATTTGCCTGTGGGCAAACCAACGCAGCGCAAGCCAGGGCACAACAGTGAGAAGAAAGAGATATTGTAAGTCGCCAAAATCGAAACGGGCAATTAGGGTGGTCAATACCAGGCCTATAAGGCACGACACTATAAAACTACGAGAGTCTTCTTTGCTTGCCTCATTATCTGCTTGTTTCAGAGCCTGGGCGCATATGCTAGCGGTCAGTAAAGTAGAGCTAAGTATCAGGCAAAATATAGAGAGAGAGATGAAAACCCCATGGGTTATTGGTACATGTATGGTTTGCAGAGTTGTGCATAGCATGTAGGGGTATTTCAGAATTTCGTAGACAATTGGTTGTGACCAATCCCAAAAATCATAGTATGGTTGTTCGCCTTGAATGAGTAGGCTAGCTGCCACTATGCGCATTGCTAACCCGCCAGACATGAGGGTTGGGTAATTCAAAATTTCAAGAAAAAGGCAGGCAAGAGGCACTAGACAAGCGAGGCCGAGCCAGAGAAAGAAACTATCCTTGTTCCTTTTGCTGCTGTCCAATTCTTCAGTATTGCTGCTGCACAAAGCCTTATCCTTGGATTGGTTTTTACCTTGTGTCAGCTTTTAGTAGGCTTCTGAAACTGGTCCAGTGCGCGGGTCTACTTTGCTCAAGTGAATATCTGGGTAGAGTTCTTTGAACTTACTGAGATCCCATTTATTCTTGAACAATAGAACTGGGTCTTCGAATTTATCGGTAGCCACAGTGCAACTTGTCAGATTAGGAGCGGTTTTTAGTGTATCCCAGGCGCCCACCACCCAGAGGGCTTTGTGGATATCTACGTTGCGCAAGGTAGTATTAGCGCCGTATTCAGCTTGTAGTCTGAACTGTACAACTTCAAATTGTAAGGCACCCACAGCAGCTAAGAGAGGATAGCGTGTATCTCTTTCGGTCATCCATAAGATTTGGATAGCACCCTCGTCTTGCAGAGCAATGATGCCTTTGTGGAATTGTTTATATTTGCTTGGCTCTTTATTTTCAAGGAAGGCGAAGAGTTCAGGAGCAAAGGTTGGAATGCCTGGATAAGACAGTCGCTTGCCACTGCTAATAGTGTCACCAATAGCAAAAGCTCCAGGGTTGCTGAAGCCAACAATATCTCCTGGATAGGCTTTTTCGATTGATTGTCTCTCTTTGGCAAAGAGTTTCTTTGGTTGGCTTAACTGAATACTTTTTTGGGTGCGACTATTGATCACACTCATGTCTTTTTCGAACATGCCTGAGCAAACCCTGACAAAAGCAATACGGTCGCGGTGACGCGGATCCATATTGGCCTGTAGTTTGAAGACAAAGCCCGTGAAGTCAGTGAATGTCGGGGCAATGTCACCTTCGCTAGAAGGGAAGGAACCTGGTTGGAGAGCCAGCTGAATAAACGACTTGAGGAATAGTTCAATACCGAAGTTATTCATAGCGCTGCCAAAATAAACAGGGGTCAGTTCGCCGCTGTGTATTTTTTCTAGGTCTAATGGGGCCGCTGCAGCGTCTAGAATCTCTAATTCTTCATTGAGCTGAGCATAAAGTGCTTTAGGAATTAGCTCTTTGAGTTTCGGATCGTCAAGTTTATAGGTAGCTACTTCACCGCGGGTACGGCCACCGACTGTGCGTTCAAATAAGTAGACTGTTTGGGATTGTCTGTCGACAACTCCTTTAAATTGATCACCTGTACCAATTGGCCAATTGACTGGATAAGTGGCAAGTTTGAACTCTTTTTCGATTTCGTCGATCAGCTCAAGAGGCTCTCGACTTGGCCTGTCTAGCTTGTTTATAAAGGTAAACAGTGGCAGTCGACGCAATCGACAAACTTCAAAGAGTTTTCTTGTTTGCGGCTCAAGACCTTTGGCTGAGTCAATCAGCATTACGGCGTTATCGGCGGCTGCTAGAGTTCTGTAGGTGTCTTCGCTGAAGTCTTGGTGGCCCGGTGTATCCAGTAGATTTAGACAGCAGTTTTTGTATTCAAATTGCAAAACGGTCGAAGTGATTGAAATGCCCCGTTGCTTTTCTAACTCCATCCAGTCAGATGTGGCGCTTCTCTGCTCACGGCGCGATTTAACAGCACCAGCTTCTTCGATGGCGCCCCCAAAAAGCAATAACTTTTCAGTCAAAGTAGTCTTACCAGCGTCAGGGTGCGAAATAATCGCAAACGTTCGCCGGCGGTCTGATTGCTCTTGTAGCTCAGCTTTGATATCGCTGAGAGCTGGCTCTTTGAGCTGAAAACTGTTTCCGTTCATCCGCGTTCCAATATGTTGTCATGCACCGATGCAGGAGTATACCATAGGCTCCTGGGCCGTTTCGGGCCATGCATTTAATTATTGCTAGCGCGTTTTACTCGTAACAGCTATTTTCTTTTGGACTTATTGCTCTTTCTGTCCTTGTGCTGAGCCGTTTCTGGCGTTTTCAGTATTTTTGTTTTTGCTCTCTTAATGCCGGCCTTTTTGCACTCTGGGCAGGTCAGGCCGAAGCGAATGCGCAGGTGCACTTGTCTTTCGTACTCATGACCAGCAGGGCATATAAACCAGGCTGGTTTAGTTGTGAAGGCAACTACATCTTTGGGCGTCAACTTGCCATTTTTAGTGGGATGCCATTCTTTAGCAACATCTGGAGCCAGTTTAGCCAAACTGTTTGAGACAGAGAGGCGATGGTTGCGACAGAAAGGACAACCTGCACCTTCGTAGGTGCGCTCATAGATCCTGCCTTCCCATTCGTGATCGGGGGCCTTGGGACATTTCCACCAAACCGTTCTAAAACTGCGAATGGAGATATCTTTTGGCTTCATCTTATTGTTCTTGGTGGGATGAAACTCTTTCACCAACGCAGGCATCAATGTCAGGTTATTGGTGATTGATGGACGCGAGCCTCGACAAAATGGACAAAACTCACCGACTTTTTCTTTAAAGGCCTGTCTCCATACGTGATCTGGCCCGCGGTTACATTTCCACCAAATTGGTTTGCGCGAAGGTAGTTTTTCTGGATCGATGCCTTTGTTGGCTTTTTTGTCAAAGAAGCGCAGGTATCTGTTTATATGCTTCAGGTTGAGTAACGGTGCTTTGCGACAATTCGGGCATGAGGAGCCCAGTTGAGTTCTGTTAGAAATGGCAGTTTGCCACTCATGATCACATTTGGAACAGTGCCACCACACTCTGCGACTTGAGCCATAGCTGACTTTAGAGAGTGCTAGACCATTTTTCTTTTCTAGGTATTCTTTGGCCAGTTTTGGAAAACGTTTTGCCAGACTGTTATCTTTGGTTACTAGATCGCCTTTGCATGCAGGACAACCTTTTGCGCCTTTGCGTCTTGCCAAAACCATTGATGAAATTGCTTTCTGGAAAACGTGTTCTGGGCCTTCCGGACATTTGAACCAAACTTCAATGTTTGAACCAACCGAAAATTGGTTGGGTTTGAAGCTGCGGTTTTTCGTTTTATGCCACATCGCCGCTATCTCAGGAAATTCCTCAGAAAGCGGCGTTCGCTGTCGAATATCAGGAGCTTCAGTCAAAGTTTCAATTTTGATTCTGCGTAAAGGCATCTATAAATTCCTCTCTCCCAGTTATTTTGAAGAGTTTTACAAACCGATTAGTTATTTGTGCTGTGAGCTATTCTTCTACTAATATACATTTACCAACTTGCATTAGCGACTAATTGTTTACCTGTGGGTCCAATTTCTTTTTGTCCACGAATTATCGGGCAAAACAAAGTTGTAAAAAACAATGTGTTTGACACCATATAGAGTATCAATGAAAAATTGTCGTCAGCTGGATAGTCAATGATGACATGAGATTACAGCTTCTGTCTTTATCAAGATAAGGCAAATCTTTTTGGCTTACAAATTTCCAAGTGGATTACTTAGGCTTGCCTGTTGAAAACTGATACAAAATCCAAAAAAACACTTTGTAATACTTATTAAGTAAGCTGTTGACCAGGATTAACGGCTTTGACGCTGTTGCCAGTGCAACGGAAACACCAGTCGGCTTCCATAACTGAGCCGCAAACTTCGCAACGGGGCATACCTGCGCGCTTCTTGTTAGTTGAAGGCGCTGGATTGACGGCTGCGGGAGTGGTAGCTGGGGCAGCGACTTGAGCTGGTGCTTGTGCCTGACCTTGTATTTGAACAGACGGCTGACTAACTGTACTGGCTACAGGAGAGGCCTCGACCGCCTGAGCGGCTGGGGCGGGATTGGCCATTCTTTCTAACATGGCTATATTGCCAGCTATTTCATGGGTCTTGGGATGATTTGGACCGTAAGCGCTGCCATAGATTCCATGTACTTTCTTGCACATTTGTATGGCATCCGGGTACTTGCCCTGACGGTAGTAGAGCTCTGCTACAAGGTTCATGGTAGTAGCAATTTCGAGGGCGCTGGCGCCAATAACTTGGGTTTTTATAGTCCAGGCTTTGCTGAGAAAATGCTCGGCTAAACTAAACTTCTGCTGTCTCATAAGCGAGCGACTGAGAGAGTCTAGGCTGTATGGTGTGCGCGGATCTTTGTCGCCGAAATGCTGCGCAATCAAAACCGTCATCGCCCACATTGCTTCCGCGTAGGGATAATTGGAGGAAGCCTCAGCTTGCTCGCCTAAAATTCTGTATCTGTCCCAGTCTTGATCCATGAAAGCCAGTATAGCCCTTCGTCCAAAAAAAAATTATCAGTCGGTAGTAATAGGTCCTAACAAGTTAATCAGTCCCTATTTTGACCAAGTGTAAACCTATTAATCGAGACAGTTTACAGCCCATAGGGTATTGGGCGCAACATTGTTGGTCTTCTGAATATGATTTTGTGATTATTCCCTTGACCACTGGGTAGGGCAAAGCTATCTTAAATTGCAAAATAGGGAGCATGATAGTGCCTGAAGATAAACCAGTTCGCACGGCCATAATCGGCTATGGCCTCGCCGGTGCCGCTTTTCACGCACCATTGATTGCTTCTACTGCCGCCATGGAAGTGTCAGCTATTGTCACCCGTAGCCAGGGTAGGCAAGAACAAGCACAAGCTGATTTTCCTAAGGCCAAAATTTGTTGCAAGGTTGACGAAGTTTTTAAGGCCGCTGACCAGTATGACCTTGTGGTGGTGGCTACGCCCAACGATACCCATATGGACTTGGGCCTGGCTAGCATCTACGCTGGAATTCCCGTTGTTATAGATAAACCCGTAGCTATTTCTTCAGACCAAGTTGAACAGCTGATAAATGCTAGTACTGAGGCTAATGTTGCCATTTCAGTTTTTCAAAATAGGCGTTGGGACAATGATTTTTTGACGATCAAAAAGCTCATTGAACGGGGTCAGCTGGGAAAAATTACCCGCATGGAGTCGCGCTTTGAGCGCTATCGCTTGGAACCAAAACCAGGTGGTTGGCGCGAAAGTACATCGCCTGAAGAAGGTGGTGGTTTACTCTTTGACTTAGGCAGTCACCTTATAGACCAGGCTCTGGTTCTCTTTGGCAAACCCCAGCAGGTTTATGCCGAAATTCTGCACAGACGCCCAGGTGTGGCGGGTGATGACGATACTTTTGTGGCTTTGCGCTTTCCTGATGCTGTGGTTGTCCATATATGGGTAAGCATGCTGGCACCTGAGGTTGGCCCGCGATTTCGGTTGATAGGGATTGAAGGTGCCTATGAAAAATGGGGCCTGGACCCTCAGGAGAATTCGCTTAAGGATGGCCATAGGCCGGGTCTTTGGCATTGGGGCCGTGAACATGCAGATCATCACGGCAAATTGACTACCTATACCAATGGCGTCAAACACAAGATAAATATTGAGTCAGAGCCTGGTTCTTATCAGAACTTTTATGAACAAATGCGCGATGCTATCCGCGGTAAAGGCCCTGTGCCCGTGCCAATCGAAGATGCCTTAATTTGCATGAAAGTTATAGAAGCCGCCCGCCAGTCAGCGCTCGTAGCTGGTCCAGTGGCCATATTTTGAATTGGATCAATTAGCAGGCGCCAAGTCAACTGAAGGGTAATAGCTGCTCTTAAGCGACTAAACTGACAAACATCTGTTCAAGCTGGAACTTATTTGCTGAATGCTGGTCACTAGCATTCACAGTTCTTAGGTCTTGGCAATTTTATTCTTGTAAAAGAAAAGGCAAAGCGGTATCACTTGGCTATCAAATCTCTCCCTCAACTTATTACGGCCGTCGGTCGTACCTGGCCAGTTGTTGCTGATGCAACAAGCCGTGGCAACATCAAAATGCTCAAGTCTTTTCTCGGTCCAGCCTATCGTGGCCTCTTTCAACAGTGTGCCAAAGGTGCTCCATTTTCGAGTATGGACCCATCACACAAAGTACATTTTGACTGGCAGTACACCCGTGACTATCCTGAATTAGCCAAACTCTACAATGCCGCCAATTCTTCGCAGTGGAATGCCACCGAGAGCATCGACTGGAGTAGAGATGTCGATCCCTTAGATTTAAACGGGCTGCTCTTGCCTGATGCATTTTGTCCAGCCAATGTTTTGCCCATGTGGAGCAAACTTAGCCCACTGGAAAAGTCAAAGCAACGACATTCACTGCTCAGCTGGTTCTTGAGTCAGATATTGCATGGTGAGCAAGCAGCTCTCTATGGCGCAGCGCAAGTAATGCAAGCAGTGCCGTGGCTTGATGGCAAACTATTTGGCGCCACCCAGGTTGTGGATGAAGGCAGACACATTGAAGTCTTTCACCGTTATCTCCATGAGAAAATGGAGAAGGTCTATGAGATCAATGAGAATTTGTACGTGTTGACTGAAGCTCTAATGGAAGATCCAAGATGGGATGTTAAGTTCCTCGGCATGCAAATTATGATTGAAGGTTTTGGTTTGGGATCCTTCTCAACCATCCGCAAAGTCACCGGTGAGCCGGTTCTCAAAGACTGTCTTAAGTATGTCATCGGTGATGAAGCTCGCCACGTTCACTACGGTGTATTGGCTTTAGAGCGCTATTACAAAACTGAGTTGAATGAAGCCGAATTGCGAGAGCGCGAAGAGTGGGCCTTTGAAGTTTGCTTGCTTTTGCAAAGACGTTTTCTTGCTCATGAGATTTATGATGAGTATTACACTCATTTATTCACCCCTAAGGCCTGGGATAAATTTGTCAGCGAGTCAGCTTTGATGGGCTTCTTCAGAAGTTCGATGTTCCGTATGATCATTCCAAATTTGAAACGTCTAGGTCTGATGTCAGAGCGAATTAGACCTAAATATGAGCAACTTGGTTTGCTTCATTTAGAGAGTGGAAGAGCCGCTCCTGAACTTTCAGTAGCACAAATTATTGATATGCCCCTGGTGAAGTGAGGGTTACACCCCGACTATCTGTCTTTGTCACTAGACTAAGTCACTCCAAGAAGGTTTGTCACGCAGTAGTTGAGTAGGGCTGTACATATTAGAAGGAGTAAGCTCTTGTAGAATAGGCCGTTGTAATTTGCCAATGGCAGACTTTTCTAGTTGCGACACCCTACCGCTCGTTATTGCCATGCTTTCAGCTGTTTGGTTGATAGACAGACCATCGAAAAATCTTTTCTGAAGAGCTTCTACTTGTCTTTCCGGTAGCGCCTTCAACGCCTTTTCTACAATTCGTTGTCGGTCTTGGAATACCAGACTCTCAAAAGGATCTGAAACGTAGTTGCGCAACAGACCGAAATTCTCAGCAGCTTCGCTCCTTCCTGGTAGAAAGCGTTGAAAAGTTGCTCTGAAATCCAATGCCACTGAAGTCTTTAAGTATTGTTGTAGCTCGGTAACGGACTGTGGTTGAATTTCTCCCGATAGTAGTCCAAGGCGAGTTGTTAGTACTTGATCTTGTGCTAGTTCGGTCATGGCTGTTTTATGCGCTTCTGTTAATGGCACACCTAATTCTTTTGTAGTTTGAGCAGCGGCTTTCTGTAAGGGCGATTCAAGTGTATTGATAAGGCTGGTGACTGCTTTGTCGTCATTAGGATTGGCAAAAAGTCTTTCGGCGCTTGTACCCCAACCTGGCGCGGCCGATTTAGCTGCTGTCGCCATTTGTGTTTCTGCTGTGCTGGCTGCCGACTTTGCAATAGAGCGACCGCCGATTGAGAGAAAATCATCTATTAAGGAGGCACCAGCTTTAATTGCGGCTTCAGCAGCAGACTTTACTGCTGGGCTCGTTACGATTGCTTCGCCAAGCTCGACTATGGCTTTGGTTGGTGGCATGGTAATAACACTCCCTATTATTTGCTGCGGGCTTAGTTGGGGTGTGATTTGACGATACTAGTAAGTTTTTGAAGGCCACGTGAAACTATGTACGTTTCAGTGGCAGCAACGTTTTACTAACAGCACAACTGGGGTGGTTGTAAAAAAGAGTATGAAACAAAATTGGGACTGAAGTGTGACTAATCCCTAACTACACTGCCGCAAGTCTTCGTAGATCTCAGTGGCATTGGCAGCACTGCTGTATTGCATCGCCGGAGCAAACACAGTCATTTCTTTGTTCTCTGAAACCAGATCGATTTTGCCGTAGCGCATCAATTCAGATAGAGCTTTTAAGAACATGATGCGCGACTCTTCTTCGTTCTCATCGGGGCGATCGGCCCCGCCTAAGGCAAATTTCTTGCACTGCACAAACTCACCCTGGGGGCTGTGAATTTTGTAAATGCGGCCGTCTTGTTTCAGCTGTCGTAGCAAGGCTTCTTTTGCCGCAGCTAGTGTCGAAATCGGAGAGGTTTGCTTTAGCTCAAACAAATCTAGATATTCATTGGTCAATACAAGCTCAGTGGCACCGTCTTCTATCAATGAGTCTAGAGCTTGCAGGTAGAGTGATCTAATTTCTTCTGGATGGTCGTAGGCGTGCTTACATTTGACAAACTCTTCGCTACCATTCTTCACTTTACTGATGGTATTGAGAGTCTTTGAAGCTTCACGTAGCAAAGCTATTTTTGTTTGTTCTAGCTGATTCATTAGCCCGCCACCTCGATAAATACACACTTCCACAGACACATGACATCCGCTTTGTGGCTTTAGTTCCAATATATTTGTCAGGCGAAGTTAAAGATTGCATTCCCGAAGACAACCAGTCAGTACCAAGAATTTGACGAGCCTGTTTTGTTTAGGGGCCGATTGTTCCCAGGCTTTTAAAATGGTCAAAGTCCTCCCTATTATCTTTTGTGCTTTTCGCTCCTTGATCGAGTCTACAGCCCGGTGGTAGCGAAGCCTTTAGGTTGATAATCTTGTCTCTAGACCATTTGGCTGTATTGATTTTTAGCTCGTGCAGTTGCCTAAAGCTAGTCAGTGTTTCAATCACCTCTGGACCGACGCGGCAATTAAGTATATTGAGGTGGCCAAGGCGTTTTAAGGGGGCGAGGTATTTGATGCCGTTGGCAGTTATTGCTGGATTGTCCGAAAGGCTGAGATATTCGAGATTTTGATCTTTACCTATCAGCTTTACCGTATTATCGTCTATGGCACTATTTGAGAGAGTGAGTTTATGCAGTCTGGTTGAGCCAGCGATGGCTTTAAGGGTGTTGCTCATATGGCCTAATTCTCTTGCGTCTAGCACTTCTAGACGTCTTAGTGCTGGCAGATTTGCTAGGGCTTTATCATTTATATCTGTGTTTGTGATGTTGAGTTCTGTCAGGTTTTTCAAGCCATAGAGGCAACTAGCACAGTTAGGTGTGACATTAGAATCGCTTAGATCAAGCTTGCGGATATTTACTAAATGTTTGATATTGGCGAAATCTTCATCAGTTAATATCAGGCGATCACTGAGGTCGAGATCGCCTATCTGATTGGCTTTGAATTTTCTGAACAATTCTGTGTGCTTCATAAAATCACGACTTGGTTTGAAGCGAATCAGCTCACCTTCGGGAATAGTAACCTCGCCTTGAGCTTCAATCACGTGCTCGCCATTTAATGAGTAGATCGTTCCCAGCGAGATCTCTTTGGGAAAGTCAAAGACAATTACTTTTTGACCAGTTGGTAATTGACTTGAACGACTGAATGGCTTGTTCGATAAAACTAAAGGATCACGGCTGGCATTGGCAGAGTTCTTTGTAATTTTATAGCTAGGCTGGTTTGGGCGCAGCATGAATAGGGTTCCAATAGTTCCGACTACGAGAATTGCTGCCATTGCTAGAGCATGATAGTTGAACTTTTTCCATATTTTAGTCGTGACAGTCTGGCTTTCAGAGAGTTGGTCGAAGGTGTTGTCGGTTATCTCACCTCCTGTGTCGTCTGCTTTTGAAAATTTTGGTGTTACCTTAGCTACAACCTTTTCTAGCGAAAGGGTTATTGGCGCTATTGCTTTAGCTGCTTGATTGGCTGCGGTCAAATTTGATTCTTGTCCAGAGAGTTTTTCTTGTGCTTGAGCGAAGCGAGGCTGCTTGCCACTCTTAATCAATATCAAATCTTGAGCGAGGTCATCCATACTCTGATAGCGATGATCAGGATTTTTTGCCAGCATTACTCTGATTACTTGTTCAATGCTATCGCTAAAAGTCTGATCTGGTGCGGTTTGAGCTAGACTGGGTGGTGCTGAGTTTTGATGCATCATAATCACTTGTACGGCATTTTTAGCGATGAATGGTGGTAAACCAGTAAGGGCTTCAAACATGCAGCAGCCAAGTGAATAAATGTCTGAGCGGGCATCTATTTTCGCTCCCCATGACTGCTCTGGGCTCATGAAATGAGGGCTGCCGATTACTTCGCCTGGCTTTGTTAGTGCGTTAGTGAGATTCTCATCGCTAATTAATTTGGCAATGCCAAAATCAAGAATTTTGACTTCGGTAATCTTGCCATTAGTGTCTTCGCTAAACATGATGTTGGCTGGTTTCATGTCGCGATGAATGATCTTCTTATCGTGGGCATAGGCCAGCCCAAATGCGCTTGGAATGAAAACTGAGAGACATTGCTCTAAAGTGAGTGTGCCTTTGAGTTTGACTCGAGTAGAGAGGGTCTGACCTTGAACGATCTCCATCACATAGTACGGAGTTACGGTTTCAAGCAAACCGAAATCGAAAACTTTTACGAGACTAGAGTGTTCTAGTCTGCAAGTAGCCTTAGCTTCACGCTGAAAGCGTTGCCAGACGCTATCGCTTAATTTGTCTGTAGGAATTGTTTTAAGCGCCCTCTGGCTATTCAGAGAGAGTTGCTCTACTCGGTAAACAATGCCCATACCACCGATGCCGAGTATGTCAATTACTCGGTATTTCTCGTCGATTATAGTGTCTGGTTTGAGCTGTTCCAAAAGATTGAGCCTCAGCTTAAAGGCCGATTCGAGTAAGGTTATCCAGGTCTTTGCCAGCTTTGGTTGATTTCATATGTATGATTTGCAGTGAGCAGTTTTGCGGCAGATTTCTTTTTAAAATGCTCTCGTCTTCTTCTTTCCAGTTTAAACAGGAAAGTTTTAGGTTGTTCAGTTCTTTCAGGCTTGATAACGTTGATATTGCGCTGGGGGTAATAGGGTCTTGAATGAGGTTGAGGTTTTTTAGCTGCTTGCAAGTTGCTAGAGCTTTTACTCCTTCACTGGTGATAGCGGGATTTAAAGCTAGATTGAGATAGATTAGAGAGGTGTTTTTGCCCATCAATTTTACATTTTGATCTGTCAGTGCGCCGTTGCAGAGGACCAATTTTTGTATATTCGTCGAGCCTGAGAGTGCCGCTATTGTTTTGTCAAAGGCAGGAGTTTCTTTTGCTTCGAGAGTGATTAGCTGGCCCAGTATCTTCAATTTTGAAAAGGCTTGATCATCGATAGTGGCGCCATTAATAGTGAGATCCTGAAGTGCTGTAAGACAGTCTAAGTCTGCTATTCCGCTTGGGCTCAGGGTGCAATAACTGATATTCAGTTTGCTCAATTTACTAAAATGTCTGATTGCTGCAAGGTGTTTATCGTTGGCTCCTGGATGAACGCTTAAATCGAGTTCTCCAATTTCTTTGCTTTTGAATTGCTCTAGCAGCTTGGGATTTTTCAAACAGGCTTTGTTTGCCCAGAAGCGGAAAATCTCGTTAGCGGGTAAAGTAACACTGCCTTGAGCGTTGACTCTGTTTTCATAGTTGGCCGTACAGATTTCTCCTATTGAGTACTCTTTAGGAAAATCGAATACTAGAACTTTTGATCCGTCTGCCGTTGTCGATTCGTGTGAGAATGAGCGAACCGAGGCATAAGTGTCAACTGGCTTCTTCTCGTTCAATTTTTGTAGAACAATAGCAGAAGCAGCTGTCACTGTGAGAATTGCAGTGATAGCGAGAGTGGCATAAGTGATCAAGCTTGGTCTAGCTTTATTGCTTTTTCTATTGTTGTTTCTGTGAATTCTCTCAATTTCTTCTTCTTCTTCTTCGTCATCTTCGCCGTCATTGTCAATTTCATCATTGATATCATTACTACCGTTGCTAACAAGTCTTTTGCGGTCGCTTTCTGTGCCTTCATATGATTGCTTTTTGTTGGTGCTTTGCCAGTATTCTTTAGCAAAGAGTGGCTTGCGGCCTGCTTGAATTGCAATTAGGTCATGAACTACTTCAGCCATTTTTTGATGGCGGTCAATTGGTTTTTTCGCCAGCATTACCCGCACTAGCAGTTCGATTCTTTCGTCAAACTCGCACTCATTAGCCTTTTCAGCCAGGCTGGGAATTGGCTCAGATTGATGCATGATCATAACTTCGACTGGATTGCTATCGAGATAAGGCAGGTTGCCCGTAAGCGCTTCGAACATGGCGCATCCCAGAGAATAGATATCGGAGCGTTGATCTAGTTTGTGACCAGCCGTTTGTTCTGGACTCATAAAAGTAGGGCTGCCCATTACTTCGCCGGCCTTAGTTAATGCACCAGCTTTTGTTAGTGCTCCGGCGCCTGTATCGCTGTTGCTAAACATTTTTACCAGGCCAAAATCGAGAACTTTCACCTGGCTAATCTTGCCGTTGCTATCTTCAACAATCATTATGTTGGCTGGCTTGATGTCACGATGGAGCACGCCCTTGCTGTGTATGTAGGCTAAGGCTTGAGCTACAGGAATAAAGATGGCGAAAAATTGTTCAATGTTTATCGGCCCCTCAATGTTGATGCGTTCACCAAGGGTCAGGCCATCTACTACTTCCATGACATAGTAAGGCGTAATTTTGTTAAAGAGCCCGTAGTCATAGACTTTGATCACATTAGTGTGTTCAAAAGTTGATGCTGCTCTTGCTTCAAGCTCAAAGCGCCGCCAGGAGTCGTCGCTCAGCTTATCTGTATCTATAATTTTTAGGGCCCGAATCGCTTTTAGTGAGAGTTGTTCTACTTTGTAGACAATACCCATGCCGCCAATGCCAAGAAAATCCAGCACACAGTACTTGTTGTCGATGATAGTGCCAGTCGTTAGCTTTTGCATTTACTTGTTGCTAGTCATCTTCGCTTGTTTTTTTTATTTGGTCGGATGGACTTGGTATAGCTATATAATTTTGGCGTAAATTAGCTGATCGCAAAATTTTCCGTCTTTGAGAGCTGATTTTTTCAAGCGTCCTTCAAACTCATAGCCCGCTTTTTCTAGTACTTTTGCTGAGGCGGGGTTCCAGTCAAATACCATGGCATAGATGCGAACGAGATCGTGATGGGCAAAAAAATAGTTGGTCATTGGAGGCAAGATTTTGGTCATAAGCCCTTGGCCCCAATACTCTTTGCCCAGCCAATAGCCTAATTCAGCGCTTTTTCTGTGGACATCCTGATTAATTGCGAGACCGATGCCGCCTACGCATTTTTCGTCAACGACAATGGCAAAGTTAGTCACAGGTTGTAGCCGGTTAGCCAGCTCAACCCATTCTCGAGCGTCTTTTTTTGTGTAAGGATAGGGAAAGCGATCGCGCAAATTTAACCAGACGTCGCGGTCGTTGGCATGATGGCTTAGTGAGTCAGCGTCACTGGAGCGATAGGGCCTAATAACTAAATTGTCGATTGCGAAAATCATGCGCTAATAGTAGCAATATTGCTCAAGTTTTATTCGGCACCTTTGATCCAAATGGCTTGATGATTGCTGCTTAGAATAAGCTGGAACAGCTCGCGTCTCGGGCAGAGACTATCATAAAATTGAGTATGGCGGGGGAAGAGGCTGAGCCAAGCAGCAGCAGGGCGCCCAAGGCTACTCTGAAGCATCGTTTTCCGTGGGGGATAGTTATGTTTCTAAGGCAGGTGATTATGATGGCAGAGCCCACTGATGTGCCAATAGCGAATATTGCATAGGCGCCAATATTTAGCATTGTTTGAAGCTGGAGCATGTTGTTAACCCTTACCGTACCGGCTGTGTTAACTCCGTTAGCCTCCGCTATTGTCACTGTCGATAGGGCAAGCAATGCTCCTAGAAATAGTCCTAGAAATAGTCTTACTGGAGCTGGTAGCAATTTCGAATTTGATTTACTCATTTTTTCTCCCTTATGTCAGTGTCTTTTTGACATTGGCGTCCCTTAATTTCCAGATACATGAGTCGGCGGCGAAGTGGTGCAGGCTAATGGCAAAAAATACCAGGGCCACACTCGTTTGAAATGGCGCACCTGTGAGCGATAGCAGTTTTGGTATGGCGATGAATAGAAGCAGACCGACAACAAAAAGCTCGGCCCAGCGGGTGATAATAAATTCGAATTTGGCTGACCGTGATAGGTGGTCCACTGCCAACTCGGCCTCTTCTTGTTTGAGGAATGAAGACATTGAGACTGCTAAATATTGGCTGGCATGAAAGAATGCCGGCACGAATATCCAAATAAAGTCATTGGCGCCATTCCAAACGGTTAGTAGTGCTATAGCGGTGAGCATGGTAAGAAAAGCCGGAACTGGCATCGCTTTCTCATGCTTTCCAAAACGGTGAATTTGCAAAATTATCATTGCTGCAAGCATTAGAGCGATAGCAAGTTGTAGAAGCACTATAAGTGGTGCGCTAAAAAACGGAAATTGAAAGAGGTTTAAGTCAAGAAATTTGTGAGTTGGCCAGTCGCTTGAGAGCTGCTGGCAAACCGCTGCTGTAGTGCTTGCCCCGACTATTCCTTTGAGCAAGTAGCGCTCGAAACCGCTGAGCCTCATTTTCGCTCTGACGCAGTACATCAGAGTGATTCCGTAGCATTGCGCAATAATATGATGAATGGCAAAAACAATGTAGAGTGTGGCTTCTAGTCTTGCTAAGATTGGAAACCTTAGCGCCAGCAACAGTAAGCAGCCGAGCAAAAGTGGCAGTAGGTAGGCTACGAATTTGTGATTTTCTCTTTGTGATTTTTCTCCGTAAAGCCTGAACAGTGTGGCGGCTGAATGCGGCTGTGAGAGGGTGTATGTGCCGACTAGCACTATTATTTTTACAAGGTCGAGAGTGGCTCCTTTGTCGCTTGTGATATTTACGGCGCTATTGACTGCGTTGGCTGATGCCGCTGAAAAAAAGTAATTGATGCTAGCTAGGGCTAGAAGCCAGCCGCCACAGACTAGCAATAGGTCTATTACTGGGTGATAGAGGTAGATATTACTTTCTCTGAATTTGCCGATGGTGATATTTGCGCTGGTCATGATCACTCCTACGTGGCGTGGGGGAGCACCTGCAATGGCCGTTTTGTTTGTTCCTGTAAGTAACGGCCAGGCCGAGCTGAAAATGCCAGCTCAGTCTTTATTGGTGATGATTTTGGACTAGTAAAAGTGCTGATTAGAATGTGCAGCCATCGTAACTTTTGAGTACGGGGTGGTCAAGTGGAGTAAACCCTAGGTATGGTTTGTAGCTTTTGCTGATTTTGTTATATATTAAAACATATAGTAAAACAGTTGCCAAAAAAAACGAGCCCATAAGAGCGAAAAGTATCAGCGCGAACGCCGGTACTTTTCGCCTTATGGGTCGTTTCCTTGGTTGTTGAACACCAGTTGCTTGGCTTGAGCCGATAACGAAAACTTGGTTTTCGCTTGGCTTAGTTGGCGGTGGCGTCCAGCAAGAACATGTGCGCGCTGTCGGGACCGACCGTGATGCCCTGGTCGCTGTTGGCAGCCAGCTGGTCGAGCTTCTCGCCCACGGCGTCGACCTTGAGAACGCCCACATGGACGATCTGGGTGCGAGTCTTCGGGTTGACGAAGAACGTGGTGGGAATCTTCTCGACATTGGCCTGGGTCAGAAGCGAGTTGAACTTGTCGTGGTCGACCTTGAAGAAGCGAGCCTTGCCGGCAAACTTGGCGGCAGCCTGCTCCATCAGCGGACCCTGGGTACGACAAGCGGAGCACCAGTCGGCGAAGAATTCGACGACGATGGGAAGATCGCTCTTTGCCATTTCAGCTTCGAAGTTCTCGTCGGTGAGCTCGATCAGGTCAGCGCGGGGGCTCGTGGGATTGGGAAACTCTTCGCCGACCGTGCCATCGAACTCTTCAGTGTCGACGTCGCTGTCTGCGGAAGGGGCCGAAGCGGCCTTGCTGCGGAAGTGGGCAACGACGGCAATGGCAATAGCCAAAACCACCGAAGCACCCATTACGTATAGGAACATGATGTGTTCTCCTTTGTGATTGGTAAGTGGTAGAAAGATTTAGAAAATGCCGAACTAACCTTGCTGCCAAATTTTGTCTAGCTCTCCCCTCAACGCGATTGAGCGTGAACTGGGTGGGAGAGAGGCAAAGTAGGTGTGAAGGTTGAGGTTTGGTTTTTATATTTAGAAGAAAGGTAAGGCATTAGACTTTATCGAGATTAGTTCTAAAGAGAACCCTAGTTCAACCGTTCATGATTAGTATCTAGCTCTATTAACAAGAATTCGATCGCTGGCAGTACTTAGCGCACCTAGCGAATGCGGAGAACCTAGCACAACTGCGAAAGCTTGCTACACAAGGCTTGTCAAGCGCCAGCGTGGTTGTTTTGTTCAGTTTTGTGTAAAGGCTTTTTGCTCGATATTGCCTTTGAAGTCTGACGACATATGCAAGCTGTGGTATCTTATTTGTCTCGATTGGAGCGCCACTTCGGTGTGGGCTTAGTCTTGGGATCGTAGCTCAGTTGGTTAGAGCGCCTGCCTGTCACGTAGGAGGTCGCGGGTTCGAGTCCCGTCGGTCCCGAATTTTTAAAAGACAAATGAAAAGCCAGCTGTTTTGATGCACAATAGCTACTAGTTAGCATTGGCAAAATGATGTTGGCTTTTTTGTTCTTGGTGCATTTGATTTTGGCGGAGCAGTGATGGCGACCTTTGCGGAATTACTAAATCCGGTCCATTCTCCTGAAAAGAAGAAAGTTCTTGAGGCAATAGCCACACGTGGGCCGCGCATTGTGCCAGTAGACATTGCTGCTGATACCGGTATGGCTTTGCCCCTGGTGGTCAGCGAGCTCAACAACATTGCTTCTGAAACCAATGCTCACCTCGAAGTGACCGAGTCGGGTAACATCGCCTACAAGTTTGCTGGCAATTTACAGCAAGCCTATGCCGCCAATGCTTCCCGTGAAGTACTACGCTCTATTTTTCGGGTCATAGCCAACGTTTCGCTCATTGTTATGCGTGCATTTGTTGCTCTGATGTTCTTCGTCGTCAGAATTTCTTTTGGACTGGCTCTGGTACTTGGTGCACTGTTAGTTGTTGTGCTAGTAGTAGTAGTGATCATCGCTGGCTTGAAGGCCCTGACAGGCGGTGATAGTGACAGCGGTGGCGGCGACTTTAATTTTGATTTTGGCAATATCTTTGATTTTGGCTACAACTCGGGCTATTCCTATCGACCAGCATATCTGTACTGGATGTTCGACTGGTTCTGGGATTGGATTTTCTTCTGGCGCTATGTTACTCCGATGCCGGTCGGTTACGGTTCTTCTAACCTTCCTTATGATGCTCAAGGCGATTATCGCAATCAGCGCAATGCTGACAAAGCCACGCCCAACTTTCTGTTCAGTGTCTTTTCTTATCTGTTTGGCGATGGCAGCCCCAACAAGAACTTTGAAGAGAGCAAATGGCAGACAATTGCTCAGGTCTTGGAAGCCAATCAAGGTGTTGTCACCGCAGAACAAATAGCACCGTTTACAGGTCTTGATCCGAAGAACGAAGATTGGATGATAGGAGTGATGCAACGCTTCAATGGGTCACCAGAAGTGACTGAGGCTGGCCATATCATTTATGTCTTTCCTGCCTTTCAGAGTCTATCGCAGCAGCAGCCTAATACGGCCCTGGGTTCAGCCAAGCAGGAAGACTTTGCTCCAGACAATTTAAGTCAGTTGTTCAATCAGCATATCGGTCGACAAAAAGCTATAAAAACTAGTCAAAGTCGAGGTCTTGCTTTAGAGGGTTTCTTGCCAGAGAAAGAATGGCAATTCATGAGCGTGGAGGGCGGTCAGCTCTTTGGCATCATTGCTTTTGGTCTGGTGGTGCTGCTCGGCAGTATATTCTTGATCTTCAACATGTCGCTTGTGCCTGTTCTTTATACTCTGCAGCCTTTGCTCTACATACTCTTTGGCTACGGTCTTTTGTTCTTCCTCATACCGGCACTGCGTTTTCCTATTTTTCGTTTGATTAACGATGGCATTATCGAACGCAACGATAAGAAAATGGCCTTTGCCGTAGCTTTGAAAAACCCCACTCCAGAACTTAACGATAAGCTTCTAGAGGCTCGCAAAGTGCGCTTTAGCGGCTTACCCAAGGGGCCAGACAACACCATCTATACCACTGAGAAAGACGCACTTGATCAGCCTGATGACTTAGATGATAAGTTCAAAAAGCTTGAGGGTTAAATCATTTCTTGAGGCTACTTAAGAGTGCCTGTGCCTGTTTCTGACTTGTTTCTGGCAAGTCTTTGCTTGTTTCCATTAGCCTGGTTAATTGAGCTGCGTATGATTGCACGGTCTGCGTTTCTTGTAGAGTTTGGAACAACTGGACAAGGAAAATAAGGGCCAGACATTCTGAGTTCTTAGCAGAGTCTTTAGTAGCGGTTTTGTCTGAGTTCTTCTCTGTCTGGCTGGCCTGTGCTTGTCTTGCTTGGGCCAGGGCTTCTGTGCCTAGACGACGGGCTTCTGGGATGTTTCCTACCTGTGATTCAAGCTTTGCTAACTGCAGCTTTGATTGAATGATTTGTTCGATAGAAACGTTAGGATCGCTGGCTTCAAGTTTAGTTTTGACTTTCATCCAGTAGACAGCTTCATTGAGTTGGTTAGCGGCTGTGCAGATAGGAAAGTAGTTATCGAGAGCGCTATTTAGCTCTTTCTGATTGTGTAAGTTAGAGCGCAATAAAATTGCTATGGCTCTTCGATAGTATGGCGCTGCTTTTTCGTATCTAGCATCAAAATCTTTGAGCTTGTTGCTTTCGAAGGTCCCGGTTTGCTGCAAAAGCCACGCTAGAACACCGGGCTCTTGTTTTACTGCTTTTTCTTGTAGTTCTAGTGCTTGCTTCAATTGCTCTGGAGAGCCTTGCACATAGGCTAAGAGAGTAATGCAACGTGCATATTTGGAGGGATCTGGGTTGGTACAGCCGTCAAACAAACTTTTGGCTTGATTTAGTTCTCGTATAGCCTCACTTGGTTTTTTTGCGGCTATTTTCATTTCGGCTAAGCTAGTTTTGACGAAGGCGGCTTGCTCGCTATTGCCTCCATAGGCCACTCTCGCTGTGGACATTGCCCTAGCTAGATATTTCGCCGCTTGGTCTATTCTGCCGTCGTCTTTGCACAGTTTCGCTAAACAGATAAGCTCTGCAATTGTGGCTGGATCTGAGGGAGAGAGCTGTTTAGCAATCATCTCTATGGCAGCTTTGAAATGTGCCTCTGCTTCTTTATAATCGCCAGTTTTTTCGTAAGCATTGCCTAAATTGTGTAAGGTGCGACGAGCAACAATGTCTGGTGGGTTCAAAGCGTTACCGAGAGTTTCAGCCATTTGCAACAAAGCTAGCGACTTTTCCAGGTTACCGTTTTCCGAAATAATATTGGTGGTGTCATTGGTCTCCTCAATCAATGCCACTTTTTCTTCTTGGCTTAGCTTGTTTGGCTCTTTTACGGCCGTTTTTAAGCGCACTTCTAAATCGCCTAGTTCTTTGCTCAGGCGAGCCTTCTTGTGCTCATCTAACTGTTTTACCGTGTCAGATTCCAGCTCTACATTCTTTGAACATCTGGATAGATCTAACATTTGATTGAGGCATGGAAGTGTGAATTGGTGCAGGTTCATACTCGTTTTGCTAAAAATAATTGCTTGTGCGAGCTCTGATTGGGCGGCATTGTAGTCGCCAGTATCCAGCGATTTTTGACCGTTGGTATACAGTGTTTCCATTTTATTTGTGCCTGAAACGCTCCAGACACCTAAGTACCAGAGGGTGGAACAAACTGAGATTGAAATACTCAAAAGAGCCAAGGCAATTTTCCAGGTGGGAATCTTGAGCTTACCGGCCTTAAAGCGCAGGGCTATGGTTGAAGCGGTATTGCCGAACAGTGAACCGCCATTACCAAAAATTGAGTGAGTGTTTGAAGCTTTGTGGCTTTCGATTTGCTCCAGGGCAAGTAGTACTGCGTTTAGATCTTGATAGCGATCTTTGGGATCTTTGGCCATACAACGCAAAATAATTACATCAAAGGCCGATGCTTCTCTTAGCTCAGGTCGAAGCTTTTTGATTGAGGGAGGTGAATCGTTTAGTTGCGAAAAGTAAATTTCATAAACGTTGGTTGATTCGAAAGGTGGTTGGCCGGTAAGCAAAGCAAAGATAAGGCAACCGAGTGAATAGATATCTGACCGGGAGTCAACTTTGGCTCCTAAGCACTGTTCGGGGCTCATGTACTGCGGGCTTCCTAAGACCTCTCCTGTCGAGGTTTTAGCTAGCTGAGTCACTGCTTTTCCCGAATTATTTTGCACAATTTTTGCGATGCCAAAGTCGACTAAAACAGCTCTGACACCGGTTTCAGAATCCCAGCACATGACATTGCTAGGTTTTATGTCGCGGTGCACTACACCTTGAGAATGGGCAAAAGCTAAGGCGCGCACTATTTGTTTTAATATCGAAATTGCTTCTGTGATTTCTACTTTTTTATCGCTGCCGAACTTCTCTGAAAGCGAAACACCAGAGATAAAGTCCATAACTATGTAGGGTCTGTGACGTTCGTCCACCCCGTAGTGATAGATGTTGATGATGCCTTCGTGCTTGAGTTTCCCTGTTGTTTTCGCCTCTTGTCTAAAGCGATCAAGGTAGCTGCTGTCAGAAATTAACCAAGGGTGCATAAACTTAATGGCAACTTTGCGCCCAAGGGACAAATCGAGAGCAGCATAAACCTCGCTCATGCCGCCAGAGCCAAGCTTTTCGTCAATGCGAAAGTGATTGTCTAAAATTTGACCGGCAAGGTCTTCATTTTCGCTACTAGTTTGCTCAGCATCTGCATTTGCCGTTGCTGACTGCTTTTCGGTCTCATCCATGGTTGTTAATGACTGACAAGTTTCTTCCTTAATAAGAGACGCGAAAGTGCACTTATGCTCTTGCTGCTCGATTATCTTACCCCGAATTGGGGTACGTAATAACAGGCGGGTGGGCTTGAAGTGGTGCTCTTATATGGCTAAGATTTGGACGTCTAATAGGTTCAAAGGTAGGCGCTCTGCGTGCGGTTCGCAGATGGCTGAATTTTCAATCACGCTTTTTGTTCTGATGTTCTTTTGTGTTTTCCCCATGATCAATTTGCTGGCTTACGGCTTTTGTACAGGCTCAGCTAGTTTCATTGGTTCGCAGATAGCTTCTAATGTCGCTGTTTCTGACTCGTTTGATAAAGCCCTGGCGGCAATGAAAGCAGAAGCAACAACCCTAAACCAAAGTGGCATTGCCAAGTTTGCCAATCTAACTCCGGCGGGTGGCTATCAAAATTGTGGCTTCGATCTTTACACTGTAGTTACAAGTCTTGGACCTAGCGGAGCAGTGACTGTATATGGTCCGACAAGTTCTGCGCCTAAGCCATATGATACGTCGGCTAATACCTACGAATTTATGGTTCGGGCCAACTATCAATACAAGCCGTTTTGTAATCTGGCTTCAGTTCCGTTTATTGGCAGTGTTCCTGGTGTTGGAGCCAACGTCAGCATAACTAATACTTCTTACCGTTGTGTGGAGAGCCCGACATCAACTTTGGTTACTACCTTGCCTGTGGTGCTCTCCTCTGGAGGCGGTGGTCCTACTACTCCTCCTCTTCCTGGTCCACCAAATCCGGCTGCGGGTAACCCTGGACCATCGCAGTAATTTTTGTAGCGAATATTGAGGTTCTAAATAATGAATATTGACTCTTTTTCAAAGGCTATGAAAACTAAGCCAGAAGATAGAGATACCGAAAGAACGTTAGGTTGGAAGGTTTTGGTTGAGGGGGCTAAGGTTGGTCATAAGAGAGGGGATTTCGAAACAGCCGCCAAGATGTTTGAGCAAGCTCTAACAATGGCTGAGCTGCGGCTGGGGCCGAAGCACATTGTCTTAGCTCATATATTGATGCAGTATTCAGAAATGTGCGAAGAACTAAAAGATGCCGACAAGGCAAGGGCACTAAGTTCTAGAGCTCGAACCATTCTTGGTCAGTTAGCCACTGACAGCGAAGGTGGAGTGAGCTAGTTTTTGAATTGGGAACCCCATATTTTGTTTCGCCTTTTGCTACTACGCAAAGTAGCAATTAGAAGCAAAAAAATCTTGACTGGGTGGGAGTACCACAGTCAAGACTATTGCAGAAAAGCTGGTCAGCCTGATGCCTTTTGGGCATTCGCCTGTCCAGCTAACTTAGACTTCATACACAGCGGTGGCAGCCGCGCGAACTGGTGTTAGCGGCCAGTGAGAATTCGCTTTATTTCGCTCTGGTGGCGTTCCAACTCCTGTCGCAATTGCTCCTGCTCTTGTCCCTGCACTGGTATTGACCCTTGCCCTACAGGTACATCATTCTCGATGGCGCTCTTGTAAGGTCGTGGCGCATAGTACTGGGGTTGCTCTGGTTGGGAAGTCGGTACCTGGTAGTTCGGAGCCGTGTTGTAGGGTGTTGGGTACTGTGTCGCTGGGTAGCCTGGAGTGAAATACGGTTGGACGTAAATCGGAGGCTGTGGTCGGTAATTGGGAACCTGGTATCTCGGCTGCTGGTAAGGGTTTGGAATGTAAGGGCTTGGAATGTAAGGGGTTGGACGGTAAGGGCTTGGGTAATAGCGCGGACCGTAGTTGTGTTGTGGGTAGTAGGGCCGCTGGTTGTAGTACGGATAGCGATTGTTTCCGTAGTTTTGATACGGATAATAGCCTCCGCCAAAATTGACTCCCACTCGCCCGCCACCAAATGTGATGCCAATACCGCTGTTCAGCCGAATTTGCGCACCAGCTCCATAGTGGTGATTGGCCTGGGCGGAGGCGGTGCTTCCTCCCAAGTAGATTAGGCACATGAGAGCGATGATGCCAACTTTGGCTGTGTTCCGAATCAATTGTCTGTTCATGGTTTGCTCTTGTTCTTTTTTTTGTTCTGTTCGAGCCAACTGCCGACAATGGCAGCTGTAAATGCTTTGACACTGTTGCTTCTGACACCACTCAACAGTCTGCGACTGTTGTCAAACTTGAAGTAACGGGCTTGTCTGTTGGTGTTTGGTTCTTTGTTCGTTTGTCTCAGAAGGTTGGTGGTGTTGAAAAGCTATCTATTGCTAACCAAATACAGCGCCGTAAAACAACATAAATGTGCGTATTTGTACGAGTAATTGCTTTAACCGCCCTTGAATTGTTATCGCTTAGCTAGCAGAGCTTTAGCTCTCCCGGTGGGCATAACTGTCTTGCTATGCCGGTTTCGCTGCAATTTGTAACACAGCACAAGCTAGCAACAAAGTTGCAACAATTGCTATTTATACTAATTTCAATTGCCTATCAAAATCTTTTGCGACACCAGTGGCGGTGCCGCTATTCCTGCAGTTGATAGTGCTGGCAAGATGGCAAAAATGGCTTGGTGTAAGGGTTTTGAACATAGCGCGGTTGCGCTATGTGGCGCGGTTCTCGCAGGCAAAATCTCGTAGTCATATAGATGAAATGATCTAGGGAGCGTTGCAATCACCAGCGGTGCCTGCTTATCCTGAAGGGATATTCATTATTCCCTCATTCGTCTGCGAGCAACAAAAAGCAGCCCAACCAACGAACAGCATTAGTGCAGAAGTAGAATCTTTCAACCTTTCGGTTGAGCTACCAAGCACGCATACTAAGGAGTAGGATCATGGCGTCTTTCACCCGTCGGTTTCATGCAGTTCGCGCAGCGGCACTGGGCCTCGTCAGTGACGTTGCCAAGCTTCAGTCTGTCTGCGTCTCCAATCGTTTTAGCGAGGACAGTAAAGAGCGTGAGGCTGCGGTGGTCGCTGTCCGTCACCTCGACTACGCCCTTGAGCGTGCTCGTGCTTCTGCCATTCTTCCCCCGCCTGGACTGCAGGTCTGGCTGGAGGAGCGTGCCCAAGTGGACCAAGATGCGTACGAGCGCTTTCTGGAAACGGTTCAGCATGACGCGCAGCAGTACCAGGTCGCGGCCGCTGCTGCTTGCAATTCTTTGCTCGATTCAGCTGAGCTGGCTGCCAGCCATGCGCGCGATGCCATCAAGCAGGCCCAACAGTGCTACAGCAGCCTGGGTCTGGTTTTGAAGTCTTGCGCCACGAGCTGATGCCTTATTCGGCATGGCGGCAGCAGCAAATTATTGCAAAACAAAGAGGGTAGCTTGCGCTGCCCTCTTTACAGTTCGTTTTTCAAGTTCCTATACACAGGTTCCTTTTCCCAAGAAGAAGAGACACACATGAATGTCCTTTCGTCGAACGCTTTCGGCAAGACCGATATCGGTGGTCGAGCCAACAATGAAGACGCCTTCGCCATCCATCGCGACAACAACCTGCTGGTTGTGGCCGATGGTATGGGTGGGCACCAAAACGGTGAAATGGCCAGTGCTTCTGCCTGCCAAAGCTTGGCCGCCAGCGCCACAGCAGCTGCCGCCAGCTTCGACTCGACAGATGCTGCTAAAACCTGGCTCTGCCAGGCTTTGCAAGATGCTCACCAGGCGGTGGTCAAGCTCAATAGCAATCAATCCGGGTTGCAGCGCATGGGCACCACTGCAACCTTGTCCCTGATTCAGGGCAGCAAGCTTTTGGTGGCCTGGGTCGGTGACAGCCGCGTCTACCGCCTGCGCGGCAGTACTCTTGATTTGGTCAATGATGACCATGTCGTCAAATATGAGTACTGGCGGGCTGGTCAACTCTCAGACGCAGAGTGGAACTCTCACCGCAGGGGTTACACCTCTAATGTCATTACTCGCTCCTTGGGCAGTGCCGGTAAGCTCGATGTCGATTTCCGCGAAGTCGACGTGGCCGCTGGTGATGTGGTTCTTTCGTGCTCTGACGGCCTGAACAATTCGGTGACCGAGGATCAACTGATTGCCATTTTGTCGAGTGGCAAGTCTGCTCAGGTCATGGTCGAGGAGCTGATTAAGGCTGCTCTGGCAGCTCAGGCTCGCGACAACGTGACGGCGGTCGTCGCTGTCGTCAAGGCTCAGGACAAGACTCAGGATAAGCCTGAGGGTCCGGCTATCGAAAAAGTCCCAGCTGCCAGTAAGTAACTAGCTGCAGGCAGAACGCGCGAGAGTAGAGAGATTTCACCGTCTCTCTACTCTTTGCTTTTTTGCTTGGTTTGGCTTATCGAGTTCTCCTTTTCGCTTTTCAAAACCTGTCATTTTTTCTTCAAAAAATCTGACAGTTTTGGAAACTGATTTATGCAGCGCAGGTCACCTACTTTTTAGTTACTCAATTTCTAGGACAAACTTTTTTTAGTTCTGTGGCAACTCAGTTGCTCTCTTAACCGCTTTCTCTCTCACTTTTAGAAATTTTTCTGCATAATAACTATATAAAATAGTATTAAAATTAAAAAAGAAAGAGCCACCAAGCACTTGGCTTTGATGGCTCTTTCTTGAAATTCTTACTGGTGCGCTTAGTCGTGATGCTCACTCACAGCCCTGGTATCTTCATCCAGATGCTTGGCGCCGAGCAGCCAGACGATACCGCCAGCCAGCACCAGAACAGAGACCACAAGGAAAGCCAGGGTCATGTTCTTGCCGGTGGCATCGGTTATGACACCGATGATCAGAGGCGACATCACATCACCAAAGAGGTGAATGATCAAGATGTTCAGAGCAAATGCACTGGAACGAGAGCTTGGCTCAATCACATTGGCGAGGGCTGTATTGCTTGGGCCGGTGTTGAGGAACAGGCAGAAGCAAGTGAGGAAGACGAACACCCAGGCCGTGGGGAAGGGCGCATAGAGCATGCCCAGGCAGCAGGGAAAGGCCAAGAGCATGGCAATGCCTGATACCTTGAAGTACGAGCCCTTGATCTTGGTGCGCAGATGGTCGGCCAGGTAGCCACCAATGAGAGTAGCGCTGAGACCAGACACCACCAGAATGGCGCCAAAGATCATGTTGACCTCGGCCAGACTGCCAGCTTTCCTGAACTCGTGAAAGTAGGTCGGCATCCAGAAGGCGATGCCGCCAATGGCGAAGGTCATGGCCGTCATGGCGATGGTATTGGTCAAGAAGCTCTTGTTGGCCAAGAACTTCTTATACAGCTGTAGAGAGTTGACCTTGGGTGCTTGCACTTGCTTCTTCAGGGTCGCAGGGTCGCGCATGAAGAGGCAGATGGCAGCAAGGATGATTCCTGGCGGCAGGACCAGATAGAAGGCCCAACGCCAGCCCAGCGAGGCAGCAACCGCTCCGCCGAGAATGTAGCCCAGGGCGCTGCCAACCGGAATGGCCAGATAGAACCATGAGAGCGCTTTGCCCCGCTGTTCTACCGGGTAGTAATCAGACAGCACCGACGGCGCAATGGGGCCATAGGCAGCTTCACCGATGCCGACAAAGCAGCGGGTCAAAAGCAGTACCGAGAAGGTCATGGCCAGCCCTGATGCGCCGCTCGCAATACTCCAGACGGTGATACCGCCAGCGATGATCCACCAGCGCTTAACTGGCAGATTGCTGAGGACAGGCGAGAAGAGGATGTAGCTGACCATGAAGGCCATGCCCAGAAGACCGACCAGGGCATTGTCTGGATTGGAGCCCAGCAAGCTGGACAATCCAGACAAGAGGAAGCCGACGATGCCAGTGTGTTCGGGATTCGCTAGCAGCGATTCCTTGATTTCAGGCACCACCGCCGATAGCACTTGGCGGTCGATATAGTTAAACAAGTTGATGGCGACAAGAAGCCAGATTGCTCCTTTTGCGCCAGGCAGAGCTTGATTGGAATCGGGTGGTTTTGACATGGGTGATCCTGAGAGGTTTGGCTAAGCGCTAGCGCTTATTGCCACGATCCCCGACTAGCAGCAGTTGGCAGCCAATCAATAGGGAAGGGTTGACCCGGATTGATCAGCTCGTAGATGACAATGCGTTGGTCATCAGTGAGCCACCACAGGGTAGATAAGAGAATGTGCGCCCGTTCCCTCGTGGCAATCCAGCCATGGGTGAAGGCGTTTACTTGTGTCTCGGGCCAAGCCAGGCGGTCGAAGTGAGCGATTTTGGCACCGCTGAAATTGACACCGGCACAATAGACGCGTCCGGCAATTGCCTTGCCTGCTTCGTCGATGGTTGGCTGCCAGACTAACTCGGCTTTGTCCAAGAAAATCTTGAGGGTTTGCTCTTTGCTTTTGAAAATTACCAGCATTGGCTCGTCGACTGCAAGAGTACAGTCGTTGAGAGCTTCTTGATGGGCTCGTCTGAGCATGTTTTCTTCGGCCAAGGTGTGCTGTGCTGCTGCTGGTATGTTGTCCAGCTTCAGTGTCAGCGCTGGCTTGTCTAGTGTTCCCTTGAGCGTCATTTGCAGCTTTTGCAGGGCTTGCAGCTGCATCAACAGTTCCATTCGAGCGAAGCAAGGGTGAGAATTGACGATTTTGTTCACTGTTGCTTTTTCTCGCTGTTTCGCCAGCGACTGAACGATGCCCACGATGACAAAGCAGCCGTAGAGCAACAGGCTGGTCTTGAGCGACAGCAGGTTGCCGCAGAAGAATAGCAATAGAAACGCCATTGCCACCCAGGCAAACGAGAAAAAGGAACAGAGCTCGAAAGCAGCGAAACGATTGCTCATCTGCTTGTGAAAACTAATCAGTTCGGCGCTCTGCGAAATTGATGG
Source organism: Cyanobacteriota bacterium erpe_2018_sw_21hr_WHONDRS-SW48-000092_B_bin.40 (assembly GCA_030917395.1). Classification (GTDB taxonomy): domain Bacteria; phylum Cyanobacteriota; class Vampirovibrionia; order Obscuribacterales; family Obscuribacteraceae. Next base: position 31,206 of record JAUPUU010000150.1, read on the forward strand.
CGTGGTGCCTCGTGCCAGCTTTTTGATTGCTTGACCGTGATGTGCCAGGCGATAGAGCGCTAGTGCGCTGGCAAAGCAAGGTAGAGAGCACAACGTGATAATGAAGATCCCGTCATACATGTGATTTTCCCACTGATAAAGAGGTGAGACTGCCCGGAAGGGCGACCCCAAGCTTTTTACAGCTCAGGGTCGCCTTCGGAACAGCACTGTCAGAGTTCTGCCAGATAAAGGACAGTCCTCTGCCAGATTAGAAACGCCGTTCAATCTTGATCAACTTGGGCCCGAAGCGATCAATCTGATTGGCGTCGTCAGGCGGAACTTCGCCCAACTTGGGACTGCGCTTGCCGTTAGAGCCGTCGGGGTAGGGATGAATCTTGTCCATCCGCTCTTCCACCATCGGCGAAGTGACCACCGACAAGTGAGCACGGGTGAGCTCCCAGGGGGTGCGCACACCGGCTGACTTGAGAAACATGAGCAACTCGCGCTGCAAGATCATGTTGTAGTTGGCCACCTTGACGTACTTGTCTTGCGGATCAAGACCTCGGCGCAGACGCGGGTCTTGAGTGGTGATACCAGTCGGGCACTGGTTGGTGTGGCAGCGCAGGGCCATGATGCAACCTTCGGCAATCAAGTTGCCGCGGCCGATGTTGACCATATCTGCGCCCATAGCAATGGCGATAGCCACATCATCACCCTTGGCGATCTGGCCAGAGGCAATGAGAATGGTTTCGTCGCGCACGCCGAACTCGCGCAGAATCGTATCCACAATCGGGATGGCATGGAGAATGGGCATGCCCATCCGGTCTGCCAGAGCCACAGGAGCTGCGCCGGTTCCACCCTCGCCACCGTCGATGGTGATGAAGTCGGGAGCCTCGCCGGTCTCTTTCATGTGCTTTGCGATTTCGCGAATCGACTCTTCGTTGCCCACCACAATCTTGATACCAACCGGTTTTCCGGTCAGCTCTTGCATCATGGTGACGAAGCGGAAGAGCGAGGGAACGTCGTGAAACTCGTCCCAGGCGTTGGGCGAATAGCAGTCTTCGCCCATGGGAATGCCGCGCCACTCTGCCAACTGCGGCGTGATCTTTTCTTTCGGCAACTTGCCACCCTGGCCAGGCTTAGCGCCCTGTGCCAGTTTCAGCTCGAAGCCGACGATCTGCGGATTGTCTGCCGTCTTCTTCACCTTCTCGATGTCGAGCATGGTGAAGGGCTCGTCGGGGTTGTGGCCGACAGCGCTGTAGACGCTGCGCACCAGCTTCTCAGCCATGGCACGGGTGGTCGACTTGCGAAAGCCGAACTTGGCCGGGCCGATTTGCTGAATGATCCGACCGCCGCCAACAACACGACCAGCCGGTGCAGCACCAGCTTTGATCATGCCTAAGGTGCAGATGGCGCGCAGCCTCTTCAACTGATAGGCGACGCGTTCGTAGGTGTCAGGCCGTGTGTCCACGCCGTTGAGGTGGAAGGGGGTAAGACCACCTTCACCAGTGAGCATGTGAATGTTGGCCAGCTTGGCACCGCTTGAGAGAGCTTGTACAGCCTCTTCCGAAAGGGCACCCCAGCTCATGCCCGAGATATTGATGGGCCACGGGCAGTGGTAGGGAGTGCGGCGCTTCGGTCCGATGATCAGTGCTGGCAGGCGATTGCCCACTCGCTCCACATCAGAGATAGGGAACATCGATGGCAACATGTGAATCTCGCCCACATCACGGTAGCCGCGCTGTGTGCCGAAACCCAGGTTGTTGTTGATGCCTTTAGCCGAGCGGTAGATGTAGCGTCGCGTTACCCTGTTGTAGGGCCGCTCTTCGATGTCACTCATGAACCAGTACTGACGCAGTTCGTCGCCGATCAGCTCGAATCCATAACGGAACCAGCCAATCAGAGGGAAGTTGCGCCTGATGGTGTGAGTGTGTTGAATCACGGCGTCGTGCACTGCCACCTGCGAGAGGAAGGTAAGCAGAGCGAAGATCAGGCCGTACATCGGATTATAGAAGTGCCAACCAAGCCACCAGGCGAGGAAGGTCACGGCCAGCGAAAGAGGCAGAAACGGGCTCTGCCTCTGGGTGAACTCGGCTGCGGCGATTTGCAGCGGGAAGGCCAGGAGGGCTGCCACCAGTCCAACTTCCAGGCCACCGAAGTAGCCGGCGATGGTGCCGACCATGATGGTCAGCGAGAGGATGGCGTGCTTGTGGCGTGTCAGATCGCGAATGCCAACAGCAACGAAGGCACCGACGATGGTGAAGGCTAGCGCCGCTGGTTGTTCTCCGAGAGTCCAACCAGCGAGGCCGCCCAGGAGAGCTGAGCAGGTTGTGAAAATGATCCAGAACATATAGGTATCCTTTGTAGATATTCCGTGATTTCTGCGACTCCAAAGTAGAGTCGCTTCAAGACGGGTTACGTAGTCGGGAGCTAAGAAGTAGGCCCCGGGCTCACATACAGAGCGTATGGCCCGGGGCTACTCTTATTCCTTACTGAGACTGAGACAGAAACTGAGACTGGTTTAGAGGCGAGAGCCTGTTACTTGCTCTCACCGTCCGCCGTACTGGTCGTATTTTCGGGCGGGTTGGGAGCAATGCAGGTTTCGGCGGTGACCGGGAGCAGATGCTGGGTCACCTTTTCGTCGACGGTCTGACGCAGCAGCACGTTGATGCGCAGCTTCTCGAGACCCTGAGTCAACTTCATCTGCCCACCCTTGGGAGGATTGGCAGCAAAGAAAGCACGCACGTCGGCTTCCTGCTCAACGCTGTCGAGCGAAGAGAGGTAACCGAAGATGGCGGACACGCTGTTGGCGGGCCACATCTCGTTGATCTTTTCCCAGTTGGCCTTGATCGCTTCCCAGGCCGCTTCCGAAGCGTCCTCGTTGCCGAGCAGGCTGGCCAGGAAGTAGGGAGCGTCCTGAACACGCAGCTCACCCGAGAGGGCAAGCTTGATGTTGGCCGCCACCAGCTCCGGTGCGGTGAAGCTGGTCAGAGCGTACATGAAGCGGTTGGTGTCCTGCGGCGTGGCAGCATGCAGACGGAGATTGTCGAACTCCTTGTAGAGCGCGGCGTCGCCGTTTTCGGCCAGAACGTAGACCATGGCCGCGAAGACATCGCTGTCCACCGAAGCCGGGTCCTTGGTCCAGGAGGCATACATTTCCTTCGCCTTGGCAATCACGCCAGGGTGCTTGCCGGTGGTGCCGAGGGCCGAGACCACGCTGGAGCGCAGGTCGGTGACCTTGACCGATTCGCCAGGCTGGCTAGCGTAGCCCAGCTTGTCGAGCAACGGCTGCAGAACGTGACGGAGCTTGCTCTCGACCGCGGCGCGGGCCGGGCCTTCCACCACGCTATGAACGTAGTTGAGCGAGCCGATGATCTTGCTCCAGATCTGGGGGTCCTGCTCGTCGGTGAAGTTCTCCACCATCTTCAGGTAGTCCACCAGCGAAACCAGCCGCGAGCGAACCAGCGACCAGCTGTCATTGAGCAGGTTGTAACGATCGACCTCGGTCATGATCGTCTTCTTGTTGCTGATGATGCCCTTGATCAGGCCTTCCGAGTACTTGACCCGGTAGAAGCCATTGCCGCCGGCGTTGACCACCACCCATTCGACGCCTTCGCCGACATAGACGGTCTGGTTGCGATCGGAGAAGAGGAACTTCTGCTCGATCACACCCTTGCGGGTCTTGGCCTTGAGCACGATCGGGATGGGCCACAGCGAAGGCGACAGGGTGTCGGATTCGCGCAGAACCTTGAACTCGCTCTGACCCAGTTCGATGAAACCGGGCATCGAGCTTTCGTCCACCGACACCACCGGGTGGCCGGAGGTGAACACCCAGGCGTCCATGAGCTTGCGCACCGGAACATTGACCGCCAGTTCATGGCAGCCGGCTTCGAGCGCATCCCACAGGTCGTAGGTCTCGGTGTTGGAGAGGCCGTGACGGCTGAGGTAGATCTGCACACCGCGACGGAAAGCATCGGCGCCGATGTACTGCTCCAGCTGACGGAGAACCGAGCAACCCTTCTCGTAGGAGATCAGGTCGAAGATTTCGTCAATCTGGAAGGGGTTTTCCACGGCCACTTCGATGGCGTGGGTGCTGTTCAGCTGGTCGAGGCCGAAGGCAGAGGCGCGGGAACCGGCGAAGGTGTCCCAGGTGTGCCATTCCGGCTTCCACATGTCGACGACCTTGTTCTCCATGTAGGTGGCGAAACTCTCGTTCAGCCACAGGCCGTTCCACCACTTCATCGTGGTGTAGTCACCGAACCACATGTGAGCCAGTTCGTGCGCCACCACGTGGGCAACGCGTTCCTTCTCACCCTGGGTGGCAGTGGCCTCGTCGCAGAGCAGGTCGGTCTCGCGATAGATGATGCAGCCCAGGTTCTCCATGGCACCGGCAGCGAAGTCGGGCATGGCGATGAAGTCGATCTTGTCACCGCCGTAGTAGCCGATGCCGAAGTAGTCTTCGTAGGTGCTGAGGGAGAAGGCAGCGATCTGCTGCGCGAACTTGAGCTGGTGGCTCTTGCCCGGGGTGGAGTAGAAGCCCAGCTCCTTGCCGTTGACCTTGACCGAGCCGCCGAATTCCAGCTCACCGGCCGTGAAAGCCAGGTAGTAGGTGGACATCAGCGGGGTGTTGGCGAATTCGACGCGCTTGAGCAGCTGCGAGTGGCCGCCGTCGTGCAGAGTGGTAGCCACAGCCAGTTCGGCCGGGGCGCTGACGCTCATGGTGGAGGTGCTCTCGACCTTCATCGCCGACAGGGCGGTGTAGTCGTGGGGCACATTGAGGGCGACCTTGAAGGTGGCCTTCATTTCCGGCTCGTCGAAGCAGGGGAAGGCGCGGCGGGCGTCGGTGGCTTCGAACTGGGTGGTGGCAATGACATGCACCTTGCCCTGATCGTCCGTCCAGGTGGAACGGTAGAAGCCCTTCAGCTCGTCGTTGAGCTCGCCGGCGAAAGCCAGCTTGAGCTTCCACTTGCCGGCGCCGAGGTTGCCGTTGAAAGAAACGGTGACACGCTGCAGAACGCTGTCGA
>JAUPUU010000151.1 GCA_030917395.1 Cyanobacteriota bacterium erpe_2018_sw_21hr_WHONDRS-SW48-000092_B_bin.40
CGAATGAGGAAAGCCAACTCTTTAGTTTCAAGTGAAGAAGATTCATCGACATCTCTTGGATCTACAGTCAGATTGCACTCGGCCAGAACATCGTCAATTTTGCGAGGGCGCCCCTGGGGGAAAATCTTGTCGAGACGTTTTCTCTCAATACGAGCTACCGTGTGCCCTACAGCAGTTCTTATGATCGGGTTGAAGGTGACCAAAGCATTGCCGACCAATCCGGTTATCGCAGCCGCACCACCATACTCGCGCTTGCTAAAGCCCTGCAGCGAGCAGAGAGAAGAACTCATCTGAGTATAGCCTTGGGCCGAGTCTATGGCAAAAAACGTATCTTCAGACCATTCGGTAAAGCGCGAACCGACACTCCAGTTCTTAAATTCAAACAGCAACTGATTTTTGATATGAGCAAGCAAGCGCCCTTGCAACTCGTAAAGCTCTTTAGAGCGCACCAGATTTTCTGCTGCTACTAACCTGTTCCGTTCAGCAAGCATGGCATCTATATTAGTAACAAAGCCTTTTACTGTAGCCGTTGCCGCCGCTGGTGAGAAACCATTTTTAGTAGCAATGCGAGTGTGATTGAAATTCTGTAAAAGTTGCACAGCCGAACTGGTACCTGTTATGGCCTGACCAATCAAGGCACACTCTAAGCCTTTCTTCTGCGCAGTGCGAGAGATTAGCGATGGGTCTTTCAAACCTCTAGCACGCTGCCTGATGTCGACAATAGTGTTACTGAACGCCAGAGCCGTACCAGCTTCACGCTGCATAGGATACAGCCATTCTTGAGCAAAATTCTTGCGGTTGACTCCATCATGATACTGAGCGTTGAAGCGCGCCAGTTTTATACACTCCAACATGATCTTGCGATCTATACGGGCAACAGTTGACTTGAAAACTTGCCGAGAAGCAGCAACAGAAGCATCAGCGGGAGCAGTCGCGGATGGTTGGCTACTTTGAGGTGACTCCAAGGTATCAGGACCGGCTGAAGACGCCAGCAATGCCTGGTCTTCCACCGCCGGCTCAGCAGCAACTGAGGAGTTACCAGCAGAGACCAACAGAAGTAGTGCCGCAACGAGCAGACATCTTCCTGAAATCATCGACGGCAAAGATTTCACGAACAGTTACCACCCGAGCAGCAGAGCAAGAAAGCAGCGCAGTAAACAAGAGTAAATTTTAGCAGCACCTTTCTCATACGCAAATCAAGTTATCAAGTCTATCAGCAAACCAACCAAAACCTTCCCCGACGACTCGCCCTTGGCATGAAGGGGTAAAATGAAGCGCACAAAGAATCTAAGACTTGAACCTAAATTTGAGACTAAAATTGAATCTCAAACTTCTAGCACAGGCTTGCAACTCAAATTTGTAGCTATGGTAAATCACGAAAACCAACAAGGAGTGTTATGTTCGCTAAGTTTTCATTGAAATCTTCTGTGAAGCTTTCAATACTAGGAGCTCTATCCCTAGCTATTACTGCAAATTCATCTAGCGCCGCCAGCGCAGACCCTGTTGCAAAAAGTAAAACTGATGCGCCTGTAGCTCAAGCAACTAATTCGGCACAAACTATTACGAGCTCAAGCAAAGACAAATTTGAAAAAGCCTATATTTACGGCTTTCCAATGGTGATGCTCTACGACATCATCTACCAATTTGCCATAGACAAATCCTCGCCGCAATTCAAAGGGCCACTCAATCAACTGGTCAATGAATCCCGCGTTTTTACATACAAAGACACCACAGTAATCACCCCCAATAGCGACACCCCATATTCAACAGTGATTATGGATTTACGGGCTGAGCCAATGGTCTTGACTGTGCCAGAAATAGAGAAGAAGCGTTATTACGACATACAGCTAACCGACCTCTACACTTTCAACTATGGATATATTGGCAGCCGTGCCACCGGCAATGGCGCTGCATCATATATGGTGGCAGGGCCAGACTGGAAAGGTAAAACACCAGCCGGGATTAAAAAAGTATTTCGCTGCGCCACCCAACTTGGTATGGCTATTTATCGCACACAACTATTCGGCCCCGATGACATGCCCAATGTTGTGGCAGTGCAGTCTGGCTACAAAGTTCAACCGCTATCGGCTTTTCTCAAGCAACCGGCGCCAGCGCCGAGCCCAGAAATTAAGTGGTTGCCAGCCAGCAAAGAGAGCTTGAAAGCTGAATTTCCCGCCTACTTGAACTTCGTTCTGCAGTTCTGCCCAACGGCTAAAGAAGACAAAGCACTGCGCGATGAAATCAAAACAGTAGGTATCGAACCGGGCAAGGCCTTTGATTTCGCTTCACTTTCAGCCGGCGATAAAGAAGCCCTAGGAGCCGCTATTAAAGATGGCTATGCTCAAATTAAAAATTGCAAAAATACTGTGGCTCCACCAATCACTGGCTGGTTAGTTGCCTCAGTCGCTGGCAACCGCGACTTCTTCAAAGGCGATTGGCTGCTGCGAGCCTTTGCCGCCGATGCCGGTATCTTGGCCAACTCAGCTGAAGAAGCTGTTTATCCCATGGCCAAAACTGACAACAATGGTGATGCTCTCGACAGTTCAAAGCACAATTATTCAATTACCTTTGGCCCAGACCAGATGCCACCAGTTAATGCCTTCTGGTCAATTACAATGTATGACGCCAAACAGTTATTGATTGAAAACCCAATCAACCGTTATTTGATCAACTCGCCCATGCTACCGGGCATGAAGAAAAACAAAGACGGTGGAGTGACTATCTACATCCAGAAAGACGCTCCTGAAGCGGACAAAATGACCAATTGGCTACCAGCACCGAACGGGCCTATCTATATGGTAATGCGCCTCTACTGGCCCAAAACTGGTAAACCATCGATATTACCTCCAGGCCAAGGCAGTTGGAAACCTCCGGTTATTCAGGTGGTGCAATAGCTATGTCGTATCAAATAGCAGAACCAAGAATTGAAACCGGCAAAGCCATGAAACTTGCCGGTCTGAGCGAACGCTACAACTGCGAAAGTAGTGCGGCTATCCCATCGCTATGGCAGCGCTTCGGCGCCCATATCGGAAACATTCCCGGTCAAATTGGTGAATGTGCCTATGGTGCCAAATACGATGGCGACGAAAATGGCTATTTCAATTACATGTGCGCCTGGGAAGTCGCAGAGAATACTCCAGAAAGTACTGAATTACAGTATCTTGAAATTCCAGCCCAAACTTATCTAGTATTCACACACAGTGATCACGTCTCGACCATTCGCCAAACCTGCATCACCATCTGGGACAAGTATCTACCTCAAAGTAAATACAAAGTCAGTAAGGGTCCAGAATTCGAACTATACGACGAAAAATTTGACCCAATCACCGGCCTTGGTGGCTTTGAGATTTGGATTCCAACCTCAAACTAGACTGCCTGAGAGAGAACAAGTAAGGACCTTCAACCCTTCAAGCGAATCGCGATCAATACAACTGTGCATGCCAGCTTCAACAAGCTGTTCAAGTGCTTGGGTGTCTCTGAAGCCGACGAGAACTACAATTGGTATTCGCGGAAAAAAGCCCCGGATCAGTGTAATTGAATCAGTGTCTAATTTTTCCACCGTAGCGAAATCTAAAACTACTAGGTCAAATTTTCGCCGCCCGGCCATTTTGAGGGCTTGATCTAAAGAAGCAGTCATCACCACCCGCAAGGCATGGCCCAGCGACTGGCCGAGGGCCTCAGCCAGTCGCACAGCTACAAGTTGGTCGACTTTAAGTAATAGCAAGCTCAGAGGCGAAATTAGACCCTGTGTACTCAGCAAAGTCAGAGAA
>JAUPUU010000152.1 GCA_030917395.1 Cyanobacteriota bacterium erpe_2018_sw_21hr_WHONDRS-SW48-000092_B_bin.40
GTTGTTTACTTTAGTCGTGACATCGCCGCTCGGCTAAATATCTTAAGTCGAAATGCTGAACTCTTTGTTGAACACAAACCACTCTTGCCGCCAATTGTGGGCAACGACGAAGTGGCAGAGCTTGACGCTGCCTTTAGGAAAATGGCAGAGGATGTTACCAAAGCGGAAGAGGTGAAACAGGCATTTGTGGCGATGGTTAGCCACGATTTACGTAGTCCTCTAGCTGCCATTCAGGGAGCCATTGAGCTTGTTGAGAGTGGCCTGTATGGAGAAGTCTCTGACAAAGGAAAAAAACGGTTGAGCCATGCTCAAATTGAGTGTGATCGTCTGCTTAAGCTAGTCAATGAACTGCTTGATATTGAAAAAATGGAAGCAGGAATGATGGAAATGACTATGGCCCCTACTGACTTAGCAGAGCTTGCCTTGCAGTCTATCGCCGTTGTTAAAACACTGGCAGATGCCAACGCTATCAAAATTGATGTCTTTGGCGATCATGCGGTTGTCTCTGTCGATAAAGAGAGAATAATGCAAGTGATGATCAACTTGCTTTCCAATGCAATTAAGTATTCACCTAATGGTGCCACCATTACAGTAGATATTGCCAGGAAGAAAGATAGTGCTCATATCAAGATCGAGGATCAAGGCAAAGGCATTCCGCGCCACATGTTAGAGTCGGTATTCGATCGCTTTCAGCAAGCTCACGGTGGCGGTACCGGAAGCAGTGGTCTTGGTCTTGCTATTTGCAAGGCGATTGTTGAAGCCCATGGTGGAGAAATCGGTGTTGTAAGTGAAGTGGGCAGTGGGAGCATTTTCTGGCTCCAACTACCCACTTCGAACCCCGCGAATTAAAATCGTGTGCTTTGCCTCTAGGCTTCTACCAACCAGCTTGCTTGTGGATTTTTTCCACCGACATCAGCCACGGTATCAACCCAGTGAACTCCTGTGCCGTCATGGACGTCCATCAGTATTTTTTCTCCAATGACATTGTGTACCTTGATGCCTTTAGCTTCGATTGCTGGAACCTGCTTCTTCAGGAACTGCTCTACTCGAGCTTTTTGACCGTCTCTGTCGGGATTGAGTCGATCTTGCTGTAGCATATCTGCCACGAGATGACCGACGAAATATTTGGGAGTATCGTGGCCGTTGTCCCATTTTACGGGGTCGAATCCTGGGGGAGTGGGTGCAAACTCAGGAGCTCGAGTCTGGGAGGCATCACCTTTGCCAAGAACGGTCCACTGTACTTCAGGATTGCTGCCGCCGATGTTTTTTACGACGTCTATCCAGAGCGGGCCGGAGCCGTCGCCAGCATCGAGCAATACTTTTTCGTCTTTAATGGCGAGAACTTTTCCGCCGCGGGCTTCCATGTTTGGCACTTGAGTCTTGAGGAAATTTTCGGCGAATTTCTTCTGTCCAGCTTCATCAGGAATGGCTAGAAGCTGATCGAATGAACGAGCTAGTTCTCGTCCAACTGCATATTTGATTGTGTCATGGCCATTTTCCCATTTCGCTTGATCGAACCCAGGTGGGCAGGGCGGAAGCGGTCTAGCATCTGTTACTGGTGTCGGCGAGTCATAGCGATCGCGGGGCAGGATGTCTTGGCCTGGTGGTAGTGAGTTGTAGCGGTCGTATGGCATAGTGCGATTTAGTTCTTCGGGTCTTCTTTGGTTGAGCAGGCTGATTAGCTGCACTTCCGAATGCCCTCTGCGATCTCTGACTGTGTCAATGACAAGGGCACTACCCCCGATACCGAGATCGATGGTGATGCGATCGCCGTTCATAGAGTTGCCGTGACCGGCGTGAGAGTGGGGGTGAGATCTTTCGTTAGGGCTATAGCGATCATCCTGTAAATCGCGTAGATTGCGGTGCGAGCTGTGATCGGATGTATGGCTCACGCTAACAAAGAGGGGTGTTATTTCCAGGCTGTCCATCATGTTCTGAGCCATTCTGTCAGGCGTACGCCCCCTGCTCTGGCCGCGAAAGAAGTCTGTGGCGTCGTTACTTGCTTGCTGCGTCCAGCTATTAAATCTATCTTGGCCGGCATCTTGATAGTTAGTGCGGTCTTGAAGATTTGAGCGGTCTTGTAGGTCTCTGATGTTCATATTCATGTTAGGGGTGTCTCCTGAGTGCGGGGTTGGTAACTCAGTGGCAAACAGAAGCGGCTGTGGTCTGGGGTGGAGAATTGCAACCGCTGCTCTGTGATTTCAATATAGGGCCGTGTATGCTTGAAGTTGTTACCAACTTGCTAACAAGGTCGAAATTAGTGAATTCGGAAATTTACGTGGCGTCGAGGCCTGACCTGCAAGACAATTGGCAGATGGCTAGGCGGCGCACTGCGGCCCTTGTTGTTGACTGGGCTATCAGCAGCGGCATCGTCAGCATTCCTATTGTGTTCAATCTTGGCACTCTTCCTGAGTTTTCTGCCAGCATTACCTTTGTGCAGTGCCTTGGTCATGCCTTGGCGAAAGACCACGTCGTACTCGTTTCGCTAGTCTTGCTTCTCACTCCAATTCCCATCATTTATCTGCGCCTTTGCTTTAGAGCTTTTATGCATTCCCAGACCCCTGGCGAGATGCTGATGGGCCTGGTGACAGACTTCAGACGCAAGAACTCTAGTGGTTGGATGAATGAGATACTCTATGGCTTAGCTCAATATTGGTACATATTTTGTTCGTGCTTGATGGGGACGATTGCTTTCTATCTGGCGATGATGTTGATAGTAGGGGTTTTGTCGGTGCTCATTTCTCCATGGACCGGCAAGTCGGTACTTTTCTTTTTACTTTTACTTTGGCCAGTATGTATTCTCCAGCCGTTGTTACTTTTTCACCTTAGTGGTTCTAAGAGAAGATTCGCTGCCAATGCTGACCACTTACTGGGGTTAGAAGTAGGCTTTGTGCGACGTGTGAATCAAGATAGATTCTAACTATGTTGTACGAGGGCCGTGATGCCGACAGGTTCTATCTTTAGTGAATCAAGTAAACGCCATCGTCCTCGGGCTGTCATTTGCGATAGCAGTGAATCTGTTCGTGCTAGATTGAAGGAAGTTCTTTTGTCGCTCTTGAATGTGGTTGGAGAGGCTGGTGACGGTTCGGCTGCAGCTGAGATGATTCGTAGGTTGAGTCCTGATTTTGTAATTCTCGATTTTGCTCATAACGAGCTAGATGGCGTTGGGCTTTGTCGAAGAATCACGGCGCAATTTCCCAATTTAACCATCCTTGTCTGCACTAGCTCTTATTATGCTACCAAGTATCACAATCAATTGTTTCGCACTGTAGAAAAGCATATTGAGGTTATACTGGCTAAGTTGAAAGTGCCAACAAGAATGGCCGCCGCAGCTAAGGCTGTAGAATTTGGGTATGTTTTGCTGTCGCTTGGCGAATCACAAGCCGACTAGTTTTTGAGGCTGAATTTGAGTAGGTGGCTATAAAAAGCAGAACATCAAAGTATTGCCAACACAAGCGCGCCCTTGGTGAAAGCTCTTGGCTCCATGAAATGACTTGCCGAAGGCATTTTTCCCTAACTTGTTGATAAACATCCAAGTGCCACCTTCATGGTTTTGAACAAGGGCAAAACCTTCGGAAAATTCTTCTGCTGTGCTGAATTTGTATGGCGCGATCAGTTTGCCCGATTTGTCGATGAAGGAAAATTTCCCACCTGAGATGTTGGCAAACACTCTCGCCCTGCCGTCTCTGAAGCCCCACGCGTAGTCAAACTGTGGGGCTATTGCCATTTTTCCAGTCTTGTCTATGTAGCCATACTTTTGGTCTTTCTTCATGACTGCTAGGCCTTCGGCGAAGTCATGATTTGTTTGTGGTAAGGTCACGCGCGGGCCACCGCAACCCTTTTTTAGCGGCACAACGAAGTTATTGTTTCTGTCTAACTTCATTCCGGATTTGGACTCTTCTTTCTCAGTCAGAACGGAGAGCTGCAGCTTCCCGTCTCGATCGATGTAGTCCACTTTGTTGGCTTCAGAGGCTTCTTTATCTACTATGGCCGCGAGACCATCGTGGTAGGAGCTGATTTGATTGGTTTGTTCGGCTTTTACAATGAAGTTGCCTTTCAGATCGATCACTCCCCACTTGTCTCCGACTTTAACGACCGCTCTTTCTTCAGAAAATGGTTCAGCGGCGCTAAATGTTGACGGAATTGCCTGGTTACCTTGGGCGTCGATGTAGCCCCAGCAGCAGGTGCTTTCCGACATTACAGCCGCAACCCCTTGCGAGAACGACTGCGCATCAATGTAGATGGGTTCTATTTTTACCGTCCCTTCTTTGTCGATAAAGCCCCATGGTGTGATTGTATTGCTTCGCCAAACACTAGCAATCAGGTTGGTTTCTTTGGGTTGACCTAGAGGACTAAAGCCTGCAAGCCCCTCCGCGAAGTCTTTTACAGCGGCGAAGCCGGGAGATCTGATGCGACCAGTTTCGTCGATTATGTATTGAGTCAGACCGCTATGTTGAGTTAAGACTGCGCGATTGTCGCTGAAACTAGTAGCGCTATAGTTTTGATTTCTCAACTTTTTGAGATCGATTACTTGCTTGCCGGTTTTATCAATGAATCCGTATGGATAGAGCTTCTCGGTAAGAATACTAATCGCTTTTGATTCGTTTGCAGCTGCGCTCAGTAGCAATGTGATAGCTATAAGTCCAGCTTTTAGGCCGATTGATTTACTCATGTTATTCGGTTACCCCTTTTTGCACGCTGTCGCTCGCTGGTTCAGTGTTACCTCTTTGCTGACGGATTAGGTGTACGATGTTTGCTGTTTGCTTTTTTGTCACTGCCAGCGAAACAAGAATCAGTGCGGGTATCCACAGAATCGGCAAAATAACTGAGCCTAGGTTCAACCCGATGATCCGTACGGATGATGGGAGTCTTTCACGCCAGGCAATTAGCGCTGGAGTAAGAACAAGAGCAGCGCTTAGTATTAAAATGACAAATCCTAGACCTGCACTTAGGCCACTGCCGAGCGTGTGGATTATTCCAATATTAGTGGTTTGGGCTAGTTCTTCGATTGTGCTAGCTATCATCGGCGTAAATATGAATAATATGATATTGGTAATACCAGCCAAATAGATTTTGCCGGAATAGCCTTTGACCCCACAAACCATAGGTATCCAACCGAGTAAGAGACTGCTGATGCCAGTGGCTAGTCCTGGATGCGCTAGCAAAGCGGAAACGATGATGGGTAATAGGAGTAGGAGAGAGTAAATTTGCTGGTCCACGGTGTTTGAATCTTCTAAAATCTATCTTGTGTAAAGGTATCTTAGCTTGTTTTGGTTTGCGAAGTGACCGCTTGTGGGGCAATCTGATGCTGTTGAAACCTTCTGAAGAATCTGAAGCTGCCCGAGTAAAGCAGAAGTTCGGCAAGGGTTCGGAGCTGACAAAGGTCTTTGAAGAATGGGATGAGTCGGTTCGAGTTTTTCTCTTCGCACATTCAAATTTGGCAGTGGGCGAAATTCCGATTGTGGCTTGCTATCAGTCAGAAGCTAGTTGGGTTTTGCTTACAACCAGGCGGACAATCTGGACCGATCCGGATGATGGTAAGTGTGAGCTCAAGCTGGAAGAGATCGAAGATATTGGTTTGTCCAGTGACCTTGAAAGTAGGCGGTCGTTGTTCGTGTTTGATTCTTCTGGCGGTCGGTACGAGGTCTACCTTGAGCCTGGAAGAACACTAGTGGCAATGAGGCATGCAATCTGGCAACTTCTCAGTGGTTGGCGTAAGTCGTCTGGGCGGCCTGAGCGTACTCGTGCAGGGTTGATGCAGGCTGACCCCCCGACCACAGGTTCAGATGCCTATAAAGCTTTGCGTTTAGAAAAATCTCTTTTGAAACAGTCTCAAGTCTATTCCACTAAATTGTTTCGGTCTCTGACTGTTGACTGGCAAGATTTCCTGCTCGCAGAAGCCCAATTGCAGCCTGAAGAGCTGCCAGTGTTCGCTTTTGTTGAAGATTCAGAAACATGGTTTCTCGCGACTTCAAGGCGTGTACTTTGGTCTAGGCCGTCTTTCAAGCATCAATTGCGATATGGACAGATTCGCAAAATGGGAATGTCTGAGCTAGATATGGTTATGCGGCAGTATGAGGCATCAGGAGATTGGGATGCCTGGAAAGAAAAGATTGGAGTGCTCAAATCTAGCTCACCTTGGTTCTATTTTGTTGATGATCGTGGCCTTCGGTGGGATGTTCTTCTGCCGCCAGGTGGGCCGTTGTATGCCATCTGGAGCGTGATGAGATTTATGGTGCAATTGGAGCGAATTCACCCTTGCCAGGCATAGTATGAAATTGTCTCAGGCCTTCCGTGTTTTCATTAGCAGAAGACTGCAAGAAGCTAAGAACCCAGCAAAACTGAGCCACGACAGAAGTGATAGTAGAGTTGCTAGTTTGTCTCCGAACAAAAACCAACATGCAACCGCTAATAATGGCAGCCAGATATAGCCTTTGGTTGTGATTAATTTCTCGTGCAGAGTGCCCCAAACTCGCGCACCGTACTTTATATCTAAATTCATGGCGGTAAAGCTAAGCCACACTAACACTGTGGCTGTTGCTGTAACGGCTGGGGTCGAAGGGGCGAAGATTAGCTTGCGATTGATGAGCATTGTGTGGGTTTCATAGCCGCAGCCATACTTCAGCAGGCCTGTGCGCATGCCAATGAGCCAGGTCGTTATGCAGAGCACGTAGAGATTTATGCTAAGCCACACCGCGTATTTTCTAACTAGGAAGATCCATTTCATGCTTCTAGATTAGCAGAATTGTTCTTGCAGCTTTGACGGCTTCATCCAACCAATCTCTTACTAAGAATCACGCTGCGATAGCAGGCCTTGTCCCACTGGTGGTATTCAATCAGTCTGTAGCCTTTGCTAGTATAGTATTCAATTAAGTCAGTAGCACCTTCGGCGGTGTCACAGGCCATTTCCTCTTTGCCTTCTGCTCGCGCGAGAGATTCTACAAACTCAACCAGTCTGCTGCCTATGCCAAATTTCTGCATTTCAGGATGTACAGCGAATTGGCCAAAATGTCCGACTGCACTTTTCTTGTAATACTCTGGTTCGTCAGGTGCAACTCTTGCTGTGGTGTAATAAGTAACCGTGCCTATTATCTTTGCTTCTCCCGTCAACCGGGCGATGTATCCCTTCCCCGCAGTCAGCCGACTTTCGGCAATTTCAGTCGTTTGCGTGGCGGCGACATAGTTGAAGCCGCGAGCTGCCAGGCTGGCATAAGCCTGATGAAGTAAGTTAGTAATTTCTTCCAGCGAGTCTTGGGTTGGATCGTACAGCGCGATTCTTGTATTCAATGCATTGGCTACGGCGGCTTTTGTTTCGTCTGCTGTTTCTGCTTCTGTCATTGATTCTTCTCGACTGGAATTAGAGCTTGAACAGTATTGCATATTTGCCATTTCCCTTTTGCTGGTTTTCCTCTTTTTGAGGCGTTCCGATCTTGACTCATTTTTCACATGAAAATGAGACAAGATTGGCGGACGAAATGCAGTTGCTCAGCACACATTTTTTTGATTTCCAAAACTGTCAGAAATTTTGCAGAAAAAATGACAGTTTTGGAAGTGAACTAAACAAGCCAGAAATATCGAAAAAACGCTGAACTTTCAAGAATTCTCTAATACCTAAGTATGTCAACCGCTGATTCGTTGCCGTCGAGTAGAACGTCATCGATTGTCGCTTTCTTTAGACCTGCTGGCAAGATCATTAGTTTATCTACGTTCTTGCGTGATATTGAAAGCGTATCAAGCACTAGGTGTGAGCCACCATCAGGATCTTTGTAATCCATTTCTAGCGGAATAGTTGCGAGTTTTGGTAAGCCATATAGCTTCGTCATAAGAGCTCCAGCTGCGGAGAATGGGCTGTCTGTCAGCGCTGATAGTCGCAACTTCTCTGTTATTAGGCTTGGCTCGAATGATGACTCTTTCGCATGTGCAAGGTATTTTTTATAGCGTTGATTGTCGATTTCGTATCGATCAGCTTTTATGTTGTTTTTGATGAATTGTCCAGTTTTTAGTATCGGAACATCTGACATTAATTTGCCTTTCCCGAACGCCAGGTGGCGCACCATCTGACCTTCAAAGTTATCTAGGGGAAGTTGGCAAATTCGTTTGCTGGCAATGTTTATGATTGAGACTGTTTTTCCCGGGGGAAGGCACAAGACAATAACGCTTTGATTTGGCATTTCAACATGCACGCCAGTGCGCGCCATACTAACTTTGTATAGTCCAAGGTGTTTGCGGTTCTGGGTGAGGGACCAGCCCAATTCGCTTTTAGCGGCTGCTATGGCTTGATTGTTGTAGTCAATAAAAAGCTCTGATAGAAGTAGCGATAGAGATGCTGTGAATAGTAATAAGAGTGGCGCAGGGAATGCAGTAGTGAGTGTTAGTGAGCAGCGCTCTAACAGCCACGTTTGGAATAACACAAAATATTGCATGTATTTATTTGGCATTTCTCAATCTGCAATCATCTAAATGTATTTGCCTTTAGTAGTGTGCCTTATCCTAGCGCATCTGTTCATGGTTGCTTAACAATTAGTCGAATAGTCTTGCAATCAAAATTTTATACCCGCATAATGCTCGGCATGTTAAATCGTTCCACCAGCAACATGCAGATGTCCATGCCCCTCGCGGGCAGGGATTTGTTGCGTTACGATTTTGATCGAGCATATCGAGACTAAAGATCAGTAATTAAGTTAGCAACTCCCTTTCCCGCAGCCGCGAGAAAGGGAGTTTTTCTTTGGAGAAAAATAAATGACTACTAGTAAGCAAGATTCAACACAACCGTCTTCCCAGGGCCAGTCTAGATCCAGCACCGACGCGCCACAACGTACCTTTGGCTTCAACACTTTAGCGATTCACAGCGGCCAAGAGGCCGACCCAACCACTGGGGCTTTAATTACCCCTATATATCAGACTTCTACTTTTGTACTCGATGAATTGGGCAAGAATAAGGGCTATCAATACGCTCGCACTCATAACCCAACCCGCACAGCGCTTGAGGTTTGCCTTGCTTCTTTAGAAGGAGCCAAGTATGGAATAGCCTGTGCTTCAGGTTTGGCTGCCGTATCAATTGTGCTTGATATTTTGTCTGCTGGCGATCATGTCATTGTTGGAGAAGATGTCTATGGAGGCGTATACAGGCTGTTTGAGAAGGTCAAGAGAAAATTCAATATCGAATTTTCTTATGTCAACGCTGCCAAACCTGAAGAAATCGAAGCTGCCATTAAGCCAAATACTAAATTGGTTTGGCTGGAAACACCGACTAATCCGCTCTTGAAATTGGCTGATTTAGCGGCTGTTGGCAAAATTACAAAGAAACACAAATTGCTCTTCGCCGTCGACAATACTTTCGCAACGCCATATTTTCAGAAGCCTTTGCAGTTTGGCGCAGATATTATTGTGCACAGCACAACCAAGTATCTATGCGGACATAGCGATGTAATTGGCGGTGCTATCATCACTGACAATGATGAGCTTTATGATCAACTGAAGTTCTATCAAAATGCTGGCGGCGCAGTGCCTGGGCCTTTCGATTCATTCTTGATTTTGCGTGGTTTGAAAACCCTTGCTCTGCGTTTGAAAGAGCATGAGCGCAATGCTTTTGCCGTGGCTAGATATTTGTCAGAGCACGATTTGGTTGAAAGTGTCTATTACCCTGGTTTGCCGTCACATCCTCAGTTTGATTTGGCTAAGACACAAATGACTGGTTTTGGTGGCATTGTTGGCTTTGTTGTTAAAGGCGGTCTGGAAGCGGCTAAGAGTGTGGTCAATTCTACTGAATTGTTCCAGCTTGGTGAAAGTCTTGGCGGCGTTAAGTCATTGATTTGCCACCCAGCTACGATGACTCATGCTCCTATCCCCAAAGAAGTGCGTGAACCTCTCGGTATTGTCGATGGTCTGATTCGTTTGTCTGTGGGCATTGAAGATGCGCCTGATCTCTTGCAAGACTTAGAGATTGCTTTGCAAGAAGCTGCTCGCGTTGCTCTCGTTTCTTCCGCCTCGAATAAAGGAGCTAAACATGAGTAATTCAAATAAAAAAATCAAAGTATTGAAGTTCGGCGGCACCTCGGTAAAGAATCCTCAGCGTATAGCTCACGTGGCTCAAATAGTGGCTTCTGTCAGTGCCGACTACAAGACCATTGTGGTAGTTTCTGCCATGGGCGATACTACTGATAGCTTGGTGCGCCTGGCTGGTCGCTGTTCTGACAAGCCTAATCCACGCGAGCTTGATGTGCTTCTGGCCTCGGGTGAACAACAGTCAATTGCTTTGCTCAGTATTGTTTTGAGTGACCTGGCAATTAAGGCCAAGTCTTTTACTGGTGGGCAATTGGGCATCATCACCGAATCAAACTACGGCAATGCTGAAATTCTCAGTATTGATGCGGGCAAGATTGATGAGGCCTTTGTCGACAATGATGTCATCGTTGTTGCTGGCTTCCAGGGTGTTACCGCTGCTGGCGATATAACAACTTTGGGGCGCGGTGGTTCTGACACTTCGGCTGTAGCAATTGCTGCGGCTGTGGGGGCGGAGTTGTGCGATATTTACACTGATGTCGATGGCATTTTTACAGCAGATCCAAATATTATTGAAGGCGCAATTCAGCATAAGCGCATCAGCTACAGCGATTGCTTGGAGATGGCTGCCCGAGGTGCCCAGGTGATTCACCCGCGGGCGGTAGAATGCGCACGGGAAAACTCAGTGGCTCTGCGGGTGCGCAGTGTCTTTAATCCCGATAATTGTGGCACTGAGATTGGCTCTGAAGTCGAGGCGGCAGCTTCGGCTAAAAACATTGTTGGTGTTACTGCTGTTGATGGCTTCAGTGTTTTGAAGATCGAGTTTGATTCTTCACTGATACATTCGCAGCTCATTCACGACACCGTGCAAAGCGAAGTCGGCCATGTTAACTTGCTTGAGACTTATGTGCAGGCAAAAGGCGCGACGGCTAAGTCGTTGTCTCAGTCGCTACTAGAGTCAATTGTGACTTCTGAGGCTGCCAATTGTTCTGTTGCCTCTTATGTTGTTTCGGGCTTGAACCGTTCATCGGGCCAGAGGTTGGTGGAAGAATTGGCCGGTATACCGGGCGTGCTAAATGCCAGCATAAAATTCGAGATTACTTGTATCTCTGTTGTTGGTCGAGGTGCGGCGGGTGAACTCGCTCGATGTGAAGTCGCTGTAGCCGGAGTCGCCGAAGCTGGGTGCGCCGTGACTTCATGCTCGGGTTTGCTTGAAGACTGGCAGCAAAAGGGCCTGCTTGAAGGCTTGCCGCCGTCTGTGGGTGAGCTATCTGTGGCTTTGTATGTCGCTTACGAGCACTCCCGTCAGGCATGGAAATCGCTCCATGAATTGCTACTGCCTTGTTTCCAGCCTGAGGAATCGCTTTGCCGTCTAGCTGCCGTTTGAGCTGCGAAAGCTTATAGTTGCGAAAGGTTAGAGCCTGTTTGGGGGCAATGGGATTTTCACCATTGCCCTCTGGGTAAATTGTTGGATACTTGAATATGGCAAGTTATTACCTGGAAAATTTCCAAAGGTCATCCCCCGATGGCAGCTTCTCTCGAAAACGACGGCAAGTCAGCAGACAAGGATAAAGACGCAGTTAAACCTGGGTCGGATACTACTGCGGGCCAAGAGGCGAAGCCTGAAGCTAAGCCTGAAGTTAAGGCCGTTCAAGAGCTGACACCGGCTGACTGGCAAGCTGCTAACAGGCAAGGTGCGGATAAACAGGTTGCTGGTAATCCGGGTTCTGGTAAACAGGTTGCCGATGCGACTGCATCAGATCAGCCCGCCAGTTTGCCCAAGGTCTCACTTGAAACCCCGGCCCCACTGGCGCCCAAAGAAGTTCTCATTAGTCCGGCCGCATCTGCCGAAGATAAGTTAAAGGCCGTCGAGGCTCTCGGTCGCGCTGGTCAAACCAGTGTGGAAGTCGTTGATAAAGATGGTACTAAGCGCAACCTCACAATTGAGCTTGAAAAGGCTGGTAAGCGCACTCTTGTGCATCTTTATGCCAATGATGATCAGGGCAAAGAGCATGTAGTTTTGCGCGGCGTCAAGAATGCTGATGGCAGTTGGCAGCAACAGCAGACTGAAAAAGGGGACGCTGTTGGCTCTTACGGTACCTGGTGGGCGAAGAATATGGGCGACCGTACTTTCTTCTCCGATGCCGTCAAGCCCGAAACTAAAGTTGCCGATCAAAAAGCCGCGCCTGAAGATTTGTTCTCGGCAAAGCGTAACGAAATTCCCCCCGCCCAAGCGACAGATGGGTCGCGGGATATTCCCCGTAACAATGCTACTGGCAAAGTCGCTGACTCTGCAGTCACACCTGACCTTTTCCCCGATAAGCGTAATTTGTTGCCCGATGTTCCCGCTCAAGCTTTTGTTGCTCCTGATGTTAAGCCAGCGGCCCAGGTTTATGATCAGCCCAAGCTGGAGCCCTACGTTCAGCCTTACGTGGCGCCGCCTCAATTGGACGCCCAGGCTATTCCGCGGGTAATTCCAACCCAGCGAGATATTTCAGTTCAAGATTTGCCCTTGCCACAGCGCGAAGTTGTTGTGCCTTGGAACAAGCCAGAGCAGCGCGTAGTCACAGATGAAGAGCGTCTGAATCAGCTCTTTGATGGCGTGGCACAGAGTGCCGGATATGCTCGCCGGCTTACCCGCGTTGACGGTGGTTCTGTTTACTTCCGCGCTGGCATGGCCATTGATGCTGATGGTTCGCCAAGGGCCAGACAGATTGACCCTGATGGCCAGAGCAATACTTCCTTGCGTCACCGCAGTGGCGCGCCCGTGAACGCCGAAACCACTAAATACTTCGTCTTGCCTCTAGAGAAATATCAGCAGTACGGTGTGCGTCTCGGTGACATTGCCGCTGTACGTTACGGCGATAATGTGCGCTTTGCTGTTTTTGCCGATGTTGGGCCGCACCAGAAGCTGGGTGAGGGCTCTATGGCTCTGGCTGCGTCACTAGGTATTAACTCCAACCCTCGGCGCGGTGGCACGCAACGGCCCGAAGTGGAATATATCGTTTTTCCTGGTTCAGGCAACGGCAGACCATTGCATAGCAATGCTCACGAAGATTTAGGCCGTCACTATCTTGGTAAAGCCTATCGCAATACTAAGCGAACCTAAACGATGTAGAGCACAGGCGGTTAGTAATAGAGAATGAGTAATATCGATAAGTCAGAAGCCGTTAGTGAGCCTCCAGCGACTTATAAAGTTGTGCCTGGAGATAATCTCTGGAATATTTCTCGCACAGTGCTCACCGCTAAAAACGGCAAGGAACCATCGAATCAAGAGATTATGGCCATGGTAAACCAATTTGTAAGTCTCAATGCCATCGTAAATCGTGACCTGATTTACCCTGATCAAGTCTTAAAAATCCCGCAAGTTTAAGCAAATTAGGGCATATTAGGGAAGAGAATTGGCATTTTGCCGTCCCGTGTGCCAACAGAAAAAGTATTCTGCCCATGACCGATGTTCTAGCCCAAGAGGATAACCCCGCGACTGCTCTAATTGCAGCGCCTGTGCTCACTAGAATTTTGGCTATGCTGCTTGATAGTCTTATCTTTGTGACATTGCTTGGTGGCGGAGTTTACCTGGCTTTTCTCGGTAGTAACTTTATTATTTTTCCGCGTTCTTCGCTTTCTGGAGTGGGCGCGGCTCTCTTGGTCGCCTTGCCGGCGCTAGCTTTGATCGTGCTTCTAGCCGTTCCGATTTATTTTGCTATTTTCGAATCATCGGCCTGGGCCGCCACGCCAGGAAAGCGCCTGACTGGCTTGGTCGTGCGCAACAGTGAAGGGCAGCGCCTTGGTTTCTTCGCTGCATTGTTTGCTCGGTTTGTTTATTGGATGCCGTGTTTGATCTTCCCATTAGGGGCATTCTATATGCCAATTTATGCCATGGCGCAGATGGCAATGGCTGGAGTTCTGGCTGGTTTGTTTTGCGATAAGAAACGGCGCACGGCCGCAGATCTGGCCTGTAAGCGTTTTGTCTGTTCCCTTAGAGATGCACCTCTGGCGCCAGCCACAAATTTCTGGCAGAGGTTTCCTATGCCACTGGTGCTGGTGCTAACTATGGCGGCATATTTGTTTTTAGCTCCGATAATTATGTTTTCTTTTGGCCAGATGGGTAATCTTGTCTATCGTAATAAGCTCTCTGCCTGGCGAGCTAAAGGCTTGCATACAAAGGGAAGAGTGGTGTTTGTTGAGCGTCGCATTATGGCCCCGAGTGTACTGAGCGAAAGTGATCTGGCAGAATTTGAAGTCGATCCCGAGAGCCTTCCGCCTGATGCTATTGTCGCCAGGTCTGCTGTTCTCGGTAAGAAGATCATGGGTATTGTCAATGAAGGGGCCGTGCTCACCATTGAGAATTTTGATAAGGCCGATGCTAAGCAAATTGAATTAGCTGAGGCCTCTTGCCCCGCTGCGGTGCAGGTGGACCCCCGCCAGGGTATTTTGGTCTATCGCTGGCGAGATCGAGTTAAACGCGGCCAAGTAATTGGCTTGAAAGATATCGAGCCTGTTTATATTGTCGAAGAGCAATTTATTGATTCTATCTGTTGCACTCCCTGGCAAATTGTTGGGCGCACTGTAAGTGAAAATTGTCAGGCTCTCAAGGGCGATATTATTCATTGTCAATACGTCGATGCGCCGGTCTCTACATTGGTGGCTAAGCGCGCCCTGAAGAAGGGCGAGACGCTTAAGGCCGAAGATGTAGCAAGCACTAATTTGTCTGCTAAGCAGCGTTACTACACGGCAATTTCGGCACCACTACTGGTGCTTGGCGCTAAGCTTAAGCACGATGTCGCTGCGGGCCACTCTCTGCGTTACTGCGATTTCGAGAAGTTGATGCAGTAAGGTCGCGCCACTTTATCTTGAGGCCTACCTGCTAATTTATCGGGTGAAGCGCCTGAGGGGTTCCCGAGAGCTTAACTAACCCCCACCCGACTCTCTTTCAATTTCTGAAAAGCAGCCAGCGCCAGATTACGTGCTTCACCATGCTCGACAATCGGCAAAGGATAGTTCTCTCCCAGAGTCACCCCAGCGGCAATTAGCTCTAGTGGCGGAGCTTCCCAAGGTTTGTGAATATATTTGCTCTTCATTTTTGCTAGCTCCGGCACCCACTTGCGCACGTAGGCCCCGTCGGTGTCGAATTTCTCACCTTGCAAGATTGGATTGAAAACGCGGAAATATGGCGCCGCATCAGCGCCGCAGCCTGCCGACCATTGCCATCCCATAGTGTTTTGCGCTAAATCAGCGTCAACTAAAGTATCCCAAAACCATTGAGCGCCAGCCAGCCAGGGCAGCCGCAAATGCTTTACCAGGAAGGATGCGACAATCATACGCACACGATTGTGCATGATTCCGGTATGCCATAGTTCGCGCATGCCGGCGTCAACGATGGGGTAACCGGTCAGGCCTTTTTGCCAGGCCCGTAGAGCTTCTGGGTTTTTCTCCCAGGGGAATAGTTTAAAGTCTCCTCTAAGGGGCTCTGTAGGCGTTTGGGGGAAGTAATAGAGCAGGTGGTGTGAAAACTCTCGCCATCCCACTTCGCGCAGGTATGAAAGGGCTGCGGCTTTGCTCTTTTCGTTTTTGAAGTGCTCCGCTTTTTCTTTGATGATAAACCACAGGCTGCGTGGGCTGATTTCTCCAAAGTGAAGGTGCGGTGACATGCGCGAGACGCCTTCTATGTCTGGTCTGTTGCGCATCTCTGAATAATCATCCAGTCCGTCGTTCAAGAATTTGTCGAGTTGCTTGAGTGCGCCTTTTTCGCCGGGCATCCATGCTTCGGTGATGCCTTTTTCCCACTTAATGTGGGGAAGCAGGTGCAAGTCTTCCAAGCTGCATTCGAAGCTTAGTTTCTCTGTGTCTGTTGCTGCCAACTTTTTTGAGGATATTGTTTTCGGCGCTTCTAGGGGCGGTTCAAGTTCAACTTGTATCTGACTAAGGCAAGTGCGCCAGTACGGCGTGAAGACCTGGTATGGTTTGCCCTCTTTCGTCGCCACCTGCCAGGGCTCCAAGAGCAAGGCCCCGTTAAAAGTTTCTACTGTTAGGCCTTTGGCTTTGAGAGTCGATTTGATCTCCTTGTCGCGGGCAATCGCTGCTGGCTCGTAGCGACGATTCCAGAAGACTGCGCCAGCGCCAAGTTCTTCAGCCACAGCCGCGAGGATGCTCAAGCTCGACTGCTTGGGCTTGTCTTCGCTAATCTGCGGATCAGCTTCAAATATGCGCAGTCTTGACCCGTGCTTTTCGATTTCTTTAGCTAGCGCCTTTAACGATTCACTCAGCCATACTTTGGTTGCCCCTCCTGGGGGCCACATGCCTTCTTCGTCGGGCGCCCAAATGTAAACCGGTATAACCTTGCCTTGGTTCTCGGCTGCCCAGTTGACCGCCGCAATAAGGCCAGGGTTGTCAGACAGCCGTAAATCTTGGCGAAACCAGAAAATCGCCGAATCGTGCTTCATTCTTTGTCTCTCTTGGTGCTAACTGTGCGCTGACTTGAAACTTACTTAGTCAGTTTAGCTGGGTAGCAAGAACATATTGTGAACATAAGATATATAACGCTTAGGCTTTGTCGAAAGAGTAAAGCAAATTCTTACTGTGGTGTTTCGTGCAACAGCGTTGCAACAGTTCTACTTTAGTCTAAGCAATAGCAGGCCTCAGGGAAATTTGGTTGCTGCGCTCTTCTTCTCCGAGCACCGTATCTGGTGTGCTCGGCTATTGCCGTTGGCTTGCTGTGGCTGGCTCGGAGATTGGCTCTAGCTGCGTGTCTCGCGCGAGCGGCGCTAGGCGGCGCCGTCGAGAATTTGTTGTTCCGAGTTTGTCTCGGTTGTTTCTCGAGGCTGCTAGTTTAGCTTGTAGAGCTGGTCTAGCTTGCGGAGCAGCTGATTTCGCACTAATCCCGAATTGTATTTCGATTGTGGCCAGATCTGCTTGCTTATTGAGAGTCGCTTTAGTTAACAGTAAGGATATTCATCGCAAATGATTTTCAAGAGAAAACGCCGGAAACACAAAAACACTTCCTCAAGAACAAATTTGTCCCCGACAGAACTCTGTTGCGTAGTCACGCATAGTTCGATGAACAACCCATTTAAACGACTGGAGTCTGTTATGTCTGATTTAAAGAGTACCTTGACTGTGCTTGTTCTGTTAGATGCACAAACTGGCGCATCGCCACGGAGAGTGCTTTTCGAACCTGGTAGTCCAAAGACTGTGCTTGTGATTTTTGATGACGCGCCACCGCAATTGCATGACCTGACCAAATGCCAATTGCAGGGCAATAAAGAGCGTGGTTATGTGGTAGAGCTGAATGAAAAGTCTCTGCGATCGACATTCTTCCGCAGCACGGCTGGAGCAGCTGTCTATCACCCTTGCGCTAGTCAGTTGGCATTGAGCTTTGTTGATGACTGCTGTATCTATCGCATTGACCTGGGGCGAGACCAGCTGCTGGAGCCTATCTATTGCCAGTTTGCCTCTGCTGATGAATGGCCGGTCAGTCTTACCTACGGTGATGAGGGGCAGCTTCTTGCTGTTGGAGGAAGTAAGGGAACGATTCTGGTATTTCGCATTTCTGCCGATGGAGAAAGCGAGTTGGAGCTTAGCGCTTCAGTCCCAGGTGCAGCGCAGGAGTTAACTTTTAGCGTTGTCACTGGGGAGCTTTTGGTCGCTACTGATTTCAATTGTCTTTTCAGCATGGGCCTGGCTGACGAGGCAGAGCCAGTTCGTCTGGGTGCTCTCATTGATGACCAACAGCAGGTCAACAATATGTGCCTCAAGACAATCACTTGTGATTCCAATACTGGCCTGGTCGCGTATGCTGGCGTCGGTAATCAACTATTCGTTTCTAATCCCCTCAGGCATAAGGGTGTTCGTCCCTGCCTGAGGAGTATGAACCGAATTAGCTCGCTGCAGTTCGTGCCTGATTCGAATACTTTGGTTGTATTGGGCGATGGCGGCATCGAGTTGATCGAATTCACGCTTGATGACTTCCGCATGCCAGTCTTCCAGCCCAAGACCATGCGCTTTCAGCCAGCACTGGAAGCAGTTGGTTGTCACCACTTTGGCAACTTCTTGTTTATTCTCGCGTTGTTGCCCGAGTAAAACGTTAGATAGCTTGTGTCACGAGTAGTTAATTTCGGAAGGGTTACTTCCGGGGGAAGCAGAGGCTTCCCTTTCCATTTCAAAACCTTTTCTGCCGAGGCAGAAGGATAGATCATGAATCAGAAAATCGAAGAGAGAACATTGCGGCTTCAAACCATCAACAGTGAGCTTGAGAGTCGTGGCTTGAAACCTTTGCGAAAGCTCGGCTTGAGCACTGAAGGTGAAATTGAGATTGTCCGTATTGTCGAAATTTACGAACATTCTCGTCGCTTCTTTACCGATGTCAAATTGGCTGTTGTATTTCCTGGTGGTGCAGCGGGTGAATTCACTGTGCGCTTCAATGCCAATGGTGGAGTCAGTGACGGTGCTGTGATAGTTGTTCTAGTCAACGGCAAGTTCGCTTTGGTCAAACAGTGGCGTTTGCCTCTCTGTCATTGGACCTATGAGGTTCCCCGCGGCTTTGGCGAGAAGCTAGATCAGGCGCAAATTCAAGGCCAGCTTGGTACTCTCAAAATCGGTGATTTGCCGCTCGGCACCGTTGCTCGAGAGCTGGGCGAAGAGGTGTTTGCTGGCGCTGTGGTTGCTTCTGTTACTCACCTGGGCAACGTCGCCGAGAACTCTGGTACAAGTGCTGTGGTTCCTGGTTATTTCCTGGTGCAACTGCAAGTGGATCAGGCCCGTTTAACTGCGAGACTGAGCGGTTCTGAAGATAATCTCAAAGTTTGCCTTTGGTCCCGTGAAGAGGCGATGGCGCAGATTGGCTCGAAGATTGCCGACAATCATTCCATCGTAGCGCTTAGTTTGGCGCTTCGTTACATCGACAGTTTGCCTCGGCCTTAACGGTGGCGGCAAAACCTTAGAGCAGTGGTGCCCGTTGTGGTGGTGCCGCTGCTCGATATCTTTGTGTTAGACCGGTTTTCACTTTCACTTTCAGTACTGGACACATTGCTATGACAAACATGACCAAGGCGAATTTTGACAAAGGTATTTGGATTTTGGACCGCAAGGATTTCGTGGTCTATGCTGGCACCTATGCTCATTTCTATGGGAGTTCCCTCTATGGCGGTATCCCGCACATCGTCAGCGCGCAGGAGTTGGTTCGGACAGTTGGAATGGATGCCATAGTCTTGAACATCGAAGATCAAGGAGAGCTGCAGTATCCGGTGAAGGATGCACCCGAGTGCTGGCGAAAGACAGGATTGCAGCGGTGGAAGGATCAGGGCATCGATTACGAGAGTCTGCCGCAAGGCAATGTTGAAGAGATCGGGCCCTTCTATCCTGATGATTCTGATGATTCAGGTGGGTTCGATGAGGATATCGATGAGGAAGTCGAGAGCGACTCGTAGGCTTCCTTCGCCTAGTTCCTGGCGTCCATAGTATCAACGTGTTTGGAGATGCGGCTGTGCAGCCGCATCTCGTTTTTGTGCTTGCTTTGTTTTGTGTGCTTTTCTCAAAGGGTCTTTACAGGCTCTCTTTTAACCTCTTTCCTAAAGTGAGATTAGTGATGACAAGGCTCCGAACGATTGTTTCTGCTGCTGGTTCCCCGGCTAGTATTTGCCGCGCTGCATTCTCGGCGAGTGGCCGGTATTTAGTTAGTATTGTTGGCCCCTGGCGCGAGCTTGAGTTGGCTCGCCTCACGGGGAATGGTGTTGTGCGGCGCTCTGTACCCAGAGCCCATAACCTCACTGTTGCTGTTACTCGTGATTTTCTCGATGATGATGGACGTGTGGCTACCGAGTTGCTATACGCTGGCGACGATTCTGGGAAGGTGCAGCGCTATAGTTTGCAGTGTCGTCGGCAAGTTGCTCCTCTGCCATCTCGTATTGAAGCAGGTGAGCTTTATAGCATCAAGACTAGCAGTGATGGCCGCTATGTCGCTCTTGGTAGCACGGGCGGTGTGGTGGAAGTCTGGAATCTTGATCTCGATCAGCCGCACTTGGTTTTTGATGCTTGGCTCTGCGACATGGGCAACATTGTCGATATTACCTTCTCGGCCTCCAACTGCGAGCTGTATATTTGCGGCAGTCAAGGCGGCATCGTCCGCCTTGAAGTTCTTGGTCAAGGGGCAGCACGACTTGATTCTGAATGCAGTTGGAACTGCTTTTCCATCGCGGCTCAGCCTGCGGGGCCAGGGATGGCATTTGCTGGTGATGGTAATAAGGTTTGGCTCTTGAATGTTGAGAATGCTCAAGCCGTTTGCATGTCTGACTCTGTACCGTTTGCTTTCGAGGTTGGCGATACCGTAACTGGTGCGCCTTACTGGTATTTACCAGGCTTCCTAAAGTCGCGTCTTGGTTGCATCGAAACCTTTGCTGGCGGCTTGATTCAACAGCTTCGCTTTCTTGACCAAGACACCCTGGCCGTGCTTGGTGAGTCGGGCGTTGAAGTGTTTGATCTGCCGTCGGGAAAACGACAATTGCGTCAACCGCATAGCAAAGATCGCCGAATGCCAGCCCTTGGTGGCCGAGCTAAAACAGCTCTAGTGCTTGAGTGCCTCTAGTGCTTTAGGGCACTGCTGACCTTAGCTGGCGACTTCAGCCGTAAAGCTTTGCTGTTGTCTCTGTTTGACTTGTGAAGCTAGAAAGGCGTTGGTTTCAGCGCCTTTCTAGCTTGCATGTGCCTGGTTTTGCCGATACGGCTGAACCGAATTTTTGAGAATTTTCGTCTATTTTTCTTGGAAAGAATATCGTGCAAGAAAAGAATAAAAGCTCATGGAAAAATCCGCTCCTCAAACTGCTTGAAATTCCGATTAAGGCTGTGATCGGGTTCTTCATGCTTTTCTATTTACTCTGGCTGAAGACGGCAGAGCCACTGCGAAAGCAAGTTTACGATGGCAATGCCTGGCATAGAACTCTTGGTGGCATGTCAGCACTGCTTGCTCTTGCTGGAAGCCTGATTTTGTTGTTTACAATTGCCGGTCCACTGGCCGCGCTTTTGAGTCTGCTCGTCGCAGTGCTCACCTATAGTCACATCTTTCCGCTGGTATACCTGGGCTGTGTTAAACCGGCAAAGAAGTTGCTGAGGTGGGTTAGCAAGGTTGTCACCAGAGTTTGGAACTTTGTCGCCCGAGTCTGGAACTGGCTATCTGCCAAAGTAGCAGCGGTTTTTCGCTGGTGCTGGAAGCAGGTTGTGGCGTTCTTCAACTGGGTTGGCAAGGTTGTGACCAGAGTTTGGAACTTTGTCGCCAGAGTGTGGAACTGGCTGTCTGTCAAAGTAGCAGCGGTACTTGGCTGGTGCTGGAAACAGGTTGTGGCGTTCTGCAACTGGGTCAGCAAGGTTGTGGCCAGAGTTTGGAACTTTGTCGCCCGA
>JAUPUU010000153.1 GCA_030917395.1 Cyanobacteriota bacterium erpe_2018_sw_21hr_WHONDRS-SW48-000092_B_bin.40
ATTCGTCAAAACAATTATTTTATTGGTTTTTGACATGGGAGGAACTTCTCATTGCTTGTGTTTGAGTGAGTCATACACTTTTGCGCGGCCATCATGCAATGTGGCGGCCATTCGCTCTTTCCACTCGGGCATATTTTCAATAGTCTTGCTCAACAAATGCTTGGGAGCATATTGAGCCAAGCATTTTTCGGCCGAAGCATAATCGGCGAGAGCCTTCTGATGCTGACCGAGCTGCTCAAACATAGCCGCTCTATTAGTAAAAGAACGAGGGTCGTTGGGTGCTTTGAGCAAACAAGTCTCATAGTCGGCCAAGGCTTCCTTATAGCGCCCCGCTCTTCGATAAGCGTCGCCGCGTAGCATATAAGTTAAAGCATCTGGATGGCGGCGGCTCGCTTTTATAGACTTATCGAAGTCAGATAGGGCTCGCTCTAAACTGCCCATTTTGCTGCAGGTCTCACCTCTGTGACAATAGGCCGCTGAATAGTCTGGGTCATCGGACAAAGTAGCGGAAAAATCGGCAAGAGCTTTCTCATATTCCTTGTTCTCACTGTATGCGACTGCTCGACAAAGTAGATAGAAATTAATCGGGCGATACACCCAACCGGTTTTTTCTTTGCTGTTTTTCTCTTTCTCTTTACACAGCTCGATTGCGTTGCTGTAATCAGCAATTGCTGAGGGTTACTCACTCAAATCTTGTTTGTACATATGTCCACGTTGCGAATAAGTACTTGCTACATTTGGTGCTAAATTAATAGATTTTCCAAATAGCGCAATAGCTTGGGGAAACTCGTGAGTCTTACATTTCAAGCCAGCTTCATGTGTCAATATCCGGGCAATCTGGCTATTCTTCTTCTCGCTAGCTGGCAAGGCTCTATCAAGTAAAAGCAACCTCTCGTAAGTTTGGAAAGCTTTGTCGTAGACCTGAAATTTTTCATAAAACTGTGCGAGCGCTTGCAGAGATTCATGTAACTCAGCTTTATCAGCGGAGCTATCATTCTTCTCGGCATAAGCAAGCTCTTCGTTGTGTGCCGAAAGTGCCAGGTCGTATTTACCCTGGTTTTCTAAGGCCCACCGCAGTCGCGACTTACTAAGGGCTAGCAGAGCCTTACATTGCTTACTCTTGGGTAATGATTTGATTATTCGCCGCTCTAAATCTTCGACAATAGACAACTTTCCGAAGCCGCCCTCTTCCATAGATTGAATCGAAATTATCGAACAGGTCAGAGCTGAGTTCTCGCCCACAGCCTCAGACATTTCGTCCACGGCAGTGTCAAAACTACGATGCATCTTGTCATAGTTATCGGCCCGAGCGGCACGAAAAGCATCTACCATGGCCAATTCAGACTGATACAAGTGGGTTAGCTTCTGCTCGTCAAAAGCAATTGATAGCGCGTCTGTTAAGGCCATTACAGGAAACGTGCTGTCGGATTGACTGACTTTGTTATAGGCAGCGGTTGCCAGGGCGCCAATTACACCAAAAACTACAAACAAAATGCCAAGCACAATTATGATTACGCCCTTGGTTGATTTAAAAAAGGACTTTGTCAGTTTCATGCGTCAGCCCTCAAAATGCCACCCCATCTTTTATGCATCCCCACCGCGGGCTAGAGAAACTCACTTCGCAGCCACCTCCTAGTTGCCCTGGAACAGTTATTGAATGAAGACCATAGGCAACCGGGTGCACATCTTTGTCTGAATGACACACAGGACAGACTTTATTAGCCAGCAACATGTCGAACCTGGCTGCCAAGTCGACCCTATTAAGGTTGGCATAGTAAGCATAGCTCAAACTCTGCATTTGCCGCAGGGCTAACAAATCGGGGCTGACCGCAGCAAGCTGCAGCTGGGCTTCCATATCAGCTACAGATTTAGGGTAGGTCGGTTTAAAATCAGGAAATTCTCTTGACACTATTGCCTGCTGTCGGCTTCTAACCACCTGCTTAAACTCGGCTGGCAGCAGAAACTTGCCACTCTCATCTATTGCCCCAAGCAGCGGTTTAGAAACAATGGCTATACCATTCTCGAACGCCGTGGCACTATCAAACTGAGCCGGTATCTTAATCACTCCCCGGCCGTCGACAAAGCCATACTTGGCACCGGCATAAGGTTCGTTTGGTTGCTGAAACTCTCTTGCTTTACCGCCGATACCAAAGACAAACCAACCATTATCGCCACAAGGCAAAACTGAAGTGGTCTCTTTCGGAAAGTCAAAGACTTTGGAGCAGTCTTGTTTTAATACGCTAAAAATGTTGTCTTTCTCGATAAAGAAATAGCCACCATGATCTTCAACAAGGTGATTGATTGCAGGAAGTAGCAAACGACCTTGCTTATCGACCAATCCACGCTGCAGTTTTTCTAGATTTCTGGCAGTCAAAACTGCGCGACCGTTTTTAAATTTACCCATATAAGAATTTGGCACTGTGCACTTTATGGTACGACCCGTAGTATCAACTATGTATGACCAAGACTCGCTGGCATTGCCAATTCCATACGTAGCGACATTATCAGAGAACCCTTCGGTATCAACATTTTCTGGCAGGGTTACTACAAGTTTTCCTCTTTTATCGATAAAACCAATCGCACGAGCTGTAGAACCAGCCTTCCCGGCCGCACTTGGAGGAACTTCCTTCAAGACATTAACGGCCATTAGACCACAGGAATACTGATAGAAACGGGGCTCTATATCTGGAAGCAAGGTAGCAATAATATTACTCCGATCAAGAAGATAATAGACATACGATGAGTTAGGCAAGCACTCCATGACGGTATAACGGCCATCACCAGCATCTACAACACTAGCCAATGTGTTTTCCGAAAGCGGAATAATTACTCGACCATCTCTGTGCTTCAAGCCAAACCTAAGACACTTACTGCCTTGCTCAGAGAAATGAACATAGGGAACATCGCTTGCATCATATGGCGAAGGCTTGGCAGGAATCGAGCGGTTAACTCTGGCGCCCATTCGGTCTATGGCGAAATCAAACTTTGGCGCTGGGCCGCCGATAAAAGGAGTAACAGCAAATTGCTCATTGCCAATTTCTCGAACTTCAGCATATCTACAGGGCAAGATCTCCTTGCCGCGAAGATCATACAATCCAAATTGCTCTACAGCCAAAACTGGCGTGCTCCAGGCAAAACCAGAGACCAACAGGGCCATGACAATTGCGGAGAGTTTCACAGCAGAATACCTTTGGAAACGGTCTTTTAGCGATGATAGCCTAGTTAGGGCAACTCTGTTGGAAAGGAGTGAGGGAAGTACGCTATTTTAGCTAGCCCAGGGGTGGATGAGCTAAACTACTTTTGCTACTGCACAAAGGTGTTTACTTGGAACAAGCCTCAGCTCGCAACCGAAGCGGAGCTCCGATTGATAGCCAACATAGAAGAAACGAATGGGCAGTGGCCATACTCGTGACCGTTATTGTATTCATTGTCTGCAACTTCCTATTGCTTAGTAACAACCTAGAATTCAAAAGCCCACAATTGCAACAAATGAGACTGTGGTTCGCTCTTTCGATTCCATCCCTGCTGTTAACGAGTATCATTCTCCACCTAGGAAAAGGCTGTCTGCAAAGATCGTGCGAGCTGCTACTGATCATCTCGGTGCCTTGCGTTCCCTTATTGGCATTTTGCATTTGCTATTTATGTCCCTCAACCGCCCACACTTTCAGCCGAGCTAGGCAAGTTGAAGAAAACTACGTGGAAAACGGAGCACTAGGCTCATCTGCGCACTCAATTATAGCCAAGAAAGAGTGGGGTCCATTCTTCTATCGTTGTACACACGAGGCCATCGATACCTATCCATTTATAGGGAAAGAGCAAAACGGAAAGGTCTTTGTTAGGTACAAACAGGATGGCTTGACCGTAAGTCGCGATCTTGATGAATGGCTAGCGGGAAAGCCGGGAACATGGAAATAACCAGCTAAAGGAACTGAAATGAATACAGCAGACTGGGCTGAGTTTCTAGCGGGTGCGATAGAGCTACAACCCGAATGGTCAAAACAGCCGGGAGCAACAGAAAGTGATCTAACTGCCCTAGAGGAGCATCTAGGGACGAGTCTGCCTCCTTCATACCGTGAATTCTTAAAAGCTAGCAACGGCTTTGACACCCCAAACTATCACGTCCAATCGTTTTTAGGCACAGAAGAAATTGAATGGTTCAGCGTAGCAAACTATAAGTGGGCCGACATGTATGGCGGTCCAGATAGCGGCATGGAAGAGTTGGCCGGTGACCTCTTTGGAATGCTACAAATATCTTTCAGCCATGAAGCAGTCATTCTCTTGAACCCAGCAGCGATAAACGAAGATGGCGATTGGCAAGCAGTTTTGTTCGCTAGCTGGGTGCCCGGAGTTGAGAGATTTGAGAGCCTGCAAGAATTCTTGGTCACGACCTTCGAGGTGCCGATTCCAAATAGCAGCGTCACAAGCAATCCTTGCCCAAAGTACCTTCCAGCCAATCTAGACCTGGCTCCAAACTTCTGGGCTACCAATACGCGAAAGCATTACTTAGAGCAAATCAAATCATCAAATACCCGCGATCGAAAGCAGGCGATTAACGCCTTGGCTTTTCACCACCGCGAAGACGACATAGAAGCAATAGCATCATGCCTCTCAGATGAAGACGAATCCGTCCAAATCACTGCGGCCATATTCCTCTCTAAGTTCAGTTCAAAACTAGCCTTTGATTCACTAGCATTGGCGATCCAAGAAGGACCAATTGATTTAAAGCTAGAGGCCGCGGAATCGTTGCTGGCAATGAAGCAAAAACTTTCAGCTCAATCGGTAACTGCCATTGCGCCCGCTCTTCAAGACACAACAGACAGAGCCTACACGTGCTCAAGAATTTTAGGAAAAGTAGAGAACGTCGAAGCAATAGAGCCTTTGGCAAATGCCGTTCGATTCTGGGTGACGCACAGTGGTTACGAAGGATTAAACCCTGTTCTTACTATACAAGTCGATCTTTCCCTTCACGGCGAGCAAGCACTAAACGCAATCAAAGGCTTACTTTCAGATGAGCACCATTTAGTGCGAAAACATGCTGTCGAAGCTCTGTATCGATTGAGTTCAGTGGAGGCGACCAAATTACTCAAAATCGCTAGTCGAGATCCACATGAACTAGTAAGAGAAAGAGCCAATAAAATTCTCAAAGAAAGAAAACCGCCAGGCTTCTTTGATTGGTTGAAAAAGTCATGAGCGGTGCAGCTCTAACTTAGAACGATGAAGAATTTTCGCACATGCTAATTTGGGTATGTCTAAAATGAACAAGCAATCTATCGAGCGACCTCAGTGATGAACTTTTGGAAGAAACTATTCGGAAGGCAACAAAGCATTCCTATCCCATATACTCCGTGCAAATACACCGGGCCGAAAGAATTCGCTAACCAGCCCGCCGTTGACTATCTTCTTCAGCACGTAAAATACCAAGCCCTTCCAGAACTATCGGGAAGGGCAATTCACTTTCAGTCGCTGTTTACAATCGAAGAAGACATACAGAAGGCTCTGAAAAATGAGTTTCCTGAACTCGGCTGCATAACTTTCTGCGAGAGCCTGAGGCCAACTTGGCACGGTTCTCTTGTCAGTCCTAAATTCATACACTTGGGTAAGCAGCTCATGCAAGTAGATTTTCATACGGTCAATGCTGAATGCAAAGCAATCACGCTAGAGGATCTGGAATATCTATGTTTTCTCGATCGACGCACCGATGAGTGGCTACACAATGAAGATTACACAATAGAAGTATTTACTTTAGACGCTCTAGGCCATCGACTCGAACCATCATCAGACAAAGTCTACTTGCATATGATAATTGACAATGGTAGACCGTGGAACGAATATGAGCCCATTGATCGCAAGTTAAGACAGGCGGTAACGGCAAGAGTAAAAGAACTCTCCACAAATGAATCTGTAGACTACAATCCGTTGTGGCAAGCAATCGTCGAAGTCTACAACGACAAATTCTTTCCCTCAGAATTGATTGTCAGAGAAGCCTGCCTAACCAACTGGCTAAGCGATGGGCAAAGCTGTGTCTACTCGCACAGGTACTTCTATTTATAA
>JAUPUU010000154.1 GCA_030917395.1 Cyanobacteriota bacterium erpe_2018_sw_21hr_WHONDRS-SW48-000092_B_bin.40
AAACTCTGGTAGCTTTTCAAAGACTTCTTTGATTTCGAGTTCAGCGCTGCCATAGGCGACGTTATCGATTATTTGGTAGGGCACAGATTTCTTATTCTCTTCTTGCTTCGTCGAAATTTAGGTTTGTCGGTTCATCGTTAATATAAGATGCCCGTTTTATTGAAGCTTTACCGCTCTCGCCGGTGGCCAAAAAAGTGATCTCGACAAAAATTTCAGGCCTTGCACAAACGAGAAAATGGGCCACTAGATCCTGCTACGAAGGTTTCGAGATCGGCGAAGAAAAATTATTCTCTGCCTCCTCTGTTGGTATCACGATTGATCGGTAAGATTGTAGTCGTCTTCGTCAATGCCGAATGTCCATGCTATTGCTTGCTTTGCCCTCTCCATAAATGGCGGCACTCGAAGGAAGTAGTGAGCGTATGAGCCATCCGCTTCTGGGGTAGAGTTGATCACCTTAACTATTTGCAAGGCCTCGTCATGAGGAATTTCTTTCCTGTATAGAACGCCGAATTCATCGCTGTG
The DNA here is from genome assembly GCA_030917395.1 of Cyanobacteriota bacterium erpe_2018_sw_21hr_WHONDRS-SW48-000092_B_bin.40. Taxonomy (GTDB): domain Bacteria; phylum Cyanobacteriota; class Vampirovibrionia; order Obscuribacterales; family Obscuribacteraceae. Next base: position 523 of record JAUPUU010000154.1, read on the forward strand.
AATTATTTTCGCTCCGCTGTCTATGATGAATTTAGAGCGGCCATAACGTTCGATCAGCAATCGGCGGGTGGTGATGTTATTTTCTTTTAGAATTGCGTCAATACCATATGCTTGAATATCCGTCACAGCAAGCGGTGATAAGCAAATTCCTTGCAAGGCATAAAGACCGTTTCCACGAGCAAAGGCCACTGCTGGGCGGCGCTCGTCATGCAATCTGTGACTGTTGTCGTAGCGCAGGGTGGTGGGTTTGTCGCTTACTATGCATAGTCCGTTGAGAAAAATGCATGCATAGGCACTGCTTTCGAGCGCAGAAAGAGCGTCTATTAGTCTTAGTGAATTTTCGCTGTAAACAGAGCGGCCATAATGCGATAGGAGTGCTTGATGGAGAAATAGCCACTGAAAGTCGAGTTCGGTCCAGGTTGCCAGTGTCTGCTGTTGACGGAGAAAAGGTTCACTCTCGTTTTGGAATTCAGGAAAGGCAGAAAGCACGAAGGGCTTCCAGTTGAAATATCCGCCCCTGAAGGTAAAATCGTTTAGTGCTAGAGTTTCGGTTTCATTCAGCTGTATGTTTTCCCATACCTCTGCTGTTCTAAAGTCTATTTTGAGAGGGGACTCTATCCAGCTAGAAAAGTCAGCGTCGGCATGTTTTGCCGTCAGGTTGCGCAATTTGGCAATAAAGTCTTCTTTGAAAATCATGTTTGTATAGAGCGACAGCGTTCTCGTGGGAGATTTTCGATTGTTTGTTTGGTCAGAATCATTTTGATAGCTGGACCACAGTTTTTTCAAAGTTGTTTGCTTACGCAGATCGCTGATAATCGCATGCCACTGTTTGTCTTTGATGAGATCGGCAAGGCTTTTCCATGTTCTAAACTTTCGACCTGAGCGCAAGGCTAATAATATAGTCGTAGATAATAGGCCTAAGTCAGCGGGATTCTTACAAAACAGTATGACGGGTTCTTGCGCTTCGGCAATTCGATATAGCTCGGAGATTGCTTTTCCGGCACTCTTTCGGTCTGTGGCCCTGGGGCGTCGATGAATTGTTAGGTGGTCGCACAAGAATTGGCGAATCGCTTTTGTATCGCTAGCTGTGACGGAGCGTTTTGAGGTGTTTGTTTGAGCCATGTCAGTTAATCTAATACTCGGCGGGGTTCTCCGGGGCTGTACTCGCGCTGAATCACAATCTTGTAAAAGCCGGGCTTGAGCTTTAAGGTGGCGTGCTCCTCATGGCACAAGGCCGCTCCTGATTGCACTTCTAGATAGCGGTCTTGGTTTGATCTAAAGGCTTTTGCCATGGCAGGGTCAATCACGTGGGCGTGACCAGTAACCTCGCCATGGGCCAGAACCAGTCTATCTTTGACTGCTTCTTCTAGCGCGTCTTCGGGCAGTTCTTCTACTGAAACCAGCAGTACGTCCCCTTGTCTATAGAGAGTTTTCATTGCTCGTTCTTCTGGGCTTGTTTCACATTTAGTTGTAGCTGGCAATCCTAGTTCTGGTGCGGCTTTGAATTGAGTGTATCAGGCAGCTAGTTTTTTTGAGTTCGTTTGTTTTTGAGTCTATTCTTGTTGTTTTGTCTCTAGTTGCTTAGTGTACTCCCTGGCTACGAAGTGCCAAGATTAAATGACATTGGTTGACTGTAGAGCGCGTCGCCGTCTATAGCTCTGCGCTGCGGGTAATTCACACCACCAGTAATACTCAATTATAAGAGCTAGGGTTCCTTTGCTTCGTCGAAATTTAGATTGGTCGGTTCATCGTTAATATAAGATGCCCGTTTTATTGAAGGTTTACCGCTCTCGCCAACGGCGGCAAAGGCAAAGTCATCAACCCATACCTGGCCGCCGCCCGATAGCAGAATGCCAAAGTTTATAGATGAGCTACCTTGGGGCACATCGAGTACAACGCTGCGCTCTGTCCAGTCCGTGGTTCCTTTGATTGGCCGGTCTTGCATGTTGTCGAAGGACAAATAACCACTGTTTCCATTTGTACCACTGGGGCCGTCCACTCGCATCCAAACCCCGGCCCAGTCTTTTACATCTCTGGTTCTTGTGTAGCAAGTAAGCTTGACCTTCTTGCCCACAAATGGCTCGGCTAAAAAGCCTTGCATCAGGGTGCCAAAGCCCTTGATGCTTGGGTCAATTGCTTTAATGTAACCAGATGTGGTGCCATTGTGGCTAACACTTTTGTCTAGGCCCATTTCGTACTGGTTCGGGTCAGAACCAGCGCGAATCCAGCCTTTAGGTAGCACGCCTGGTGCGTTTTTGCTTGTTTCTATCGTCCTGCCTAAAACATCAGCTGAAGCCACCGGTGTGTTTTCAAATTTGCTGCTTCTGTTACTGGCGTGTAAGGCCAGGTCTTTAAAGTTGTCGCGGTGTTCACCGACAAATTTATCAAAGGCTGCTTTTGAAAGAAAGAATTCACTGGCTGGAATTTCTTCTAGCTTGGCCAGGTTCTTCTTCACGTCGAGTAAGTATTGGTGCCAGTCTGGCTCAATTTGTGCGATTGGTTTGTCAAAGGCTGCTTCTAAAAAAGTACCATAGCCCCGGCGGTCGTTGGCGGCAACTAGTTCGATATAACGCTTTAGTCTCTCTTTTTTGAAGACAAAAACAGAAAGGAGCCGCTCTTCGCATTGAGTATCTTCTTTGCTATCTTGCGAAAGCTTGATTAGCTTTGCAAGAGTGAGGTCTGGTAAAGACTTTGCTGCTAGCTTTAGGCGCCAGGGGTTGTGGTAGCCCCAGTAGAGTGCCGAATTGCCTTTTTCTTGATAGCCATAAAGCTTTTCAAAAAAGGCAATTAGGCCTGAGAAAGAATCGTCATTGTCGAGCTGATTGTGGGCGATCTGAGAAAAAATCACATGGCCTGCTGTACCCAAGCCACTGTCTGTATGAAAGACCAGAGCATTGCGTTTAGGCAAAATAGTGCCTGTGCACATATCAGGGTAGTCCATTTGCTCTTGCAAAAACTTATGCTGTGAGGCTTTGTCTGGCATCATATAAACGTTTACTGGTGCCGGCCAATCGAGCTTGAGCAAATCGGCGTTGATGCGAGTGAGAAAGCTTTCGGCAAACTTTGCTACTAGCCTTGCCCACTCTTCATTTCTGTTGCCCTCGGTTTTATAGTCAT
>JAUPUU010000155.1 GCA_030917395.1 Cyanobacteriota bacterium erpe_2018_sw_21hr_WHONDRS-SW48-000092_B_bin.40
CTGCAATACCGACAGCAGCAATGTTCAAAGTATCACCTACTCGGGTGCCATCGATGAGGATGACCTGAATGTTGAGTTTGTCGAGTTTTCTTTCTTCAAACGCCTTAACCAGGGCAGCGGTGGCTTTAATGGCTTTTCTGCTAAAGGTGCTTTTGCTAAGACCAGCCCCATCGCTGACCTGTTCAACAGTTTGAGCAAAATTTCTTCCCGATACCCCGGAGAGCATGCGGTTCAAGACTGATTGCGAAAGCGCGTCTGGGGCGTTGAAAGCTGCGTAGGTCTCTAGCGGTATTTCAACACTAGAGCCATCTTGGTTCTTCTTTCTGACCCGTGGTTTTGCAATTGGTGTCTTTTGCGCACCCAGGACAATTGAGCCTGGCTGCGTGCCCCAGCGGTTCATTTGTCCCAGTTGCTCTCTTCCGTATCTAGGACCGATGAGCTGCTCAACTTCGGCTTGCATGAATTGCTCAATTACAATCAAGCCAAGCTGAAGTCCAAAGTTTTCCATCTGACACCTTATGATGTCACCCAAGTCTACTTGCTTGTAGTCCAGCTTAATTGAGGATCTTAGCTTCTCAAGATTGACATTTGTTGCCTTGATACTAGATGATCTCTTCATGCGGTCTCTCCATATTGTTTTAGTGTGGTAACCAAAACTTTAGCAGGCTTAGGCCTGGGAGGGATCGCTCAAATTTCAACTAGCTTTAGGACATGCCCTACCCAGCGAACGAAGTAAAGTTCATTCTCCATACGGTCAAAGGCTTCCATAGCAGCTTCGTTTTCTTCATTCGTCGTTAATTCGAATGCAACATCCCCATCAATCATTAGTGAGCCAGGATAGTTCAAACCCCTTTCTATTTTGTAGATTTCCCAATTAGCGCCTTCGGCCGCGCAGAGTATTCTGAAAATCATTTCCTTGACTTGGTCTTCGTTTAACGCCATTACCTGCCTCTAAATAACATGGACGGTTTTAATTAACTATACAAATTTCACCAGCTTCTTTGAATGATTTCTATTCTTCACTTTTGCATTCACGCGATTGAGAGTCGGTGGCATATCTATTGGTAATTGCTTTCTTATAAGACCTTTTCATGATGAAAGTCGCAATCGAACAGCCGTAAATGTATACAACCGTTGGGACCGTCAGTTTCCAGATACCTTCAGTTAGTTTGAGAACGTCTGTGGTGATGAAAATTGCCAGGAAGTAGAGTGGAATAAAGCCTATAGAGCCAATAACGATGATTTGCAATACTGCCGGAAAATCTCCTGTTCCTCCCAAAGAGCAAGCATCGTTTTCAATTTCTTTGACTAGACGTTGAATTTCAAAGTTGGTCATGGCTTATCACCGTCCAAGTAGTAGATTGGCTTGATTGGCAGATATTGCTTGCCTTCTTCTGAGATTTTGTCGTAGTGTTTGACCCACTGCTCAAATAGCTGCTCGAGATTTAGCAGAGTGACGCGGCAAGTCTGATTTTTTCTCGCTTCTGAAATCGCTTCCTTCGTGAAGCCGCCAGAGCAGACAAATAGTCCCACATCGTGAGACCCTACAACTGCCTGGAAGGATCGGAGATCTTTTGCATCTACCGAATTGGTTTGCCTTTTGACCTGCACCATTATCCTTGGAGTCGAAGTGCCAAGCGGGTCCGAGTGGGCCATAATGTCGACGCCGCCGTCTTTGCCTTTTGGGGCCACCCACGAGACGTGGTAATCCATCGCCTTTAGAAGATGCTTCACAAGCTCCTGAAAGTCATAGCCGTTCAAGAGATTTACGTGTTTTTCTATCTGGGACCAAGCGATCTCCTCTGCTTCGACAACAGTGCCTACATCATCAACTACTCTTTCGAGAGCAAGTGCAGCTTCTGGTTGTCCTTGAGCAAGTTCCATTAGAGCATCCGCTTTAGACGCCTGCCATTGCTTAAAGAGCCGAAATGACTCTCTTTCAAACTCTTCTGGATCTTTGAATTGCTCGAAGGCTTTTTTGCCTTCCTCTGTAACCGCCCATTTGCCTTTCGTTTTGGTCATCCAACCGGCTTTGACCAAATCGATGCTGGCGAATCGCACAATTTTTTCATAACGCCGGTCGCCCGGTCTGTTGGGGTAATCGCTAGCTTCAAATTCCGTAGGTGGGACTATTTGGGATAGCTCAGTAAGTGTAGTCTTTGCTTGGAGTCCGTCCGGGTAGCCCAAGAGAATCTGCATGACTCCACGTTTCAAAGCTCCGACTCGACTTCTAGTGATTTCAGGTTTCTTCGCCGTCTCTACCATTTTTCATCTCCAGATAGTCGTGCACGCAAGGTCCATATTTTAGCTGACTCTGTGCTATCGCACATTCGATACTTCCTGATCTTTCTTTAGACTGGATTTGTCCTGTCTGAGGTAGCACCATGGCTAGTGGCGCGGGATTTATCAACCCAATCGAGCAGAGTTTGCTTTGTGATTTGGTCGGGCTTTATTCCTGTGACTTGGTGAGTGAGTTGCATCAAGAGCAGCATGAGCGTTGTATTGCTTGTTCTAAGCAGGCTATTTTGCAAGCTATTGCTCATTACCGTGAGCTCGATAGGTGGATGAGAGCTCGAGAATTTCTGCCGGCGCCCGCAGATTAGTCGCCACTGAATAACGTCTTTCATTAAGAGCCTGCCCCGCTAGTTTCTCTGGCTGCCTGGCTGCTTGCTTCCTTTCCATGCCCGGCACACAAGCCTACACGCCGCCACCCTTTGTCCAGCCCAAGCCCTCTGGGTCATATCGAGGCTGGACAAAGGGGCCCTGGCTGGCGTGTGTCTGGCATTGCTGCATGGGGTGCGCGCGCAGCCAGGAGGGAAGGCAATGATGAAGGCAAGGGACACTGAAAGAGGCTCTGGGAAGGTGCATGAGAGGGCTGGAAAGGCTGGTAAAGGTGGCAGGAGCAAAAGGCCAGGCCGGGTTAAAAGGCTCCGGTATGTTGTGCCGCGGTATCGGGCTTTTGGCAGCGTGGCCAATCGGCCGTTTGATTGATCGTTAGCCCAGGGTGGCAACGAACGCTGCCACCTTTCGGCCAGTCCGCCCCGTTCTAGTAAAATATCTCCACTGAGGAAATGCCATGCACCTTTACGACACCAAAAGAGGCGAAGACGCCACCAGATTTTGCATTGAGTCCTTAAAGCTCGATGCCACCCAGATCGACCTGTCGGCTGTCGACCGGGTCGAAATCTTTGGCACTGATATCGATGACCCGGGTGCTGATTACTGCGAATTCCGAGTTATCGACTCAAAAGAAAAAGTTATTGCCGTGCGCCGCGAATTGGGTTATTAATCGCTGATCGATTTTGAAACCCCGAAGCCGCACCAGGCTTGAGTCTTGGGCTCAAGCGCCCAGGACTCAAGCGCCCAGGACTCAAGCGCCCAGGACGTTGTGGGTGTCCGCGTTGGATATGTGGTGGACGCCCGGTACATATCTAGGCGCTATTTTGTGTGTATGTTTTTTGCTGCGCAGCAGCGAAAAATGCGGCGCAGACCGGCGCATTACCGCCGCAAAAAAGCCGCGCAAACTGAAAAGAGCGGCGCAGCGAGGAATAGACCGGCGCAAAAACGGCGCAGCCTGCGGCTGCTGACTCGCCCACCCACCGCCCCGACTCGGCATCAGTGGCACGGTTTCGTCGCTACCAACCGACGCAGCCTGGTCGTCGTCATATGGCAGGTGTGAAATTGCAGTTTAATTGCCCATTAATCAGAGAATTTGCTCGTCACTTCCCGAAGAGGAAATTTCGCTTCTTCGAAGTACTCTGCTGCGGCCATTTCGATGGCATCTTCAAATGAATCTGCCAGACGCATGGGGGCTGAGCGGTTTTCTGTGTACCTGAAGACTGGAGGATTCGGGCTTTCGCTTTCAGTATCGAAGAAGTAGAACTGATATCCGTATGTTGTTATAAACACAAAGTCCGACTGCTTCAGCCGGTAGTCAGTATTGTTTGAGAGCAGTGTTTCAGCTCTTTCTCTGTTTCTTAGAACATTAGGATAGTAAATCCCACACTCTTCAAGAAACGCGCCGCTTGCTTTGCCGAACTTGCGCATGTAGTCTTTGTAGACTCCTGGTAGCTTCAGATTGAAGAACTTTTCAATCTCTAAAAGCTCTTCTTCTGAGCATCCGCAGATCGTATCGGGTGTGGCGATGCCCATCTCGATGAAGCGGATTGCAAGATCGTCTATCCAGTGTTTCATCTGAGCAATTCTCCGATCGCTTAGTCGAAGAATTTACTGTCTTCGTTTAAGAGTGGATTCTTTTCTCTCTCAAAGTACTCGTTAGCCACCATTTCAATTGCAGCCGTAAAGGACTCTGCTAGCAAAATTGGCTTTAAGCTGTCTTCTGTATATCGAAGGACTGGGGGATTGGGGTTTCTGTCCTCAGTCTGGAAGAACCAAAACTGGCATCCATATCGGGCGATAAAAACATAGTCAGACTGCTTCAGCTTGTAGTCAGTATTTGCATCTAAAAGCGTTTCAGCAGCTTCTCTATTTTCAAGAATATGCGGATAATAAATTTCGCACTCTCTCAAAAAGTCGCCACTCCGTTTACCGAATTTGAGCAAATATTCTTTATATGCGTCAGGTAACTTGAGATTATAGAATTTTTCGATTTCCAAAACTTCTTCGTCGGTACAACCAAGAATCTTTTCTGGCGTGGCAATGCCAGCTTCAATGAAACGCTCTGCGAGATTTTCAACCCAGTTTTTCATTTCCACTTTTCGCTATCTTCTCTTATCGATTGTTCCGCTGACGACCAGCTTGGGGCATTTGTTTTCTTGCGTGTTCAATTCTTTCTGGTGCAGTCTCAAATGTCCATGAGGTTTCTGCAATGTGATAAGAAACGCCTCTCTCCTTGAGTTTCTCAGGAACTCTATTTGTAAATAACTGCTCACAGGAGTCGCATGGTTCCTGCTCAGAATAACCAGCGATGAATACGGTTTTGGTCGTTTGGCTTAAATCTAAAAGGAACTCATTCATGGCCTTGTTTTCAGCATCCGCCTTGTTGCCCTTGAGAGGCCTTTCCTTTTGTAGTTTTGCGCCAGGTCCTTGCTCTCCACTTATACCAAATAGGGGTTTGAGTAGTAATGGAACGAAAACGTACGATAAGCTTCTTGGCAGCAACCAAAAGGCTTATACATGCGGAAAAAACTGTCATTGGGAAATTCTCAAAACTCATGGGAGCTATGTCAGATCCGGCCTGAGCAATTGAGATGAGTTTTGAAAAGCCCAATCCTCGCATTTTTCGTCAACAGGGCTTCTCAATTGATAACTTCTCAAAAATGGTCGTTTGTGGGAATGGTCCGTTAATCACTAACGTACGTTTTGGTTCCGTTGTTACTCAGACCCCGAATCTTGCATGTGTAGCTTCACTGGTTCTAACTCGTTGCCAACTCGTCAGAGGCACCCCCAACCCACCCCAGACCCGCCTGCCGGAAATAGCAGCAAGTTTCCTATCAGCCACACACGGGCATAATGGGAGCCTGAGAAGGTGAGGGGTCGGCCAATGGTGGAAGTAAAACCGAGCGACCAGGGCGACCAGCAGAACAAAGCCTCAGAAGTTAAACCCCTGGCGTCTTCCGATGCGCAATCCATAGCGACACCGACCGCGCAAGACAAGCAATTGGCCGAACATGAGCGCACGAACCAGAGCAGTGGTTCACTAACAGAGCTAGCTTTAAAGACCAGTGGTTTGACCAAAGAGCAGATAGCCGCGCAAATGGACGCGCAGGGCGATAGCATTAGTATCGACTACGGGAACGGGCAAGAAGCCTCAAGAAAGACCGGACTGACCGAGAAAAAAATGGTGCAAGTTGGTGCCAAAACATACGACGCAAATGCCGTAGTAGCTTACGATAATCAGGGCAGCAGCGGCATTGTTAGCGATGCTACAAACGCCACGGCAGTATATGAAACAGACAAGAGCAAAATAGTACCTAAGGAAGTAGAAGTACAGCCGACGCAGGTTAACGCCGGTCTTGACTACAATAAAGAGAACGTGCCCTTTAGCCAGAAATTGGCAAACTTTGCGCTGTCCGCTGAAGCCAGACTCATGGACCCAGTATCGAGGCAAGCCCATTTCCAGGGCATGATAGACAGGGTAATTGGCGTGGGCGTAGGGCTGAACGAGGTAAAAGAAGAGATAAAGGACTCGGCAAAAATGGCAGCATTAAAGGCCATAACAGCCCTTAAGGACGGCAGTGTAGCCAGTTTTATGGCGCAACCAAACGCGATAAACGAGCCCCTATTTAAGACAATTGGCATTTGTTTTGACGCGATGAAAAAAGATCCAAATGCCGTCAACAAGGTCTTAAGCATCATGGGACGGGAGCTTGAGGAAGCAAATAACAAGTACACCAACATGACACCGTATGAGCGGGGCGTACAAGACGGCAAAGCCATGTTCTTCTTTATCAATCCGTCAGGCAGCACTGGCAGAGCAATTGAAGTGGTCGATAGCGTGGCTGCGCAGGTAGATCCACTCGTAGCCAAAGCTATTCAGGATGGACTGAAAGCAGCAGAAAAATTAGCTAAAGATTCGCCAGAATATGCACGGAAAGCGCAGAAGATGGTCTATGACTTTGCTCGTGAGCACGGCTTGACTCCAAAGCAACTCGAAACTATCGGCGTACCAAATGGTTATTTAGAAGAGGCCGAAGCTGATGCTTTGACATCAAGAATGGAGGCTCCCCGAGATAGTCGAGAGTCCAAAATAGCTCACCGGGGCGATAAAGACCCTAAATCCAGATTTAACGAGAAGCTCGATCCAAAAGCTTATATAGACTCAGAAGGCAATTTGAACCCGGTAGATCCAATTGGCCTGTACAAAGGACGAAAGGTGGAGCTATTCGAGCACATCAATCACAAATTTTGCCGCCACGCAAAAAAACACTCTCCATACATCAGCTTTGGCACTGCTGATGGGGTTGTAGCAAAATATGGCAATAACGCAGGTATTGAGTTGGACTTAGAAAAATTTCGAGAGGCTATGAAAAATGGAGAGCTTCCTGGGCGTAGAATATATGAGCATAACGAGGTTTTGGACTCAATTGGAAATAGTCACTATCCACCCAGAGTCAAGACCACGTTGACTAATTTTGTAAAAGCGGACAAAGAAATTTTGGTAGAAGGTATGATCCCGAAGCGTTTCTTGAGGATTAAGTGATGGGCGTCTTAAGGCTTTTCCACAATCAAACTCTAATTGGCACAATAACTAATGTCTGCATGGTAGAGCGTGAAACCCAAGACGGTGACATCGCTTTGACGCCAGAAAGTTACCAGTACAAACC
>JAUPUU010000156.1 GCA_030917395.1 Cyanobacteriota bacterium erpe_2018_sw_21hr_WHONDRS-SW48-000092_B_bin.40
GTAAAGGCACGTCGTTTTATGTGCGCTTGCCGATGGCTAGGAAGGGTAGTTAATAGTTAACGCTCAGATTGGGCGATTGACAAATCAATGTCCTATCAGCCAGAGGAATTTCACAAATTAGTTCAACTACCAATGATACTTAGCTTGAAGACTCTTCTTCAGCGCGTCCACTTCGCCACCAGCTCCTGGCCTACTGCAATCATTTGTGGCTGTATCGAGCTGGCATAATCTGCAATCTCGCCGTCAAAGTCTTTACTTAGCTTGGCGATAATCTCCTCAGGCTTTTGCCCTGACTGTAGCAGCTCCATCAGTTTTTTCTGATAACGCAAAATGTCGGGAAAGTCGCCAGCTTTTAGCTCCGCTGGCTTGGTCGGTTCCACTAAAGCGATGGCTTCCATCGCTGTTAGCGCTTCATCTGCGAGATTTTTCTCCAGCCAATGTTGTTCAATGAGCTTGGCGATTGCTCGAAAGTCATCTCTAAATCGGTGTTGCTGCTCGGCCGTATTCATAGTACCGCCAAGGCGCTCAAATATCACCGCTTCGATATTTGGGCATTTGGCCAGTACCAGAGGCAATAGTGCCATCACTTCATCCGGAACTTCATTGTCGTGGGTGTCGCGCCGAATTTTATTGTTTATTGCCTGGCTCCAAGATCCGCCCGAGATATGAATCTCACGAACTCTATGCAGTGGATAGGTTTTGAGCAGTTCTTCTGGCGATAGTCCGAAGTTTTCCAGTTGACAATAAAGGTTGTGCAAGTCGAGCAGGATGAATCCGTCAAACGGTTCTAGCAGTTCGTCCAAGAAGCGTCCTTGTTCCTTAACATCGCTAAGGCTGAATGCTAGAGCCAGGTTCTCTAAGCCAATTCGTCCACCAGTAGTGTGGGCTAATTTTGCTAGTTTGAATTGACCCGCGGCTAAAGCTTGCGCCGTGTGTGGTACCGGTAGTGGTGCACCCTGCTTTAACTCACCAAGGCGCGAAAAGCCAAACTGTTCAGAGAAGTGAACTAATTGCCTCTGCTCTAATTCCCGCTCAAGGTTCTTCATCCAGCCGCTGTCAACGGCTGTCCAGTCGGCGCTAAGTGGTGAGTAGTTAACACCGTGACCATACAGGCTGTGCGTAGAGCTGAAAAAATTCAGTAGTTCATCGGCCCATTCTGGTATATCGGTGGCCCAGCCAATATCCGGGCTCCATTCTAATATTTCCACTTCGTCGTTACTGAACAATGGCAAGGCCGCTGCTAAGAAATCTTCTTGCAACATCAGAGATAGACCTAATTTAGGTTTAGTTCTAGGTTTAGGTCTTGGTTTAATCTTTGGCTTTGGAATAACGGCCTCTCCTGCTCTTAAATAAGTCTAGCTCATTGCTCCAACAGCGCAGCGGCTAGCCAAAATCCCAAAATTAACCTGGACGCTCGTATATACCACAGTGTTTTATTAAGCCGAAAGATACACAATCATGTTTCCTTAGCTACCCCCCTAATGTGAGCTAATTTGGACCAAGTTCAACCGTCAGCTATTAAGAATAGGTTGGAACCGCCAGATACTAGTCCGTTTGAGGAAACTCATTCGAGCTTGGGTCTTTATCTCGCGCGCGCCGCTAAGTCTGACTCCGTCAGCCTTAGCCCCCATTTGCCAAAGGCGACGCCGCGGCCGCATAGCATGCAGCAATTTTTGTCGGGTATCGCCGCATCATCCGATCGAGCTAAGCCCCATCAGACTCAGTCTATAGGCGAAAATTTTACGGTTGCCCTCAATCACTCCTATCTGAATGAAGAGCTTGTACTGCAGTCTCTGGAAGCAAAGAGACCCTCTTTCAAAAAGTCGATTGCTGCCGATGGCACTCAGAATTTAACTGAAATGAGCGGAGTCAAGCTTAACTTCCATACCTTTGGCCATGACCAAAAATTAGATGTTAGAAGCATTGCCATAAGCAAAGAGGCTAACGGTAGTACTCGCTTTCAGCTTCAGGTCGACAATCCACTGCCGTTTGAGGTGGAAAAGGTCTTTAATGCCCCGAGCACCTTGCCGTTGAATTTTGTCGTTGATGCTAAGGGCCGGGTCTCTTATCCGCGAGACAGCGAAGTGTTGCATTCGCTTTCCGAGCATAGCAATACGACTTTGCCAGGGCTGGTGCTGCGCGATGCTCTTAGCGATGCCGGTGACGTTGCTCAGTTTATCGAGCACAACCCCGCTTGGGTGAAGAATATCATGGCGCCCTTTATGTCTCGCTTTGGTACCTATCTTAAGAGCGATTTTGATCCTAGCGTGGTGCTAAATTCGGCTCAACCAGACAAATCTGTTCCGACAGGTAAAGCTACTCAGGCAGGTAAAGGTGATCAGGCGCAGGCGCCAATTAAAAACTCCAACACCGACAGCATTAAGCCTCGCTCGACGGATGCATTGCCAGCTACTGATGCTTCGACTTTCAAAATAAAAGGGCCCGGCGATTATGTCGAGACCATGCAAATAGAAGGTCGCACGCGCAGTTTTCATGTACATGTCCCAGCTAGTTATGATGCGGCTAAGCCAATGCCAATGATGCTCCTTGCTGCTGGTATGTCGCAGACTGGCAAGGATGTTGAGGAGATGTTTCAGGCTAACAAACTGGCTGACAAAGAAGGTTTTATTGCCGTCTACCCTGATTCAGTTAACTGGTTTGATGTAAAAGATCTGCGCACTTGGGAGAGTGGCAACGGACTGGTGCTGCCAGGGCAGAAGGCTAGCGATGTCAAATTTATGGGTGACATCATTGAAGCGACTAAGAAGCAAGTTAATATAGATCCCCAGCGCATCTATATGGCTGGCCTCTCCAATGGTGGCATGCTGACTTATTCTACCGCTGCAGCTTTGTCTGGCACTCTTGCTGGCATTGGCATATTGAGCTCGACCATGAGTGGCAAGGAGCCGGCACCGAAAGAGCCGCTTTCGATGATCAATATCCATGGTACTGCCGACCGAATTATTCCTTATGAGGGCATGACCGATACTCCGCCGGTTTTGACCGATGTTGGGGTGCCTGTGTTTCAGCCGGCGCATTTTGGCACTGACTACTACCGCAAGCTAGCCGGTATAACCACTGAACCTACAGTGGTTAAGAATGGCATTGAGACTATTGAGAGATCGTCTAATCCGGCAAATGGCACAGCGGTTGAGCATATTACTCTTGCTGGTGTGGATCATTTTCTTGATGATCCCGCCCATCGACTGCAACAGGTTTGGGATTTCTTTGAAGCGCATCCGCGACCTACTCCGCCAAAACAGAGCGACAATGTTGAAGTAAAAACCAGCATGGCGGTGGAAGAATTAACCACTGTCAAGCAACTGCAAGCTGCAATGAAGCAGCGCGGTGTTGCTGGAATGGAGCAAGACGTAGATAACATTTTTGATGCCGCTCTGACAATTTCTGACGGCTCAATCAGCCCTTCGCGAATCTTCGATAAGATAACTCGCTCTACCCATGTGGCTTTCAATGATCCAGTAAATAAGTTTATTCAAAACACTACATTGATTTCAAAGAAGCAGAACACCATCACTATTGATCGCAAAGTTACTGCCGATATTCCACTGCATGTTTCCTTTGGCGTTGGCGCGCTTAAGTCAATCGAAATCGGAAAGACTTCTTTTGACCTGGCCAAGTCGAATGGTTACCCACAGCTGAAGAATATAAGCGGCATTACATTGCACGCTCAAGTCGCTGGTTACAATTTGGATAGCGATATTCAAGCCATTACCGAATTGCCGGCTGGTCACAATGGCGCCAATGGGCGCATCTATCGTGCCACTATGGAAAATCCATTACCCGGCTGGATGCGCACTGTTTTGTTCTCGCCTGGTAAGTTTAATGTAGATCTTCAATTTGACGCCAGCGGCAACCCAGCAGTAGTTAATCGTAGTCAAACAGAAAGACAATTGTTGGGCAAGAATCCATTTGTAAGTGGAATAGCCGATGAAGCTCAAGATGTTGCCAACCTCTATCATCATCCCGGTTGGCTCAATGGTCTAACGGTCGCTTCTGATGTGGGTATTACCGGCGGGTTGACTTATGCCGCCTACCGCTTTGGTGGCACTAGGGCTAAACTTGCAGCTACCGTTGGTTTTATAGCAGCACCGATGGTGATTAATCTTATTCGTCGGAATATCTCTTAGGGTGACTTTGAATTAACCCATGCCGCAGCCGAGGCAAATTTTCTCTTTGCGAAAGAGGATTTTGGGGTCATCAGTACCCATTAGTTTTGCAAATTGAGCTTGCACTTTGTCGGCCTTAGCTGGCTCATTGTGGGCGCGATAGAAGTAAATGAGGTTGCGGAAGGCGTCTTTCTTCATTGGTAAGCTGATAGCCTCTTTGTCCAGCATCTTAAGGGCTGATTCTTTTAATTCAGCGGCGTGCTTTGGTGAACTTCTTACTTCTTGTTCTGACCATTGAGTATAGATGGCCGATTGTCTGTATTGGTCGTTGCTTGTCTTTAAGGCTAGGGACCAGGCTCTCCCGCTGTCTGACAGAGCGCCTAAGTTGTAATAGTGCCTAGCAATACGTTCGGCCTTGACACTTAGTGCGGCAGAGCCATCTGCCGATGCGGTCCGCGCTGCTTTTTCAATTTCTGCCAGCTGTTTATCTAGTGACTCAATAGTTTGAAGCCTAACAGCCGTTTGCTCATTACTGTCATTGCTTTGTTGGGCAAATGCTGCGGGTGCTTCGGCGCTGGCCGCAGCCAAAACTAGAAGCGATATTAAAGACTGAGGAAGGATGCTTTTTCTCATGGAAATTTGCCTATTTTGAACGTTAACAACTCGGCAACACCTTAGCAATATTGTGTGAAAGTCTCCACCGGGCCAAGGCACCGAGAGAGTAAGTCAAACTTTGATAGAGGGCAGATGTATGTCGATTGAAGCGGGTATCGGTGAGAAGACAGAGAAAGCCATAAGTAATAAGAACGATAAGGCAGACCTGAGTTCAGTTTTTGACGATTGGAAGAATAACACAAGCAAAGCTGAGAATCAGGCTGAGCGTACCTCAATCAACAATGCCCTTCACAAGTTTTTGCCCAAGCTTTCAATTATCGATTTTACTACTGACGAAACAGGGGCAAAGTATGTCACAACTTTCGATGGTCAAAACAACAAATTGCAGCGGCGTACCGTTAACGATTTTAAGGTTGTAGAAGGCCAGGAGAGCGATTTGACCAAGGATATGGCCAAAAAGAACGAGACTCCTGAGCAGGTGGTTCAGTTTCTGACTACACAAGTAGATGCTAAGAAAGAGGCCGATGGCAAGAAGAGTGTTGAGCAATCCAAAACTGAAGAGGCCAAGGTTGGTGAAGTTAAGCCGTATGCAATTCAGCCCGGTGACAATCTTTGGAAGATTGCTCAACGTCAGTTAGCAGAAGACAATAAGGCTAACGGTAAGTCCGATGCGACTATTTCAGTTAATGCGGTTAAGGCCCTCGTAGATAAAATACTCGCGGCCAACCAGGAAGGTGATGGCGCCATTAGGAATGCCAATCTTATTTATGCTGGAAAGACACTGAATATCCCAGTTGAGAAGAAAGAAGCACCGAAAACACAAGAAGAGCCAAAAGTAGAGAAGCAAGAGGAGATTGAAGTTAAGCCGTCATCGGCAAATACAGAGTCGAGCAACAAAACAACAACCGCTACTACTTCTACTACTACTACTTCTTCTTCTAATGCAGCTAGCGATTCGTTTACCCCGAAGTCTGATACATATTACAATCCAACAATTGGTGCTGACGAAGCTGCCAAAGAGAGTGCTGTTCTAAATAAATTCTATGAGCAGATGCGGGGCCTCGATGGTGATGAGTCTGGCAAAGCCTTCGTTACTGCTGCTGAGATCAATAAATTCGTTGAGGCCAATAAGACTCATCTTCCTAGAACCGATGGTCAACCGGTGCCGAATGCAGAGGAGATCGAGTTATTAGAGAGAGCCGCCAATAATATTGTTCGCATTGCCGGTTCCAGCGACGATGAGTTGTTATTTGAATCGAGCGGAGCTACTCGCAAAGACGTACAAATTTTCGCCGAGCAAGAAAAAGACTTTGAAGGTCGCTTCCAAGCACGCTTCTATCTAGACAAGCATTTCGATAGACTTACAGCCGGTAAAGATCATATTTCGGTGGCTGAAATTAAGGCCTATCGTGATCAGCTATTAACTCGTCCTAATTCTGAGGCTGAAGTAAGAGCTGTAGATAATGTCTTGGTGCAGTTGGGTAAACAAGGCTTCAAGGATGGCAGCATATTGTTTAGAAGCAATGCCAAAGCTGCTATTCGAGATGATATTGCTGGTTCGAAATATGCAGAGTATGGTGGTCGCAGCTATCCGATTCCAGCAGTAGCAGCGAAATAACAATCAAGCTGCATGATAGTAATCAATTTGCCTAACTTAAATGGTTCTCGTAAGCGTAGCGCACAAGAGCGGCCCGGGTACTTAAGTTCAATTTCTTTCTCAGTCTCGATACGTGTACTTCGGTGGTGCCTTCAGTAATGTGTAGCTCTTCGGCAATTTCTTTATTCGATAAACCAAGAGCTACTTGTTTAAGCACTTCTATTTCTCTCGTACTGAGCTTGATGCGCACTTTCTCGCGGCTCTCGGTGCGCTCGGTCAACTCTTTGGTGCTGTGTACAACTTGAGTTAGTTGACTGCACAAGTCTGTTAGTTTGCTAATCGATGTACTTTGCGCCTCGACAATTTGATAAAGCTTGGCCTGGCTCAGGGCAATTGATAATTGGTTAGCAATACGCGATAGCAAGTTGATGTCGCGCACTGTCCACATTCTCTTATCGCTGTGAGCATCAAGATGGAGCAAACCCATTAACTTACCGCGATAAACCAAGGGCACCATGACCATCGATTTAATTTTGTAGTTGATAAGTTCTAAGCGCACATCTTTGGCAAAGGCAAAGGTGTCGTCTTGCACCACCATTAGTGGCCGTCTCTCACCAACATCTAAGAGGAGGTCGTGATATTTAGAAAACAGTGTGCTTTTGTCTGATATTGGCGTCAAACTTTCGGTGGTCATCTGTCTGACGATACGCATCGTATTATCTGGGTCTCCGATCAAGCATATTAGTGCTCGCGAGGCCTCAAATTCTTTCAGAAGGCTTTCAGTGGCCCGCTCTAAAATATCGGATTGATCGAGGGAGCCGTGAACATTTACAACGAACCGATTAAAGAGCGCTTCGTCGTTTGAAGACTTCTCGACGCGGTCATACATCTCTTTTAAGTTTTCGACAATGATTGCCCGCTGCAAGTTTGTTGTAATCATGCGCGGTAAGAATTTGTGATACTCGCCAATTTTCGGCAGATAGTCACTGGCGCCAGCAATTAGTAATTTTAGGGCTAGTTCTTGTGAATCAACGCTGGTAATGACGATGATTGGAGAATTTGGAGCCTGTGCCGCGAGGGTGGTGACTAAGTCGACGCCGCTGCTGTCGGGCAGGTCGTTGTCGACCACCAATACGTCATATGGAGTGGTCTTGATGCGAGCTATGGCTTCTTTGGCCGTGACTACGGCATCGACATCATATAAAGGAGATTGCGAAATGATTGCCTTACGTACTAGTTGCAGGTCTTTTTCCACTGGCTCAATTAAAAGTACCCGGCGCTCGCGTTGAATTTGGACGGCAATATCTGCGTCTGAGGCATCCGCCTTGGGCTCTATTGCTACTGGTTTCTCGTCTTCCAAGTTATTCATCCAACACGGTTCGTTTAGAGATCATGGGCAGGCCTGTTATCAACCTAACATAAGAATGCCTATATTGAATTATCTTCCCACCTATAGGGTGTCACCCCTAACCTGCTGCTATAACTGCAATATGAGGTTCGGCAATACAAATGTTGTCAACCTAATTTGCGACAAAACTTGTGGGCAATGTGACAGTTTTAGACCCTGACCCTCACCAAGCCCCCCAGCCCATGCATCGTTAGGCCCTAATACTGATTAGGCACTGATACTAATAGCGAAGTAAGGCCCACGAGTTCATAAAACTAAGGAGCAGCAGGTTTCCCTCGAACCGCTGCTCTTTTGTTTTATCTTTATTTGCCCTGGCCACTCATTGTTATGGGCTGGCGGCCACTTTGAACATAAACCGAAGAAAGTTTTTTGTGGCTTACTTTGGGGTTGTTATTGCAGTAATCGCCCAAATCAGCTGTATAGGGCATGGCTTCGGGGTTGAAGTCTATGCGGGTTGGCTTCTCGCCGGTGGGTTCGAAGAAATCGCCGGTTATCTCGTAGTCGCCAGCTGGGTATGCTTTTACTTCTGGATTAATGAAGTAACCAACATTCTTGCCAGCCGGTGTATATACGTTGACCTTTACATCAGCCATTTACTAATTTCTCCTTCACCTTCAATTTGATCAATCAAGTTGTTCAACTTATAGCAAGTGTATTTGATTTTCACGCAGGGATAAACTTCCCTAAGTGAATATACATATAGATGTGGCCAATTCTTGATTTAGGGCTCATATTAAGGAATTAGTTTGCTTGCTCGGCGTAGCTGAAGAACTCGCTGGTCTTGGCTTTGAGTTCCACCATGTAGTTTTGCAATTCCAGCCGCAGATTTTCTTTTTCCTCATCATCGGCGTTGGCTGGTACTTCTAGTGGCTCGCCGAAGACGTAAACCATCTTTGTATTAAGGTATGGGCAGTTGTAGCGGTCCCATGATTTCATCAAGTCGCGAGTTCTGGCCCGTGAGACTACTGGAATTATTGGCAATTTGGTAATTTGCGCCAATCTAATTACTTCAGCTTTGACTATTTCAAATGGACCCTTGGGGCCGTCCACTGGAAATAGAACACTGCGATTGTGCTCGGCTGCGTTGATCAAATTGAATGCCCCTTTGACGCCGCCATGGGTGCGGGAGCCGCGGGCTACTTCAAAGCCCATAAATTCAGCGGCCCTGGCGATCATTTCGCCATCTCGTGAATTGCTGGCTATTAGGCTCATGCGGTTGCGCGGGCTGAGGCCGAGCAATACATACATCTGGCCATGAAAGTAAGCGTAGATGGCTGGCTTTAGCGTGGCTAGGCCGTTTTCACTGCTGCTATTGGCGGAACTGGCTCTGACATAGGCTTTACTGGCTTCTGGTATGACCGCCATGACTCTATATGACAGGTCGTAAACCGTAATGCCATATTTAAAGATACCTGCGAGACCTAAGACCCTCCATTTGTCAAGAAGGGGGTATTTCAAGAATAGGTCTTTGATTCGGAACTTTTTCAAGGGTTACCTTTTTGGTGTTTTTAGCTTAGATGAGAAAAAGATTGGCTAATTTTATAGAATTCAAGTGGGCTGAGACCCGCAGGCGGTAAAGGCTCGGGTTTGTATATGCTATTATCTACCAACGCCAAAAAATCGTAAGAACATCTATTAAAAAGACGGAAAAGAAGCAATGCCACTTTTAGCTGATCGTAAGCAAGAGCTCATCCAAGGCCACCAAACGCACGGTAAAGATACTGGTTCGCCAGAAGTGCAGGTCGCCATGCTCACCGACCGAATTAACCAATTGACCGACCACCTGAGAACTCACTCTAAAGATTTCCACAGCAGACGTGGGCTTTTGATGATGGTTGGTAAGCGTCGTCGCCTTCTTCAATATTTGATGAAGGAAGACAATGAGCGTTACCGCAAGCTGATTGAAAAGCTTGGACTGAGACGCTAATAGCTTAGTTTTAAAAGGCGGGCCTTTGGCTCGCCTTTTTTGTTTTTGACGTTTTTGTTTTAGCTTTAGTGAAGTTCTCGAGTAGAGAACTTTCACTGGTATCCAGAAATATATTTTGTGCCCTTCAGGTGAAGAGGCACTAGCTGAATAAGCAGAAAAAGAAGATAGAGGAAAAGAAGAAGTGCAAGTAGAAGAACGTGCCGGTATTCGTCAAACCGAGATTGTTATTGACGGCAAGACTATCGTTGTTAAAACTGGTCGCATGGCCAAACAATCCGGTGGCGCTGTAGAGATTTCTTGCGGCGAGACCATGGTTTTGGTAACAGCCACAGAGAGTAAGAAAGTCAGAGACGGTATCGATTACTTCCCTTTGCTTGTTGACTACGAAGAGAAGCTTTATTCCGTAGGCCGCATTCCTGGATCTTTCGGTCGTCGTGAAGGTAAAGCACCTGATAAGTGCATCCTTACGAGCCGTTTGATTGACCGCCCAATTCGCCCTCTATTTAAAGAAGGCTATCGCAACGACGTGCAAATAGTGGCTACCACTATGAGCGCCGATATGGAAAACCCTGCCGATACTCTTGCCATGCTTGGTGCCAGTTTTGCTCTTGAGCTTGCCGGCTTGCCATTCAATGGCCCAGTTGGTGCCGTTCGCGTTGGCCGTGTTGACGGCAAACTAGTGGGTAACCCTACATACGAGCAGCTTGATAATTCAGATTTAGATTTGGTTGTCGCTGGTACTGAATCATCAATCATGATGGTTGAAGCCGGTTGCAACTTCGTCACCGAAAAAGACATTCTGGCTGCTATTGACTATGCTCACCAAATTATCAAGAAGCAAGTTGAAGCGCAAAGAGACTTCGTTAAGGCCGTTGGCCGTACTGTAAAAGAATTTGTTGCCCCACCTTGTTTGGAATCATTGAAAAATTTGGTGGCTGAAAAAGCAACTGAAGCTCTCAAGGCATCTATGAATTCAGTTACCGATAAGCTGGTGCGTCAAGGTCATATTGATGCAGCCATCAAGGCCATCAATGAAGCCATTGCTGAACTTGAAGAAGGTCATGAGTTGAAGAGCGTTTCTGGCGGAAAAATCGCTGAATATCTCGAAAACTATGAAGCCGAATTGATGCGCGCCAAAGTGCTAGACACTGGTATTCGTGCCGATGGCCGCCGCTGCGATGAAGTTCGACCAATCACTGTTGAGTGTGGCGTTCTTCCCCGCACCCACGGTACTGGTTTGTTCACCAGAGGTACCACCCAAGTGCTTTCAGTAGCTACTTTGGGTATTGGTTCTGATGCTCAACGTCTTGACTCAGTTGATCCGCAAACTGAAAAACGCTACATGCACCATTACAACTTCCCTGGTTTCTCCGTTGGCGAAGTAAAACCAATGCGTGGACCTGGCCGTCGTGAAATCGGCCACGGTGCTCTAGCTGAGCGTGCCTTGATTCCAGCTTTGCCAAGCCAAGATGAATTTCCTTATGTAATTCGGGTTGTGTCTGAAGTGCTTGAATCTAACGGTTCTACCTCAATGGCTTCCACCTGCGGTTCTTCTCTGTCATTGATGGATGCCGGTGTGCCTCTCAAGGCCACAATCGGTGGTATCGCCATGGGCTTGATTTTGGAAGGCGACCGTTGCGCCGTTCTTACCGATATTCAGGGTCTAGAAGACTTCCTCGGGGACATGGACTTCAAAGTAACCGGTTCAAAAGAAGGCATCACAGCCTTACAGATGGACATCAAAATTGAAGGAATTTCTCTTGAGATCATGCGCATTGCTCTCGACCAAGCTAAGCGCGGTCGCGTGCATATCATCGATAAGATGGAAGCAGTGCTGCCAGCTCCTCGTGAAGAAATGTCACCATGGGCTCCTCGCATCATTACCGTTCATATCAACCAAGAAGATATTGGCACGGTAATTGGACCAGGCGGCAAAATGATTCGTCGCATTATCGAAGAGACTGGTGCCACCATCGACATCGAAGATGACGGTACCGTACGCATCGGTTCTGTTGACCAAGAAGGCGGAAGAGCTGCTCGTGACTGGATTGTTAACCTAGTAAAGCGCATCGAAGTCGGAGTGGTTTACTCTGGCCGAGTCACTAGAATCATTCCAGTTGGCTGTTTCGTTGAAGTGTTGCCTGGTAAAGAAGGCCTCGTCCATATTTCTCAACTAGAAAATAGACGTGTGGAAAAAGTTGAAGACGTTGTTGCAGTTGGCCAAAAAGTGATTGTCAAAGTCAAAGAAATTGACGAGCGCAATCGTGTCAACTTGACCATGAAAGGCGTCAGCGACGAAGAGAAAGCACTCTGTGAGCAACAGAATCCGTAGCAATACAGCAGCAAGGGCAAGCGTAGCTGCGCTTGCTTCCCTCTGCTGGCTGGTAGTGTCCTGTTTTCAGTTTGAATTGGGTGACTCTGGCTTTGGCCAGGCAGCCCAAGCACGCACTCACAAAGCCGCTGGGCATAAAACGGCTCAAAAGAGCAGTGCCAAGAGCAAATCAGGTTCTAGAACTCAAGTCGGTAAGAGGCATGGCGCAAGCCGTGCCTCTTCTGCTTCGACCCGCTCTAGTGCCAGAAGAGGCAGCGCTCAAAGAGCGAGTAGGCGCTCGGCTTCGCGTCACGCCGTTGCTCATTCTCATTCTCGTTCGCGGCACGGCCGCGCTACTGGTGTTCAGCCAAGTCGTCACGCCAGAGCCCATGCGGTTAGCCACAGGGTTAGTCATACGCCCACGGCTCATGCAGACGCCGGTCCTGCGGAAGTAGGCATTGGTCCAAGGGTGCGCAATTACTCTCTTCTCGCCCGCTCCTATGCACTTTATGACCAGGGTATAAACGAGCGTTTAAGGGGCAACTATGGCTCAGCCACTGACAAGCTAGCCGAGTCAGTCAATTTGCTTGACCAGGCGCGCAGCAATCAGCGCGATGGTGGGGCTTCGACCTTAGAGTCGATGGTTTTCTTCGAATTGGCCCAGGCCGCAGAGGCCGATGGTGATTTCATTTTGGCAAGAGACTCTTATGCCCATTGTCTGCGGGCTAAGCCTCAATATGTCGAAGCTTATTTGCGCATAGTCAGTCTACTGGCTAGCCAGGGGCAGTTACCTTTGGCCATGAACTGGCTCAAGGAAGGCTTGAAAGAGTGTCCCCATGAGCCAAAACTAAATGATTTGTCCACTGTGCTTTCCACCTTCATGGGCGGCTATAAACCAGCCCTTGAGCGTGACCCTGAGCCCGTGACCAAGCCTGTGGGACCAGAGACTTTGCCTAGTGAGGTTGGTCCAGAATCTAGTCCAGAATCAAGGCCTGAAGCTCCCACTGGAAGCAGTGAGAACGAACCAGCTATGCCATAGAGCTTCAGCAAGCTCCAAGAACCTCAAAGAAAATGACCAAAGAAAAAGGGAGGTTTA
>JAUPUU010000157.1 GCA_030917395.1 Cyanobacteriota bacterium erpe_2018_sw_21hr_WHONDRS-SW48-000092_B_bin.40
AAACTCTGGTAGCTTTTCAAAGACTTCTTTGATTTCGAGTTCAGCGCTGCCATAGGCGACGTTATCGATTATTTGGTAGGGCACAGATTTCTTATTCTCTTCTTGCTTCGTCGAAATTTAGATTGGTTGGTTCATCGTTAATATAAGATGCCCGTTTTGTTGAAGGTTTATTATTGATCTGGAAATAATCCCGGTAGCCAGCTTGACGCTAGAGTTGCGGGAAATGCCAGTCTAACTGGAGCACGACTAGTCTCTGAGACAATGACGCCTTTTTCGGCTAATCCAGAAATTACCCGCCTGGCGCCAGCTGGACTGAGACCAAGCATTACAGCTATATCGCCACGAGGAAGTTCGCCGGATGTGAGTAATGATTCTAAGACGATTGTAGTTCGTGGCGGCAATGATTTTTTCGATATTTCTTCATTGGCCCATGTTATTACACGTTTGCGTAGTTGATCTGGTCTTACAAGAGACCTCATGAATTTAACTTGATCAATGCAAGTCTTCAAGAAAAATCGGGTAAATCCGGCCAGCGACGATTCGCTTAATGCTCCTCTGCCGTCAAGGTCTCCACGACGTTCATGGTCACAGTTTGCCAAATGCCTTTTGTACTCTTCTTGCTGCCTTGCTAGTCCTCTTGCAATCGACCAAATGCCGCCGGTATCTAACGCTTGTAGAAAAGATGCATAAGACATTAAGCGTGCAACGCGGCCATTGCCGTCCAAGAATGGGTGAATCCAAAGCAGTCTATGGTGTGCTGCAGCGGAGGCAAGGATTGTCCCGGACTTGCCTAGAGTGCAATAAGTCTGCTCATATTTCTGCATAAAACGTGGCACTGCTCCAGGACTTATCGCAAGGTGATTGCCTACTTTTACATCAAGAACGCGAAGTTCGCCTGGAATAATTTGAATTTTTTGCTGTGTTGTTGGGTCGATGGTCCATCGAAGTTGTTCTGGCAACAACTCATGAAATTTTCTATGAATCTCTTGCAAATTTTGGAGGGACATAGCCGAGCCGACCATTCCTCGCTCGTCAATCCAGCTTTGAACCATGATGTGCGCTTCTGCTTCGAGCTGCAGATTTCTTTTTGCTGGGTCATCGCTATAATCTTTCTTTCTGGCCTTTTCTATATCAATGGGGTGTGTGTAATGGCCCTCAATAAGATTGCTGTAATAGCAATTCATAGACCGCACCAAAATAGCCAATGCAGCCACGAAATTAGATGGCATACTGCTTTTGAAGCTGGCTGATTCAGAGACCAATTCCAGCGCTAAATCATTCAGATCAGCCTGTTCACGGCCAAGCGATAGAATTAACGGCTCCATTGCGCTTGGGTTCTCATTGCGATCCAAAATTGTTTTCATAAGCGGTTTTTTGAGCGGTTTTTTAGTAGGTTTTGCGTATACCGTTACTCAATAATATCAGGCTTCTGAAGTGTATTGTCATGGTAAATTGGAAGTGAAATTGAGCGGTTTACTGAGCGGTTTTTTTTCGATGTTTGAGAGTGAACTCGCTGGGAGCCCGAAACGCCATCTCGTGATGGCTTTCGGGGTTTCGTTGACTCTGTCCAGCTTTTCCGCTGGATTCTCGTCCAAGTTCCACGCCTAGCGAAAAAGCTGGTCAAACTTAGTAACGCAATAACTTTTAAGGAGATGCTTTAGTGACAAAGGTCAGTGATATCACAAAATCTGTTGTCGCCCAGAATTCAAAATGTCTGGCAACTAAAGGTAGGCTGATATTTAGGATTCCATTAGAGGTTACTCTTCTTGGGGTTTATCTTGATGGATCCTCGCCACTGACGCGTGCTTCTGTCGGTTGTATTATTCTTCCACTTTGTAAGCCTGTTGACTATATGTACTTCGAAAATGGCTACACGCTTGGATTTGCAGCTGCTACGTCATACTACGGTGGAGATTTTACTAAAGATGAAGCGGTTCTAGAGTTGAAAGAATTTGTCGTAGGCAAATTGCTTCCAGAATGGGATAAATTGGCAGAAGTGGAACAGTGTATTGAATTTCTTCTTTCACTACCGTCTTGTAAGGCAAGGGACGATGGATATCTAATAGAATCACTGGTATGTCTCTCGGCATATCAGCAAACCTACGAACGGTGTCTGAATTTTATTCACGATTGGCGAGAGTATCTTCTTACAGAGAGCGGGGCTAGAGTATTAGCAAGGCCAAATTCTTCATTCGAGTCACAGCGGATGGTAATCGAAGTCGTAGAGACCTGTATAAAGTCTCAGAACTACGAATTACTGAGAGAAAACTTGGATAAGTGGTATCAACAATCGCTCACAAAACTTGGACTAACTAAGTTTACGAAGTTCAAGATAAGTAACTGATACTGCACTGTTCTGACTCCGGAAATCAACTTCCCTGTTACGCCAGCGGCCACGAGAGGTTCCTTCTCTAGATCGACAGTTTGGGAGCCGTCGGCCTTTGATATGCTCACATAGCCCATTCGGAACGTTTTTTACTCCATTTTTTATTTTCACTTATCCAGTCACCTTATGATCGTTCTATAAACCGTTGCCGTTCAACTAAGTGACACAATATGTCTGCAATTTCAGAAATCACTAAATGAACATTTAGTCGTTGAATCCTTTCAAGAGAAGCTACAATCACCACTGGTAATACCAAATTGCAACAGCTAGCGCTCATTTGCTTCATCGAAATTTAGATTGGTCGGTTCATCGTTAATATATGATGCCCGTTTTATTGAAGGTTTACCGCTCTCGCCAACGCCGGCAAAAGCAAAGTCATCAACCCATACCTGACCGCCGCCCGATAGCAGAATACCAAAGTTTATTGACGAGCTACCCTGTGGCACATCGAGTACAACGCTGCGCTCGGTCCAGTCAGTGGTTCCCTTGATTGGCCGATCTTGCATATTGTCGAAGGACAAATAACCACTGTTTCCATTTGTACTACTGGGGCCGTCCACACGCATCCAAACCCCGGCCCAGTCTTTCACGTCTCTAGTTTTTGTGCAGCAAGTAAGCTTGACCTTCTTGCCCACAAATGGGTCGGCAATAAAGCCTTGCATCAGGGTGCCGAAGCCTTTATTGCTTGGGTCAATTGCTTTGATGTAACCAGATGTGGTGCCATTGTGGCTAACGCTTTTGTCCATACCCATTTCGTACTGGTTCGGGTCAGAGCCAGCGCGAATCCAGCCTTTGGGCAGCACGCCTGGAGCGCTTTTAGTTGTTTCTATCGTTCTACCTAAAACATCAGCTAAAGCCACCGGTTTATTTTCAATTTTGCTGCTTCTGTTACTGGCGTGTAAGGCCAGGTCTTTAAAGTTGTCGCGGTGTTCACCGACAAATTTATCAAAAGCTGCTTTTGATAGAAAGAATTCACTGGCTGGAATTTCTTCTAGTTTGGCCAGGTTCTTCTTCACGTCTAACAAGTATTGGTGCCATTCTGGCTCAATTTGTGCAATTGGTTTGTCGAAGGCGGCTTCTAAAAAAGTACCATAGCCGCGGCGGTCGTTGGCGGCAACTAGTTCGATATAGCGCTTAAGTCTCTCTTTTTTGAAGATAAAAACAGATAGGAGCCGCTCTTCGCATTGGGTATCGTCTTTGCTATCTTGCGAAAGCTTGATCAGTTTTGCAAGAGTGAGATCAGGTAAAGACTTGGCTGCTAGCTTTAGGCGCCAGGGGTTGTGGTAGCCCCAGTAGAGTGCCGAACTGCCTTTTTCTTGATAGCCATAAAGCTTTTCAAAAAAGGCAATTAGGCCTGAGAAAGAATCGTCATTGTCGAGTTGATTGTGGGCAATCTGAGAGAAAATCACATGGCCCGCTGTACCCAAGCCACTATCGGTATGAAAGACCAGAGCATTGCGTTTGGGCAAAATAGTGCCGGTGCACATATCAGGGTAGTCCATTTGCTCTTGCAAAAACTTATGCTGTGAGGCCTTGTCTGGCATCATATAAACGTTCACTGGTGCCGGCCAATCGAGCTTGAGCAAATCGGCGTTGATGCGAGTGAGAAAGCTTTCGGCAAACTTTGCTACTAGCCTTGCCCACTCTTCATTTCTGTTGCCCTCGGTTTTATAGTCAT
>JAUPUU010000001.1 GCA_030917395.1 Cyanobacteriota bacterium erpe_2018_sw_21hr_WHONDRS-SW48-000092_B_bin.40
ACTGGTTCCACCGGCTCTACTGGATCTACTGGTTCCACTGGTTCAACTGGATCGACTGGTTCGACGGGATCGACTGGTTCCACTGGCTCTACTGGATCAACTGGTTCAACTGGCTCTACTGGTTCTACCGGTTCAACTGGTTCCACCGGCTCTACTGGATCAACTGGTTCAACTGGTTCAACTGGATCTACTGGTTCAACTGGTTCAACTGGTTCCACCGGCTCTACCGGCTCTACTGGCTCCACTGGTTCCACCGGCTCTACCGGTTCTACTGGATCAACGGGCTCCACCAGTAGTGGCTCAACTGGATCTACTGGATCTACTGGTTCCACCGGCTCTACTGGTTCCACTGGTTCTACTGGATCAACCGGCTCCACCGGTTCTACTGGATCAACTGGTTCCACCGGCTCTACCGGTTCTACTGGATCAACTGGTTCCACCGGCTCTACCGGTTCTACTGGATCAACTGGTTCCACAACTGGTGCCGTTGGCGGCGCTGGCTCCACCGGTACCTCTGGCAACTCAGGTACCGCAGGGTCCACCGGTGCTCAGGGAACAGGCAGCTCAACTGGTCAAGGCAGCGGCGGCTTCGGCGGCGCTGGTGGCATCGGTGGTGGCGGCTCTGGTGGTTCTGGTGGCGGCAGCGGCGGTTCCGGCGGCAGCGGCGGTTCCGGTGGCAGCGGCGGTTCTGGCGGCAGTGGCGGTTCTGGCGGCAGTGGCAGTTCCGGCGGTTCTGGCGGCAGCGGACACACTGGTTGCAGCGGCAACTCAGGCAGACACCTTTGGAATCACAACGGCAAAAATCTAAAGGAGATAAAGAAGCAGATCATTCACGCAATCCAAAGCAAAGTACGCAAGTAGATACACAAAGGGTGGCCGCTAAGTCGGCCACCCGTCCTACTGGATGAGGTGAAAGAAATGACTAAACGAAACAAAAAGGGCAATATTCTCTTAATGGTGTTTGTCTGTATTTGCTTCCTAGTAGCACCCACACTAATGTTCTTGTGCGAGTGCTGTCTGCAAATTGTGGCCAGATCAAGGGCACAAAGTGTTGTCGAGGCCGCCGGACTAATTGCCGCCAACGACCTTTCCAAAATAATTATTGACGATTCGCACTATGGCTTAGTCTCACTGAGTAACTATCCGCCCATTGGCAAAGGCACATGTGCGCCAGACGGTGAGCCACTTCCTGTGACAGGAATCAATACCCTGGTTGGCACAGTAAGGCAAAATGCTATCGTGGCTCAGGAGCTACAAAACGCCCAAATGAGTTTTCTTGTCGATAGAGATAAAGAGGCTCTCGACAAATCAATAGACGAGCTCAATGCCACTTTTAGCGAGTGCTTAAAGAGTTCAGCCGGCAACAATAGCAGAAAAGAGAAGTGGCTTGATATACAAGCCAACCCGATTACACCGACTGAAGACGTCGAAACCTTCCTGCGAAACAATCTACCTGAAAACGTAAAAATTGAATCAATCAAACTTACCAACGGCTGGCTTGAGGGCGAAGGTGATAGCACCATAAGAGTGCCCCAGCCGGCAAGTCTTGCCCAAATATCTAACACCACATCTAACAATGGAAGCTACCGACCATTTGTCAATATTCCAGCAGCTCGCCGCAATTTCAACTTTGCTGGCGTCGGAGCAAAATCGAGCCTCGTTAGCAGCAGCGCCTTTAGAGCTGCAGACAAAAAGCACATCTGCTCAATAGTAAGACTCGAATGTGTCCTCAAGCTAGAAAGCCTGGGAAAAATAAAAATTCCCTTCTACGATGAGGCAATGAACAGAGCATATTGCGTCGCCACCTGCCAACCCTTTGCCATGTCAGATAGCGGCCCTAAAGGCGCCATGACACTTAGATTCACCGGAGGTCCAGTAGCTGGCCTGCGCTCATGGAGTGATTTTTTGCGAGATGGAACTTTCAGAGATAACAAAGTCACCACCTATGATGCTGTCGGCGGAGACTATCCACTAGACGCCGAAGCACGCATGCTCCAAAGTTCACCAGCAGTTGTGCCAACCACGTCAAATCAGTTCGCCGAACACTTTTATTACTGGCTCCGCAACGGCCACACCAAGCCGCGCATAGATGCCGTTATCGAAATGGTCAATGCCCAGTTCCAATCAGGTCCAAATGAAATATACGCCTATGAATTTGCCAATGATGGTGCAATTTCACGAAGAATAATCAGTAAAGACCCATTCCCCATTGGAGTAACTGCTGAAAGTCAATACTCGACAATTGCAGATACCAATGTGCAGGGAGGAATTGCCCCGATTATAATTTTCAGAAACGATGTCAAAAATCTCAGTCGAGAGAATGGTGGCAAGCATTGTGGCCAACCACTAACTGGCTATCCTTTAAATTGGTGCGAACTGAGCGAGTACGGTGGAGACCCTCATGTGGCCGTTGCCTTAGGCAAAGGTCGCCTGGGAACCCATCTCACAATTGTTGACCCAACAGGTGCAGCTTCAACTGATGAAGCCATTAACGATCCTAATTTCGGCTTGTTTAAAACATTAAACGGCGAAGAACTCTTCTCGCAACCGCGCCGAAGTTTCTACTCTGGCGGGTTGGCCCTCGATATTGAAATTGGCGGCACCAGTGCCCCAACAACACCGACAATGGAAAACGCGTCATGGAGCAAGCTACCTGGGAAGAGAATAATTTAAATGCTAGCCCTAGTGTGGTGGCATAGGCATGTAGACAGGAGGGGCACCAGCGAACTTCAATTTCTTCGCAATCACTTCATCACTAATATTGTGAGGCTTAAGATAAACATAGTAGCTGTCATTGCGTTCAATTAAGTCATCCTTAGGCAAGCTTGATGGGCTTACCAACAAATCATTGGTAATGCGCACATGCATGTAGTAAGGAATGAGTTGAGCGTAGCCGGGAACATTGGGCTTGAGACGAAAACGAAAGATTCGCTCAGAGCTAATTTGCGCCACGGCGGCACTTGGCTTGTCGGAAGAATCTAGAGCAGTTTCTAGCCAACTATTTCCCAGCTGAACAAACACACGCACCACGGGAGTCATTACAAACATTGGCTTGTCGCGTTTGCTATTTCGCAAAAAGAGATCGAGTTCATAGCCTTCGTCAGTCATACGAATGTCTTTTACTCCGGCCTTTAAGTCTCCCATGGCCAGGTCTTCCAGGGCCTGCTTCCTATCAAGTTGAGCATTGATGACACTCTGCTGGTAGCTCGCCACGGCAAGATTGGCCACATAAATGAGAGAGAGAAGCGGCAAAAGTATGAGCACAAAGCGACCAACATAGCGCTCAAAACCGACACCTAGGCGCACTTGCTCGCCAGCTACCTGCTGGGCTGAAATGGCATAGATACTATCGACGCGCTCATGGCTGACAATCTTTGCCTCTGCTCTATCAGCCTTCAAAATAGCATCGCTGATTTCAGCCACACCAGACTTCATGGTTAAGACGCGATCAGCCAAAGCCGCAATGTCACGGTTGTGGGTGACCAATATCATTGTTAGTTTATGGGCTTGACGAATCTCCAGCAGCAATTTGAGAATCTCGACTTCTGTTTCTTCATCGAGATCGGCAGTTGGTTCATCGGCCAACAGTACTTGCGGTGAATTAATCAAAGCGCGAGCAATGGCTACACGCCTTTGTTCACCACCAGATAACTCACCAGGATAAGAATCTATCCGTTCAGCCAACCCGACTTGCTCCAGCAAAACTCTGGCCCTGGCATAGGCAGCCTTCTCACTGAGGGCGCCGCTAACCATGGCTGGCAAGGCCACATTATCAATAGCTTTCAGCGTGGGCAACAGACTGGCAAACTGAAAAACAAAACCAATAGTTGAGTTGCGAAAATCGGCTCTGGCATTATTTCCCTGCGCCCAAAGACTTGTTTCTGCAAATTTAACCAGACCACTTGTCGGTTTACTAATTCCGCCGACCATAGCGAGCAGGGTCGACTTACCAGAGCCAGAACAACCAACAATAGCTAAGAAACTGCCGTCTTCCACAACAAAGCTGACATCGCTAACAGCGTTAATTGTCTTAGCAGAAGCGCCAACATAGCTCTTTGTCAAATTGCTAACAGTTAAAGGCATCAGCCACCCTCAAGCTGTATCAGAGCATATGGTTCGCTGGCAGTGACCTTTAATGCCGGGACTATGGCACCCAGCAATCCACAAATTATTGTGAGCAGCATACAGAGAAGGGCAACAATCAAAATTTCGACAGGCGAAGACCAGCTAAATTCAATGTGCAAGGTTTCAAGGTAATAAACTAATGATCTTTGAAAAACAAGCAGAAGTGCTGTCCCCAAGGCAATGCCACAAAGCCCACCCATTCCAGTAGTAAAGCAAGATTCAGCGAGCAACATACTAACAATATTTGAGCGCCTAGAGCCTATGGCTGAAAGGAGACCAACTTCTCTTTTGCGCTCAGAGATAATTGCTGAGAACAAAAGAGCAATAACAATGGCCGAACCCAAAAGCACAAGTGATGCCATACCTAGCATGGCTGCTAAAAGAGCAGAAGTTGTCTGCCGTGTAGATGTGACAATCGTAGTACCGGTAATCACCTTAACGCCACTTAGCTGAGAAATAGCAAACTTGACCTGCTCGGGGGTCGTGCCAACAGACAGACGCACAAGTATGGCCGAACAGCGCTTGGGGTCGAAAGAAGGAATAGCGGATAAGCCTCTAATTTTGCCCTGAGCCAAATACTGAGCAGTCTCATTGGTAGCAAATATTGAATCGTCCAGCGGGCCAACACCACTTCGACCCAATTTGCCGAAAACAATTGCGGCCTGGTCGCATGGTTCTAATTCCTCACCCAAGGCCTGGCCTTGGCCCAGCCTGGCACCATATATAAGGTCGCCCTGGCGCATCTGTCGAGGTAGCTTTTCTTTCAACCAGGGCAATACAGTAAAATCGCTCTTAGGGTCAAAGGCAACTAAGTTGGCGCGATGCTCAGGCATATGAACCATCATCGGTATTCGATAGATGCTCTGAGCCGCGACTTTTTCAACACCGCTAATTTGAGCAATGCGATCAAGTAACGCCAAATCAATTGTCGATTCAGTAGGTTGCACCGTAAGCAGTGCACTGGTGATATTTACCAGTGCATCAGCAGGCACCACAACTAGATCGGCCCCCATCTGCGCGAAGCTGCGATCAATACTGGCTTCCACTCCTCGACCAACGATAACAGCGGCAAAGACTGCTCCAGTAGCTAGCGCCACAGCCAGAATCAGCAACAAAGTACGAGTAGGCCGGCGCAAGATATTTTGGCAGGCTAACTTTAGAAATAGGCCACTGGTGTTTCGTCTGGCACTGGTCATTTTAGCTATCAACCAAGCCTAAAGAGTAGTACAGCGACTATTCTTCATATGCTCTTTCTTGGTTGGAATAAGGACACAGTCGTGATGCCCGCCAAAATTAGGCAAATAGCCCAGGGCTCGCAACGAATCATCTTGGGTGAAAACAAAAGCACCACTCTCTTGACGCTGGAAACCACTAAAGATCTGGAAGACGTATTTACCATCATAAGAGACAGCCATAGTCTGGCAGTCTACGCCGATATTCTTGAACTTCTTGATAATTTTCCAGGTTTTAGTATCAACTACACAGCAGCCGCTTTTTGCTGGTTTCTCATGCATAACCGAAACAAACATCTTAGAGCCATCCATGGAGAAACAGAGATGGAAAGGGCTGGGGAAATCGCCTACCCACTCAGGATCTTTGACAAAGGTGATGCGATTCCACTTACGTGGATCGGGGTCAGAAGTATCATAAACAGCCATATTATTCTGCTCAATGTTGTTCATCATAGTGAAGAACTTTCCATCAGGCGAGAAGCCAGCTTCATGACCAACACACTTAACGTCGTCAAACTCAATTTCCCAGGTATTGGGGTTCTCGTGCAGTTTGGTCACCTTAAGATTGTCAGGCGAATGTTCGGGATTATGCAAACAAGCCACAGGTTCCCAGGTTTCACGATCAACGATAACGGCGCAAGAAAGCATGCGAATAATCAAGGCCGAATACTTATTACCCGGATGGTGCACCACTGCATCTAATCCGGTCAAACTCTTCTTACCGGCACCAGGAATGCCATCAGAAGAAACTAAATTCTCAGCCATGGGAGCCATTTCCCAATCAATTTTGTTCCCTTTTGTTCCTTGCAAATCGAACTTGCCTGTCTCCGGAGCCTTATTCAATTCGACAATACGCAGTTTTCCACCTTTGCGCCAATTGTCTTTGAGATTGCGATCACTTTCATTGCCGATCCAATCGGCACGAAACGCTTTTAACACCGAGGTTTTGTTGTCACCGGATACTCTATCAAAGAAAGCACAAACATCTTTCTGTCCGTCTGCGGCAGCAAAGCCGTTAGCATCAGGAAAAATGGTGATATGCACGCCAAGGCCAATACCGGTGGTTTTAGCGATGTCTTCTTTGAGTTCCATCTTGGTGCCATCAAATTCAACTCGATAAATGTGATTACCCTGGCCCCATGTATCAAGCAAACCACGCTCTTCAATTTCGGTAGGAATGCTGTACATGGTGACATTCTTGCCACCCTGGGTGGAATTGACAAACTCAAAACCCTTGCGTGGATTGCTAGAGGGATAAGCAGATAGATGGTGTGAAATCGGACAAGAATCGCCATAGTTCCAGTAACTAATCGAAGCCAGAGTTATGCCATGCTTAAAGTCAACCACATGGGTGCCACCGCCTAATTTCTGCGGTGTCAAATAGAGATAGTCGCCAAACTCTTCTGTTGATTGCTTATAGCGCGAAGCATCTTCTACTTCAATTTTAGAATGAAGCAAATCAGGCATTCTTAGTTTTCCGACATTACCAAGATTACCAACCATGGCAAAGATATTGCCAGCGGCAAAACCAGACACACCAGCAGCCCCGGCATAGAGTAGTTCGCGGCGAGTCATGCCGCCGTTAAATACTTCTTGCATGAACTGACGCAGATT
The DNA here is from genome assembly GCA_030917395.1 of Cyanobacteriota bacterium erpe_2018_sw_21hr_WHONDRS-SW48-000092_B_bin.40. Taxonomy (GTDB): domain Bacteria; phylum Cyanobacteriota; class Vampirovibrionia; order Obscuribacterales; family Obscuribacteraceae. Next base: position 6,972 of record JAUPUU010000001.1, read on the forward strand.
AAACTTGCCCTGGCTAACTTCAGTCGGAGTATTCTCCGCCAACCACTCATAAAGGGTGGTCTCGGTTATATCGTGGCGCAAGCAGAGCTCATAAATATCAGTGGAGGCTTCGGCTTCCTTCAGAATGATTTTGATTTGTTGCTTGGTGAATTGTTTCTCTGCCATTGAAAACTCCGTCAATCATGAAACGCTAAACAGACACAAGAGCTATTACTTAAGTGATTGATGATACCTATTTGATTGATGATACTACCTGCGATATCAATGGATGATCACTAGGCAATTGATAGCCTTCAGTATAAATGCGGGTCACCATACCAGAAAGCTGCTCTTTAGTTAGAGGCTCATCAGTAAAAGGTACCCAGAGAAGCTCACCTGGAATTGGCGCTTCGCCAGCGACATAACTGGGGAAGAAATAGTCTATACCCAGCGGTTGCAAGCCCAATTTCATAAAGAACTTCTTGCGCTTCACTCTCACATCCATAGCTTCGGCAGAAATGCCTTGCTCGTATGTAGATTCAATCTCGCTAACGATACCAACATAGTCGGGGTACTCATTCTTAAGTAAACTATCAAGCCTGGTGCGATGAATCGAGCCAATACCCAGGCCGCGCATGTCAGGGACGACAGCGGTGTAGCAGGCGAGAAGAAAAGTTGGCAACACGGGAGGATGACGAAACACTTCAGTTATGGTCATACAAAGGATGTTGTCATGTTCATCGCGAGTCTCGTCCAGCTCCATCGTGCCATCACGCAGCTGCTGCATCAGATCATCTAGACTCTGCCGCTGACCGGCCGGAAAGGCTTCTTCATAGATAGCCACCCAGCCTGTATTCTCGATAGTCCCATCCTTACAGACATGTAAAGACTTAGGCCCCTGCTTAGTATGAATGACAGCGTCCATGGCACTCCTTCAAGTTGAACGACGCTACAGTTTAACATCAAGTAGCCTAATCGTTACGTGCAAATGCTGGAACCAATTGGCAAGAAAGCCGTCTCCACCAGTCCCAAGGTTCCAGGAGGAACACCAATGAGACCACTATCGCTTCTCCTAGCAGCAACAATGATGTTACAGCTTGCTTTCGCACTACCTCAATCAAGCGAAGCTCGCGGCCGTCGATATACAATCACCCAACGTCACACTGCCTTGCTGGCAAAAATCAACCGCTTCGAGAAGTCAGGCGAACTAACTCTGAAAGAAGCAAATTCAATGCGCGATGAAAATTCTCATATCGCCGCTAGAGAAGAGAAAATGAAAAGCAAGAATGGCGGCAAGCTTAGTTATAAAGACATCAACCACATCGAAGACGAGCTCAACGATCTCAGCAACAGAATTCACAAGAAATCGCTGAATAAGCGTGTTGACGACTAACTTCAACAATTCGGGACAAGACTTAGAGAAGAAAAAGAAGAGAGCAGACACTATCTACTCTCTTCTTTTTCTTGTTCTTTAGCTATGAGAATATCAACTAGGCGGTGCGACGAATCGACCATTGTGAAATTTTATTCTTCAGCTCCAGGAGGGTAAACGGTTTGCTCAGATAATCGTCCATTCCAGCACTAAGGCAGCGCTCTCGGTCACCAGGCATGGCGTGAGCTGTGACTGCAATAATTGGCGTTCCGTTATCACGTACATTAGGCACTAAGCGCAGACGATCGGCACACTGAATGCCGTTAGCATCAGGCATCTGCAAATCGAGAAAAATCAAATCGAAACAAGAAGAGGCAGCGGCCTCAACAGCATCGCGACAACTATCAACAATGACTGGCATCATCTGCACCTGCTCGGCAATCAAATTGTAGAGTTTCTGCTGTAGCTTATCGTCTTCAACAATCAGTACTAACGGATAACCACCAGGAAGGCGTCTGCGCGCTACCTTATTATTAATATCGCTCACGGTCTAAGCTTCCTCCGTCTTGTCTCTTGCGCCGACGATAAGAGAGACGAGAAGTTCCAATTAAATGCCCTTAGAGCGCTACTTAGCCACGGTACGAGGGGGAGATTCTTCAATGGTGGCATTGCCAGGAAAATCTTTTTCATCGATGTTGGGAAAGAAGCGGTGCCTATTTTTATAAACAAGCACAGCTGCAATCGGTGTGCCGATAGCAATACATATTGTGGCCATAACAATAGATGCTAGGACAGTGGCGAGCAAAGCTCTCATATCAGCAAGTTCGTGACGAACTTGCTCAAGAGGCACGGCAACATTATTCAACGGTTCAAGCAGAGCATGAAGAGGAGTTTGCAGACTATTCAAATCTTCGCGCATTGAACCCAGGTCACGCCTGACACCTGAGACT
>JAUPUU010000158.1 GCA_030917395.1 Cyanobacteriota bacterium erpe_2018_sw_21hr_WHONDRS-SW48-000092_B_bin.40
TCACTAATTCCAAACCGAGCGCTGAGGTAACAATAGCAACGTCAATGGTCTTCGCCAGCAAGCGCTTAAACATATAGTTGCGCAGAGCCTGTTTTTCCTGGTCGTGCACATTGCTAGAATCGAGCCTAGAGCTAAAACCGCCTGAAGTGATGGCCCCGATATTAGCCAGCGGATCCCAAATATTTTTCTCTACGCCAGTTTCAAAATATTGACCGCAGCTAGCGCAAGTCAAACGGCGCTCAATAGCCTTGGCGCCGCAAGCGCCACAGGTCAAATTAGTGATATTTTCCGCTTCAATCTTTTCTATAGCAGCGATGCGAGCAGCCAAGTCTGTCGCTCCACTTACAGAAGCTGCATTCATAGAAGGAATATCTTTGGTTGTCTTGCGTGACAAATCAATTGTGCCACCGGGAGCTTTTATCCTCTTGGGATTCTCTTCTGTAATGCGGCCAATAGTGTTCGCCAAAGAATGATTAACCGTAGTGCTTTCTTGTTTTGCCTTGCCGTTATAAGATTGATTATATGAAGCGGAGCTGGCTGCCGCTTTCGTTTGATTTGTGTTGTTGTTAATTCCGTTATTCACTGTATTCACAGCCTACTTTCTGAATCTTTAAACCTTTCCGACCGCTAGTTTTTAAGCTAATTCCTTCCGTTCCTTCCGTACCTTTCTGTACTTATCTGTACTTAATTGAGTACTTATTGCTTCTAAATCTTGCTGTCTGGAATGCCAAGATATTAACGCCATCCCATAATTAGACCAGCTAAATTTAACATCCTTTAATCTTAGGATCAAATCCCACTTCCCATCAGCCTTTTAGACCGTATAATCCCAAAACTGCAATTTCCTGGAGCGCTTTTCAATATGGCTGACGTTCTTTGTCTTGGTGAAATTCTTGTCGATTGGGTCTGCACCACAGTAGGGGCCGAGCTGGACAAAGCTCAGCACTTTACCAAGGCAGCCGGCGGCGCCCCCGCTAATACGGCCGTAGGCCTGGCTAGGCAGGGAATTAGTACTGCCTTTATCGGACGCACGTCAGACGATGCCTTTGGCCGCTGGTTGCGATCGATTCTTGAAGATGAAGGCATAAACGTTGATGCTGCCATCCTTGACCCTGCTGCGCAGACGAGAATGGCCTATGTGGTCACCACTGCCACCGGCGACCGAAAGCTGGCCGAATTCTCCCGTATAGCCTGCGCTGACACCAAATTACAACCAAACGATCTAAAGCAGCACCTCTTTGCTCAAGCCAGCGTTCTGCACTTCGGCTCAATCTCACTGATTGAGAGTCCCGCCGCTGAAGCCACAAAAAAAGCAGTTGAGCTAGCCCGCGCTAGCAAGCTTCTTGTTTCTTATGATCCCAATGTACGCATCAGCCTGTGGCCTTCTAAAGAGACTTGCAAGCAGACCATTCTCAACACTCTTAACTGGGCTGACGTTGTCAAAATCAACGAAGATGAACTGGAATTCCTCACTGGCTCCCGCGAATTTGCCGCTGCAGACGCACTGCGCGCTGAGCACGACCTACCAATGTTGATTATTACCCTCGATTCCCGTGGCTGCTATTTCGCCACCAAAGAAGGCGGCAAGCAAGTACCGGGCTTCCAAGTAGAGCTTGTTGAAGCAACTGGCGCTGGGGATGGCTTCAATTCTGGTGTTATCGCTGGCCTACTGCCTTACATCAAGAGCGCTCCTGATCGTAGAGAAGCTTTGCTAGCTCTTGATCACGCCAAACTCTCCGAAATAGTTCGCTCAGCTAACGCCATCGGTGCGATTACTTGTACAAAGCCAGGAGCTATCCCAGCTTTGCCTCACACCGAAGAGATCGCCACCTTCTTGCAGAAAATGTCTGTCAAGAACTGAACATAGCCCTAAGCCCACAAGACTAAGTACTAATTCTCAAGAAGCTGACGCTAACTCCAATGAGCGTCAGCTTTTTTTTGGCAACATTAACAAACAATCAATTGCGTCTGCCCCAGGGCAAGACGTAGGTTGTCATTATCTCCCAATCTTTCTCTCCCTCAGCAACCCATAAAGCCTTTAGAAAAACCCATCCAGTACTGCTCAATCAGCAATGAACTTTTGAAGTCTAGCTTCATCGACTGAGCCGGCTTTTGCCTACTCGGAATCGATAGACGCTCTGTCTGTTCATGAATGTTTGGTGCGCATTAACTTGATTTGTTTCCTTGTCGTGGCCCCCCCCGGGATTGTCGTCATCTCTAGGTTTCCACTCCTTGGATTCAAGCATTTGTTTGCTCTCCTCAGTGTCACCCTCGGCAAGGGTTCCACTCCGTGGAGTCAAACATATCCTCCGTCACCAACTTGTCTCAGCATGGGTTCACGCCTGTGTCTCTCCCATCTGGGCTAGAGAGCGAGACAAGCCAACATAGCCCAAAAACAGTCATCAAAAGGAGCACTACCATGCGTATGGATCAGTACATCGGCCTCAACAAGTGGGCCCAAGAGAGAGTTTCGCAGTCAGAGGTTGTCCGTGAGGTCGGCGTTCGCATTCTTTCCAATGGAAAGGTCGAGCAGTTCGATCGTACCGGCCCTGTGGCCCTCGTCGTCAAAGAAGTGATTGGTCACATCCCCGGAGTCTGGAAGGACCACGTCGCCGACCTGCATCGTTACACGATGCCCAATGGGTCGGTGTTCGAGGAGTTCGTTCAGGCCGAACCGTGGAGTGGCGGACCGTGCTATCACATCGCCCTGAAGAACAAGAAGGGCGCGGTGGTGCGGCAGTCGCTTTGGACCGATGAGGAGTTGGGGAACGCCTAAGTAGGCGGGGGGAGGGAATTGGGAGCTTTGCTTCCTCTAATCCCTCCCCTTTTTTTCCGCATATACTCTTGTATATAGTAAAGGTACTATTGTATTCGCCGTCAAGAGCCTATAATGGCAGAGATGTGTCAGTAATCGGAGCAGAAATCTTGATGTCTAAAGTCAACTCGGCCAAAACCACCATGGCATTGGGCTTAGCCTTAGGTCTCATTGGCAGTGGGTCTATCGCTCTTGCTGAGACTGTCAATTATCCTCAGACCAGCAAAACTACTACATCTGGTTCATCCACTGTAGTCACTTCTAAAAGTAGTTCAACAACAGCTGGCACGACAACAAGCTCCAGCACGACAAGCAAGAGCACCGCAGCTAGTACTACAAGCAGCAGCGATCTCGTCGCTCTGCAAGGCCCAACGCAATTGGTTCACAATGGCGCAGGCTGGAAAGAAAATCCTTCCTACATCAATATCAAACAAGGCCAAGAAGTTCTCCCCCTAACTCTGACCGTCAGCAATGGCGTCAACGGCGCAACCAAAGTCACCGGCCTGCGTATTACGCTAAATGGCCGCAAATTGGCTAACGAAACCTATTTCAGAGGTAGCGACAAGTTCTCCATCGACATGTCTGGCCTCCTTTCAACTGGCGATACCCAGATGGTAATTCAAACCTTTGGTCCAAGCGGAGCTGCCATCAGCTGGGTTCTCACCACTGGCAAAATCAAAGTTTCTGATATCAAACCAGAGGCTGGCGGCGCTGGCGACAAGATGACTATCACTGGTAAGAATTTGCCCAAACAAGTTAGCGCTTACAAACTATTCGTTGGCAGCCAACCTGCCACAATCAAGTCAGTGACTGACAAGCAAATTGAATTCATCGTGCCTTCGGGGCTCACTGGCGACAAACAAACCGTCACTCTCTACATTGCCGGCGTTAAGTGCGATCCACTTTATTTCAAGACGAAATCTGCGCCTGTAATTACAGGGGTCGACATGCTTGAAGCTCCTCCATCTAGCCCGATCACAGTTTCTGGTAAAGGCTTCTCCACCAAAGCTTCTGAAAACACAGTGCAGGTCGGCGGCGCTACTTGCCAGATTACATCTTGTTCGGCCACTCAAATTACAGCCATTATTCCTGAGTCTATTCAGTGTCCACAAAGAGACATTCCAGTTACCGTGAAAACCAATGGCGTTGACGCCAAGGGTAACGTGACAATGTCCGTAACCATGCGCACTATTAGAGGTGGCGAAGGTTTCGGCTTCCAAAACTAAGCCTGAAAATCGCAAATTCTCAAATTCTACAAAGTCGGCTCTTAACCTCAAGGTTAGGGGCCGATTTCAAATTCACCGGTCATTCTGGCAACAGCGATTTTATTGTGAGTGGCAGTCACTTTAGCTTTGCCAGCAGGTTTGCTGCCCAGCTTCAGAACACCATCGTTACTAGCTTTAGCAATCGTCGGCCTGGCCACATCAAAATAACCCGGGGCCTCGTTGTCTAGTGCGACAGCTAGCACACGCTCCGCTAGCGTCATGCTATAGCCCAAGCCATGACCATTACAGCCAACAGCAAAATGCACAGAAGGCATATGAGGCAAGGCTCCTACTAAGGGCAAACCATCATGGGTGAAGGCCATCGGTCCTGACCAGCGATATTCAATAGCAATTCCAGCTAATTCAGGAAAATGGTCTTTTAGATAATGCTCTAAAGCAGTCTGCACCGGCTTAGTAACTAAATCGGCGTAGCCAGTTTCATCCTCCAAGAACGACTGTCGGCATCCACCTACTACCAACCTGCGATCGGGCAATTGGCGAAAATATTCCCAACCATAATTGGCATAACAAAGGCTATGCAAAATTTTCTTCTTCAGCGGTGCAGTAGCCAACATTTGCCCTCGAGCGGGCTGAATCTTGTCAAGAAAGAAAGCATCAAAACCAGGAGAATAGGCGTTTGTCGCCACAATTACTTGATCACAATGCACGGTTTGCGTGCTTGCTGTAACAGCAATACCCGAGCCACTGCACTCAACTTGCCTGACGCTTTCTTGCTCTAGCACTTGCGCTTCACTTACAGCAAGGAGAGCACGCACAAACTTAACCGGATTAATACCAAAGTCGCAGGGATTAAAAAGGGCGCCATAGAAGCCGCGATCAAGTGGATCATGGCCAATCAAATCGACCTTAAAGCCATCTTCTCGCATTAATTGACAGCTGCGAGACAACTCCTCGAGCTCTTCTAAGGAGCAAGCAAGCAAATGTGAGCCCGAAGGATCGTAGTCAATATCAACATTATGCGTTTTTACGAAGTCGTGAATCAAAGACTGGTTGTGCTCACCCAGACCATAAACATAGCGCGAAATTTCTCGCCCATATTGAGCTACACAAGAGTTGTAGTGCGTATGGATGCCACGTAAAACAAATCCACCATTGCGACCAGAGGCTCCGCTTGCAACGGTTCCCGCTTCTAACACTACTACTTTCAAATGTCGCCGTGAGGCCAGATAAGCACAGGCAGCCCCAACCACGCCACCACCAATGATGGCAATATCGGCTCTAATCACCGGCTTATTCAGATCTTCCGACTGAGAGCGGTTATCAAGCCATACCGGTACTGTCATGATAGTTTCATTGTTTGAAGCTAGTGCTCATGAGAATTGAAAGCCAACTATAATAAAATGCCCAAAACCACAAAAGAAAAACCATGACCTTACCTGAACTCAAACGTGAAATTGAAGCAATCGAAGAGCGCCTGACGAAAGTCGGCGAGTATCTTTGACCTGGATGACTTAAGACAAGAGCTAAAGTCATTAGAAGAAGAAACCCTCCGACCAGACTTTTGGAACGATCAAAAGACATCGCAAAAAGTCTCTCAGCGCATGAGTCGGCTAAAGAGCCAAGTTGAGCAACAGGAAAACTGGCAGAGGCAGCTTTCTGATTTACAAGTGCTACTTGAGCTAGGTCAGGAAGAAGACGACGAATCTGTAGTCGACGAAATTTCCACCACCCTTTCAAAATTAGACAAAGAGCTAACCAGTTTCGAACTGACTCGACTATTGGGCGGCGAGTATGACGATAGCTCCGCTATTGTCACGATCAATGCAGGTGCTGGCGGAACCGACGCTCAAGACTGGACTGAAATGATGTTACGGATGTATTTGCGCTGGAGTGAGAAGCGCGATTTCAAAGTGGAGCTGCTCGATCAATCAGCCGGAGAAGAAGCCGGACTGAAGAGTGTCACCTTCAGAGCAGATGGTCCCTATGCCTATGGTTATTTCAGCTGCGAGAAGGGTGTGCACCGACTAGTGCGAAAGTCACCTTTCAAGCAGGGAAATGACTCGCGACAAACCTCTTTTGCGGCAGTGGAAGTTTCACCGCTTATGAATGACATCGATTCAGTAATCGAAATTCGCGACGAAGACATCGAAGTTGGCACTATGCGATCTGGTGGGGCTGGTGGGCAAAACGTCAACAAAGTTGAGTCAGCCGTGCGAATCGTTCACAAAGCCACCGGTATTGCTGTGAAGTGCCAGCAAGAGCGCAGTCAACTGCAAAACAAAGCCCTGGCCATGGAGCTTTTGCGCTCTAAATTATTGGCTATCAAGCAATCCGAAAGAGAAGAAGAATTGGCCCGAGTGAAAGGAGTAAACGTTCCAGCCACCTTCGGCAACGCCATTCGCTCATATGTGCTTGATGACCGTTTGGTAAAGGACCATCGCACTAAGTGCGAGACCCCCCAGGTTGAAGACGTTCTCAATGGCGACCTTGACCAATTTGTCGAATCATATTTGCGCTACAAGGCAGTGGAACGCAATTGATTGATGATGGAAGCCAACTAGGCGGCCCAAGCTTGTAATGAAAGCTTGGGCCGTTTTTTTAATATTTACCAGTCAAACAAATATCTTCCAGGCTCCTAACAACCCCCCTTTAGCCTTGTCTAGGCGGGGTCTGCGAGATTATTCAGAAAACCTTAACAGAGCATAATGTCAAGCATCAAATAACTCGGCAATGTGGGCCGTCTTTGCGATCTTGACATACTCCTGCGCAACCCGCGCTAGTTATTTCAGGCACTCATTAACGAAACACAATCCCCAAAAACCTTGTTATGAGCTGGCTTTCAGGGATCATTTAGAGCCATTTGCCTACCCCAAAAATACA
>JAUPUU010000159.1 GCA_030917395.1 Cyanobacteriota bacterium erpe_2018_sw_21hr_WHONDRS-SW48-000092_B_bin.40
ATAGCGAATCTGCGCCTTTTTCTTTCTCATAATCTAGAAATTACTCTAGTTTACTTTGATACCAATTCTTGAACGCTTGGCGTTGATGTCGGCAATGTTGCGGTCCATGCTAGTTTGGACTTTGTCGAGCTTCACCACGATTCTCTTCGAATTTGAGTCTTTCAATTTCCCATTGCGGGTGTACTTGGTCTGCAAGGACGAAACTTCATTCAACTGTGACTTCAAACGAGCGACGTTATCGTTGGAGAGCCGGCCAGCAGCATACTCATCATCAACTCGGCGTTGCATTCTCATATTGCGAGCAGTAAGTTCATCGAGAATGACCAGATTGCCAGAGCTCGTGACAAAGCGTGAACCAATTAAAGGAGTAACAGTCACACCGCGCATATAAGGAACCACTCGGTCACCTAAAGCATTCAGTCTATTAGCCAACGATAAAGCTTCTTCGTAATTGAGAGGCCGGCCAGAAGAGCGGTAAGCTGATTCTTGCGCAGCAATACTGGCCAGTTCTTCTCGCAGAGCAACGGCAGTAACATCGCCAAAATTATTAGCAGAACGACCACTAACAATCATGCGCTCTAGCTCTGCCCGGCGAGAATCAATTGAAACCACCAAACTATCGTAAGCAGGAGCATTAGTTAGAGCAATTACTCTGCCACCACCATCGAAAGTAGCGACAACACGGTTTGAGGTGTTATCGACTACAACAAAGCCTGGAGATACAGAGGAGCCGACTAAACCGCGTAAAGGATCATAGACACCTTTCATCACACCAGTTACTGGGTCAATTACTACATAATTGCCACCAGGGCTGAGAGTGACTAGAGGCACGCTCAAGCCATCACTGGTTACAGTAGTGGTCCTCACTGTAGTGATCTCGTCAGCTCCACTTGGTAGAGACAAACTACCAGCCAGAAAGGCAGCAGCCAACAATACATTTACACTTACTCTCAAGCTTATCATTCTCTTATTCCTTTTGTTATTGATGTTGGCTAAACTCGAGCGCCACGGCCAGTGACTATATTGAAGATGAAAACTGCCACAGCCAGTACAAGTAGCGTGTGAACAAAATCGCCACCGATGTGTGACACCAGTCCAACGATCCAGAAAAATACCAATAACGAAATCAGTGTATAAATCATTTTCTTGCTCCAGTAAGGGCTGTCGTCCGCCGATAACAACTACATGTTTCTGTTTGCCAACGTGCTTACCTAAGACTGACGAATAGACAGATGGTTCCATTCTTATAAAAGTATCTCTAAAAAGGATGGCAACCCTAGTGCCCGGCTCTTCTCTGCACAATCAAATCAACGAAATGCTCTTTACGATCTTCTAACAACTGCAGCACCTCGCCACAATCATTGCCGTCCAAAATAATGGTGAGCGGCTTTTCAGCCTGGTCAACTTGCTTGCAAGTAATGTGGAATACAGTCTCTCTAAAGCGATAGTGCAACTTATAAGACTGCCATTCGTTGGGTAAGCACGGCGCAAAATAAAGTTTGTCGACCTCTAAGCGAATACCAAGCAGCGACTCAGTCAGTAAGCGATAGAACCATCCCGCCGAACCCGTATACCAGCTCCAACCGCCTCTGCCAATATGAGGGGCAACAGCATAGACATCGGCCGAGACAACATAAGGTTCAACTTTATAAACTGCTACTTTCTCTGGGGAATTGGCATGATTAACAGGATTAATCATATTAGTCAGCTCCCAGGCCAGGCGATTATCACCAAGCTTAGCAAAAGCCATAGCAGCCCAAATAGCGCTATGGGTGTATTGCCCGCCGTTTTCGCGCACTCCAGGAACATACCCTTTGATATAACCCGGATTAAGTTCGCCCTTGTCAAAAGGTGGATCGAGAAGCTGAATCAAAGAATAATCACGCTTGACTAAGCGTTTGTTGAGCGACCCCATGGCCTGATTGCAACGCCCAGCATCGCCACCACCCGACAAGACGGACCAACTTTGGGCAATCGAATCAATTTGGCACTCGGCCCCAGTGGAAGTACCAAGGGGAGTGCCGTCATCAAAGTAAGCACGACGGTACCATTCACCGTCCCAGGCGCTGGCGGCAACACTTTCTTTTAACAGCTTTGCTTGCTCTGTACACATTTCAACCACAGCCGTATCACCACGCTGAGCAGCCAGTTTGGCAAAATCATTCAAGACTTCAAAGAAGAAGAACGCTAACCAGACGCTCTCGCCTTTACCTTTTTCCCCAACAAGATTCATGCCGTCGTTCCAATCGCCAGCTCCAATCAAGGGCAATCCGTGTACACCGAAGCGCAAGCCGTGCTGAATAGCGCGCAAGCAATGCTCGTACAAACTAGCGCGTTGATCAGACTGCGCTGGTAAATCATAGTATGACTCTTCGTCTTCGTTAACTAGTCGCCCCGTCAGAAATGACACTTGTTCATCTAAAATACCGGTATCACCAGTGGTAGTGACATAACGATAGGTAGCCAGAGGTAACCAGAGATAATCGTCAGAACAATGAGTGCGCACACCCCGTCCAC
>JAUPUU010000160.1 GCA_030917395.1 Cyanobacteriota bacterium erpe_2018_sw_21hr_WHONDRS-SW48-000092_B_bin.40
AGGCTCGCTAGCCTTGGCACTACCGCTGTGATCTAAAATATCTCTTCCGGCAAAGCCAAAAGTAAAGCCTAAAAATAAAGCAGCACTAACGGCTAAGATTTGTTTTCTTGTGAGGTTTTGCATGGCTTTCTCCTCCAGTTTTCATGCCTTTCCGCAACCTCTCGGTCTATAATTTTTATAGCAAAAAACAATTTCGCCAATTATAGCCCTAATGTTTTTTTTGCATTTTTTGAAAAGCAGTAAAATTGCAAAGAGAAATAGATTAGAGATTAAATGGCGAATAATCGAGAAATTCGACTTCAGAACACGGCAAAATAAAACGCTGCCAACGCTCAATATCTAAGGTCCAGAAGCGATTAGTGCCACCGGTTCTATTTTCGCTATCTTCTTGATCAAATAAAACTTCAGCTACGCCAGTAACTTGTAAGGCTTGTTGCCGGGAAAAATCAATCAAGATCACCCCAGCTTTATTGTTCAGCTGCAAATTGCCAAAAGTATTGAACATACCATTACCGGAGTAGTCTGGCACCCTAATTCGCCTTGAGCTATCAACCAGAACAAAACCAGGATTGCCACCACGGTGCGAAACATCGATGTTTGCATTGTCATCTTCGGCGTAGCTACTGGCCACAAAAAGGGTATCGCAGCGATTAATCAATTCCACTTCGGCCAAGCCAAGCTCAACACCAGCACTAAAGCTTTGTTGGTCAATACGCTCAGGGTCAGCAGCAAGGCGCACCTTCCTTCTCTGAATATATTTCGGGCAAAGAGGAAAAGACTTCTCTACCGCTACAACCAATTCTTTGTTCTCAAAGGCAGCACGGCCATTTATTTTAAGCCGTCGTCTTGTTTCTAATTCGATCATTAGCGTGCCAATGCGACTATCGTGCGCCAGATTCTCCAGCACCGGGTCGCCCTGAGCCACGGCGGCCTGGCTTAAATCAATATGAACGGCATGAGGATCATCGGCACGCATAAAACCAATTGCACCAGAAATCACGGAAGCCCAAAGAGAGCCATCACCAGCAGTGCTACCAACGGCAACTAGAGGCTGCCGAGCAATGAAACTCAAGGCGCCCTCCAGTATCTCAGCCTTAACCACTGCACCGTTAGCCCTAGCGCGGGCAGATTCACCTGCCCGCTTTTGCACTGCTATTTCGCCTTGATGAAAAGGACCGTTTTTCACAACCTAACTCCCGCCTGGAATATCAAGGCAAAATTCAACTAGAGACTCAACTAGAAATTCAAGATGGTATAGCCATCACTGACAAGCTTGCGCAGACTAGGTAAACCAGTTGTGCCCGGTACAGCATTGTCTTTAATCAAATCCAGACCCTGCTTCTCTACTTCAGCAGTGGCCCCAAAGACAGCAGCGCATCCACACGAGACACCAGCAACTTTATCGCGCACAGATTCATATAGTTCATGGGCTGGATGATCCTTCTTACTCAACTCCCCGACCCAGCGCGTACCCGCCCCTTGAAACAAAAGGGTGACCTCATCGCCCTGTTGCTTGAAATCATAGGTGGCGGCTAGAGCATTAAACACTCGGCCGAGAGACTCTTCACCGCCGTTCTTAGGGTCTGAATAAACGATAACTGCTGTCTTCATGGCAACTCCTTATTTAGCAAACGCTTTTTAAAACTTTCGTACCGAACGTTCGGTACAATTTCAACATACCAGAACGATCGGTACAGTGTCAAGCTAGGCAATATTAAAAGAAAACCTGGCGCTAATTGCCAAGCAACATAGAGGGAATGTCGCGGATGATACGCCTGAAGGGGCCGCGGTTACCCAGGGCACGTGAAAGCACCAGGGCCCCCTGGATAGCAATCACAATATTCTCGGCTCTCTCCCGGGCAATCTTCTTAGGCAAGCCCGCTTCAACGCCCACCTCAGCAAGCGCTTGCAACCAGCTCTCAACGGATGCACCTATCAACTCTTGGAAAAGCTCGTTGGCATCCCCAAGGGTAAGACCCTCAATCAAGCAACTTTTGTTGCCACAGTCATAGAACTCTTCCACCACCTTAGCCATATTAGTCAGTCTTTGTTTTGGACTGCCAGCAGCTCTTAAGGGCGCAACAAAGTAGTCATTAACGGCCTGGTCGACGAAGCGAAGCACCTCACGGGCCATCTGCTCTTTGCCTTGGGGAAAATGATGATAGAGACTAGCCTTACCCAGGCCAGTGGCTTCAGAAATGCGGGCAATAGTGACGCCGTCGTAGCCAAACTTGCGAAAGAGCTCAAGCAGCTCCGGTACGATAGTTTGTCGCGACATGACAATGAACCTCTATGAAGGTGACCACTTCCAGCATCTTACCGAACGTTCGGTACGCAGTCAAATGATCAGCCTTCACAGAGTGGCTGGTGCCAATTTAAGTTGTAGTTTTGGCAAAGAAGAAAGTTATTGCTTAACTGCTTGTTTGAGCTCTTTCTCAGCAGCCAACCAATGCTCTACATCATGACCGTGCTCATAGGAGACACTCTGCCAGATTTCGTAAGCACGTTGAGCCACTTGCTGAGGTGTAACTACCGCCACAGCGGCAGCGGTGGGAGCAGGAACCAGAGCGGTTACCACAGGAGCAGTTACAGCAGGTGCAGTAACAACCGGAGCAGTTACGGCTAGAGCAGTCGTTGCTGGTGTCGTAGCTTCTGGGGTGATAGTAACGGTAGAGACAATGTGCTCAGTGGCTGGTGATGGCTCAGTTGCAACCGCTTTATTAGTAGTGGTTTTAACTGCCTTGGCTTTTGTAGTTTTTGCTTTAGAAACTGTCATCTCAATCTAATCCTCACCGTGGTGCACTGAACATTTACATAGAACACGATATATACGAATTGCGTGTCTCAGCTAACGTTCTTTATCAATGCAATACTAGCAGTGACTAAATCATCAATATTGTCAAAAAAGCCTTCTGTGTCTTGCTTTCGCCGTTTTCTAAAAAAACAGCAACCGAGTAATCTCTCTACACAAATAACCAAATTGGAGCAGCTAAGTAGCCATCGCCGGGAGTGCCAATTGACGGAAAGAAATGAGTTTACGACTGCTTCTGTCTTCTTTTCTCTGGATACAAGAACTTGAGCAAATGAGAGATTCGCTCAAGCAATTGCGCTTGTATCGCGACATCGTTAGAACATGAGGCTAGTTCATACTGACTAAAAAGCTTAGATACACGCTTACCATCTTTAGACACAATCGATAGGGCAACAAAAAGATCGTTACTTTCAGGTAACCAGCTAGCAGTGATGCTGGGTAACTTCTCGTCTAAGCAAATACGTTGAATTGCACTCTCAACCCACGCTGTGCCAGTATTGTCTATATTGTTCAAATTATTCACCTACATAAACTGTTAGTCACGCCTTCACCAAATCTTCAATTGCATCGACAAAGGCCATCTGTTCGTCCCGAATGAGAGTTTGTAGGCGCAAGGCCTTAACTAGCACATCGGCGGCTACAGCATCAGTTTGCAGCAAGGCCCGTCCTAGAGGTATTTCGTAAAGACGACAATCAACAAGGGCCTCAGCAATATCTGCTTCCGGCACCAATTTCGAGGCAACCAAAAGCTCCCCAAGACGGTAACTATTGCCAGCCGCTACGCCCTGACAACTTTCTTTCAAAGCGCGCTCAAACTCTCGGCCACTCCAAGTTAATTCAGCCTGCCGCCTGATATAGGGATTGCGATTCTGCATCAGAGCTACCAGGATATCAACAGAAACATCCAGCTCTTTCAAGCGACAAACGAGCTGCATTTCATCGTCGCTAGCTAACTGCTCTAAAATTTTAGTAGGCGTAGCAAGGTTAGTTGCAACAGCTAAGCGCACACGGCGGTCGGGATCGGTGGCAAGGGCGGAAAGTATTTCAGCAGGAGCATTAACATTGGCAGCAACAGCGGCTCGAATGGCCACCTCGGGCAAGCCATTCTTTTGCAATTGCTTGTCATCAAAGAGCCTGAAATAGTATGCGCCAACGGAACTTGCCTTAGCAGTCGAATCAGTTGCTTTGCCAATTTCACTCATAAAACCCTCGAAAGCACATCTATATAAGGGCCATTCGATATAAGTCCCTAGCTCAATCGACGCGGCCAACGAAATAGCACCACCAAAATGCGCAACTGCTTAGTTGCGCAAGTATGCAATTGTATTATATGACAAAACAGCCAGAATTGGCAAGGCAATAGCTTGGGCACCAACAGGCCGAAAGCGCGGCCTATGCTAACAACTAAAGACGTCTGAGCGTCTTTTGAATGTCGCTGAGATGTGCATTGAAGATTTCTTTGGCCACGTCCAAAAGTTTAAACACCTTCGGATCGCTGCAAGAATAGAATATGTTGATGCCCTGTTTTCTTGACGTGACAAGGTTCTTCGCCTTTAAAACAGCTAACTGCTGCGAAACATTGGGCAACTCAACGTTTAAACGATCTCGAATTTCTGAAACCGTCAATTCTTCGTTACGCAATTCATCAATAATGCGTATGCGCAGAGGATTACTCAGTGCCTTAAAAAAATCAGCCTTGAACTCAGCTAACTTTACGGTTTGATTTTTCTGACTCTGTGGCACGGTAATACTTCTCTACATTTGATCCAAAACTTAGTAACAATTGCTCAAAAATTTAGCAACAATCAAGCCTAGCTTGAAGGGCAAAGGCCAGTAAAATCGAACACTTGCAACACTCTGCAATTATTGCATATACAACAGAGACCGTCTATGAAAGCTGTTCTAACAGAAAGCTGGTTGACAGGGGGGAAGGCCGTTGCTATATTCATAATATGTAGCAATTGCGCAAATTCGCAAGTTAGAAAAATGGGCGCGAAAATAGGCAGCAGGAACAACCATGTGTCCACAACTTTTGGTAGGCAACGTACCAGTCGAAGCAACAGAAGAAGCTCTCAAAGAATATTTCAACAGCTATGGTGCTGTCAGATCTGTGACCATAGCTAAAAACGAAAAAGGAAAAGGTAAGGGTTTCGCCTTTGTCGAGATGGCATCTCGCAAAGAGGCAGTTCAAGCCCATGCGGCCCTCGCTAGTTGCGAGTTTCTCGGCCGCCGCCTATCGATTTCACTAAAAGACGCCGTACAAGCACAACCCACGAGTATTTTCTCCTGGTTTAAGCTTTTCAAGCCCGGCTCTTAAAAGACAAGCCAAGAGATGGTAAAGTGCTCCTTCCGGCCATAGGAGTATGCTCTTGTTCATTAAAAAGACCCTTACAGCTGTAGCAGTAGATTCAGCCCGCG
>JAUPUU010000161.1 GCA_030917395.1 Cyanobacteriota bacterium erpe_2018_sw_21hr_WHONDRS-SW48-000092_B_bin.40
CGCGCCATTGACTACTACTCAGCGTCAAGCTGCCATTCCAATGTAATGCGGTCGCCAGCCCTACCAGGAGCAGCCTCTTTCACCTGGTAGGCCTTAATCATGGCCTGGGTACCAAGTTCTTGGCTGGCTTTTTCTTGGCTAGAGAATTCTTGTCTAGAATCCTTGGCTGCTTCCGCCATGGCCTCTTCAAAAAGCTCAAAAGCAAGCCTTGTTCCGGGAAGGCGGCCGGCAGGGTCGAGATTCTCAAAAGCCAAGCGCAGGTCTTTAAGCATATGGTTAGTAGCAAAGCCTGGTGCCAGATCGTTAGCCAATATCCGCCGCCCAAGATTGCTCAAAGACCAAGAACCACCAGCGCCGTTCTCCAGCACGTCAACCACCAGAGCCTTATCTAGGCCGAGTTCTTCAGCCATCGAAATAGCCTCGCAAACACCGATTAGATTAAGAGCGCAGAGAGTCTGATTGGCAAGCTTAAGGGCTTGACCATTGCCAGACTTGCCACAGTGGCGAATAGTCTTGCCCATGGTCTCAAGATAAGGTTCTATTTGCTGAAAAGCAGCGAAATCGCCACCGACCATAATGGTCAAGGTTCCTTGCTTAGCACCGATATCGCCTCCAGTAACTGGCGCATCGAGAAATTTCATATTGGCACTGGCTAGTGATTTTTCTATTACCCGAGCCGCTTTGGGCCCAATTGTGCTGAAATCGACGACTAGGCAGCCTGGGCCGGCAAGCTCAGAAACCCCGCCCGGGCCGGTCAAGACAGACTCGACATCGCGCTCGTCGCCGAGGCAGCTGAAAACTATGTCGCTACCAGCCAAACAGTCTTTCAAATGGGCAAATACTTCTGCCCCTGCAGCTTTCGCTATTGCCACTCCAGCTGAAGCGGAAGAACGATTCCAGACCTTCAGTCGGCCGCCATATCGGGCAAGCACGGGCGCAAGATTAGCAGCCATTGCTGCACCCATAATTCCCATACCAAGAAAACTTACACTCTTGGTCAAGGCTGCTTTTTCACTTTCAGACACAGCTGTCTCCTAAAACCCGAACTAGCTAAGTTAACTCAGTAACATTGAATAGAGATTACCGGCTTCAAGCGACTATTCTCCAGTTGACAGGCATCTTTTTTAATCTTTTACTTTAGAATTAGAATTTGTTTCAGAATTTCGGACAATGTCAGAAAATCCCGCCTTCCAAAAACTCAAAGGAACGCACTCGTGCCGAGACTCGGCCTTAAAGTGCGTTGACTGCAACGGCCAAGTTTGCCCCAAATGCTTTGTCCAGTGCGCCGTGGGCAACCGCTGCAAGAAGTGCGCCGGCCGCTTTACTTCGCATGTGCTTTTGACCAGCCCGAAAGTTCTGGCAAAGCTTTCTGCCGCCAGCGTCTTGCTCGGAATCGCCTGGGGTTATATCCAGCCCCACCTGGAGATAATGGGCATATACGGCTACGTTATACAATTTTTTGCAGCCGCTTTGTTAGGAAAATTGCTGCACAAGGCCGCTTCCTACAAGCTCGGCACCAAAGTAACCACGGTGGCAGCCTTAGCTCTTATTGTTGGTCTTGCAATTGGCCCCAGTCGAGATACGGTTCTTAACGCCATTCAGTACACAAATTTGCCGCCAGCTGAAGGCGGCGACCCCAATGCTCTAGGCGGAGAGCTGATTCGGCTCGCGATTTTCCTGATTGGGGCCCTGATGCCCTTTATCCGTAAAAACTAATATGGGATATTCTGAAAGTATGGCGAGCGCCAAAATCGGGTAATCTTAGGATCTACTCAGAAAGAGCATGATGGAAAGTTTTAGCAAAGTCTGCCCGACTTGCAAAAAAGAATATAGCAATGACGTTGTTGTCTGCCCCGACGATAACAACCAGCTTGCCCCCCTTGCCAAAGACGCGCTAGTTGGCACGGTCTTTGCCGACAAGTACGAGATTCTCTCAGTACTCGGCGCCGGCGGCATGAGCGTCATTTACAAAGCACGTCACAAGTACATGGAGCGCATCTGTGCTGTAAAACTGCTGCATCCATTCTTGCTGTCTGACGCTTCTATGTTTCAACGCTTCCAATACGAAGCTAAAGCCGCTAGTAATTTATCCCATCCCAATGTCGTCGCCATGCACGACTTTGGTATCACCAATGATGGCAAGGCTTATCTGGTCATGGACTACCTTGAGGGTGAAGATCTTTCTACCGTATTAGAAAGAGATGTGCTTTTAACGGAACCACAAGCCCGTGAAATCTTCAGACAGGCCTTAGCTGGGCTCGATCACGCTCACTCAAAAGGTGTTATTCACCGTGATCTAAAACCAAGCAATTTATTTTTGATACCACAAACCGATGGCAGTGTTTTAGTCAAGCTGGTCGACTTTGGTATCGCCAAAATTACTGATTCGAGCAGCGCCGCCCAAAACCTCACAAGAACGGGTGAGGTATTTGGTTCACCTTTGTACATGAGCCCTGAGCAGTGTTCTGGCAAATCACTAGATGCCCGCTCTGATATCTACTCACTGGGCTGTTTGATGTACGAAGCATTGTGCGGCCGGCGGCCGTTAGTGGGCGAGTCTGCTTTAGAAACAATGCACATGCATATTAAAGATGTACCTCTAACAATTTCACAAGCAGCGCCAAAGCTGGGTGTTTCGCGCCAGCTCGAAGATGCCGTGATGAAATGCCTTTGCAAACGACCAGACGATCGCTTTAGCAGCGTAGCTGAGCTCTATCAAGAAATATACGGCGAGCCCTTACCAAAAGTGCCTGTACCACACTCGGTCAGTGGCACCGATTCGCAAATAGTTATACCTACACCTGGCAGTTCAGCCACGGCCGCATCAACCAAAAAAGCTGATGAAATCACGGACAAGTCTGGTCTTTACTTAACACCTAGCGACAAGAAAAAGCTGCTACCAATTGCGGTGGCACTAGCTATTTTAATCTTAGCCCTGGGCTCAAGCACTTACTGGATAGTCTGTTTCTGGCCCGGCCCAGAAACAGACAGGGGCACGCTAATAAACCGTTGGGCCTATACCTTCTGGGTTGATCGCGGTGACAAACTCGCCAAACAGCAAAACTTTAATGATGCCTTTACCGCCTACGACAACGCCGAACAAGCTGCCGACAAGTTTGGTGACAACTTTGGCCGCAAAGTAAATGTTTTGCGGGCCAAACTAAAGTTAGCCAGCAATATGAATCAGCCCAAGAAAACCGAACAGATTCTTCGCAGCTTGGGGCAGGTCAATCGCGATCAAGCACTTGTAGATTGCGAACTTGCCCGCAAAGAAATAGCTAGAATCGCCGTCCTCTATGAAGCTACCTTGGCAAGCAAAAAAGGTGGCAGAAAAACTTCGGTATACGAATTAGCAATGCAAATGGGTACCAAAATCGAGGCATTCATAGGCATATCGCGCCGGCTCGCTGCCGTGCAAGCCTACGACGACCAGGAAGATTTACTAACACGGGCGGTTCATCTCTACACACAATTAGCAGGCGACGACGATCCGCAACTAGCAGATTTAAAAACTGAGCTAGCCTACTCGCACTGGCAACAAGACGAAGTCAGCCAGGTGAGGCCTCTTCTTACTGAAGCTTTGGCGATAAAGATGAAGGTCAATGAGCGCAACAAAACCCAAATTAGCAACATAGATGAAGGCGAAGCCTGGCTAAGATTAGGCCAATTCGACCGCGACCGCAGCAAATTCGATGAGGCCGAAAGAGAGCTGAGCAAGGCCCTGACCATCCTCCATGAATACAAAAAGCTCGACAAAAATAACAACAACTCGGTGCGCGCCTACAAGCTCTTGACCGAAGCTCTAAACGCCATGGCCGACTACAAGGCACAAACACATAAAGAAGCAGAGGCCGTGGCCCTGCGCGATGAAGTCGCTGTGCTTAAGAAAGTAAAGCTCGACTATCATCCTGATATTGAATAGTAATCACTATCCACAAATACCAAGCCTGCGGCGAAATTTAATCATCTACTAACTTTGCCGAAGTGTTTCTGGCCTCTCCAGCTTTATGGCAAGTCGCGCGCTACATATCGATCGCTCCCAGCACCAATGGAATTCTAAAACTCTGCCTAAGTATTTCCCGAAACCCTTACCTGCTGTCGCTTTGCCCGCTTGACATCAAGCTCGTAGTCAACTATCACTAAGCTGTTAGTTGGCAAAGAGGCGCGGCAAAAGAAGATGCGAAAAAAATCACTTAGTCACTGGCATGCCTTGGCAGTAGCCTGGTTAGGTTGTCTATTCGACGGTCTCGACGCATCGATTTTTACCATCGTACTCTACCCCGCCCTTTCTGAATTACTAGGAACAAAGTCTTACAGCATTGTTGGCTACTATGGTGCAATAATCATCGCCTTTTTCTTAGTCGGATGGGCGCTAGGCGGACTGGTGTTCGGTCGCCTAGCTGACCAAGTAGGGCGTGTCAAAACTCTGATAATTAGCATTCTTGTTTATACGATAGCGACAGGACTTTGCGCCATTAGTCAAAGCTGGCAAGAGCTAGCAATATATCGTTTTCTGGTTGGCCTCGGAATCGGAGGTGAACTTTCAGTTGGTGCCATTATGCTATCAGAGCACTGGCACGGCCGACAAAGACTGCATGCCGTCTCATTCATGGCCACCTCATGGGGTGTTGGCTATTTTGCCACAGCCGCAATCAGCTTAGGGCTTTGCCAGGCCAGCTGGCGCAATCTTTTCGCAGCCGGTGTTATCCCAGCACTAATTACCCTCTACATCCGCTTGAGACTAAGCGAATCAGAAAAATTTGTGGCGCTGCAAAACTATCGTGCCAGCTTGAGAGCGGAAAACAATCTCAAAGATGAACAAAGAAAGGTTTTCGCCGAGCCCCTCAAAGAAACTTTCAAGAAGGAAATGCTTAGGCCACTTTTAGTCATAGTTGCCATCACAAGCAGCGGCATCATTGGTTACTGGACAGTTCTGTCATGGATCCCGGCTTGGATCAATCAGCTCACTGGCACTGCAGCAACGTACGAGAGAAGTGTAGCTCTTATGGTGATGAACCTAGGAAGCATTATTGGCGCGGCCGCTACTGGTTTTATTGTGCTACGAATTGGCAGGAAGCTGACTATTGGTCTTGCCTTCGGCTTGACACTGATTTTGTGCCAAATCATGTTTAACACCATCCATAGTTTCGATAGTCAGCTTTTGATACTGCTGTTCTTCTGCGGGCTCTTCTCAATCATGAGTGCAGTGACAATTTGCATCTACGTTCCGGAGGTCTTTCCTCTGCACATGCAGGGTACAGCATTTGGGTTAGCATTCAACTTCGGCAGAATAATAGCTGCCGCTTTTGCACTTATTAGTGGCCAACTCATAGCTACTTTTAATGGTTCATACGCACTGGCAGCTTCAGCACTTTCGTATGTGTATGTGCTCGGAATACTAGCAGCATGCTTGTTACCGACTCCTCGCGGCGGACGGCTCAACGAAATAGAGAAACACCTAAAAAACTCTGTAGGCAAGCGACCAACGCCTAAGGAAATCGTCAGTAGTTCAGCAAAATGAAAAACATTAACTATCAAAGAAAGGAAGGGATGAATATGAGTGCAGAATACAACATTGTTTTGCTAGCGCTGATATCGATTGGCTCCCAAGTCAAGACATTGACGCAATTGAAAACAGCATAACCACCCTTCTCTCACATTGGAATATAGAGGCAGTCAGCGTTGAGCGCCGATTCGATAATAAGCGACTTTGTCGCGTTGGAGCCGATACCGAATGGGAAGAACGCAAGCAAGAGATCAAGGCTAGTCTCAGTTCAGAATTGCAGAAAGAGTGGCGGGTCGACTAGAGCCCAGCCGACGATAACAGTTGCATAGAGCTAAACCCTGGTAGTGAAAACAACATTCAATGGATTTCTCTACACTCAGGACCGAACTTTAAAGTAATAGAGGATCAATCTGGTTCCTTCTTCAACCAGATTGAAAATAAGTCATTCCAATGCACGGGCTGTGGCCTCGTCACAGATCAACTTGAAGATCCATGGTTGCCTCGGTTGCTAAACGGAACTACTATTTGCCAGTCTGTCTGCAATTGCGGTGGCAAAGTAGATTCGGCATCAATCAATTTTGAACCACTTCACGAACTCACCACCCCCAAGCTCAGTATCTGGAGAGCAGCACTGTTTCTAGACTTTGGCAAAGAAATTCGAGCCTTCGCCTGCCAGCAAATTGCCAATCGCCAATTTGTCAACGAACTCGAAAATATTTTGTCCGCACCAATAATAGAATACGGAAACTGGTACTAGGGCAAATTTATATTGTCTCTCGGTTGTAAACAGAATAAGTACCACCTTACACAAAAATAGCTTAGATTTATGACAGACTGCAGTAACCACCAGTGCGATACGCCCATCAAAAAGAGTGACGAATCACCGGCCGAACAACCATCGCCGGCACACAGCGAAACTTTTGGCGCCCCCTCTGCTTTCCGTAAGCACTATTGCCAAGCTCCGGGCCAGCAAGAAATAGGCGCTGTAGCTGAGAATGTCCTTGAACTGAAGACAGACTTCGGAGGCGGCGTAGAAATCAAAACAAGTAGTGCAGTTGTTCTAAAACTAGATGAAGAGCAAGAAGGACGCAGCAAGTTTATCTTAACCGCCAACCACACAGTGGCCGAAATGCCGAACTGGGGCTTTACTTTCCAATCTAAAAGAGACTTTGCCGACATCGACAAAGACAATAATGGTCAGCTCCTGCGCAAAGAAATCGAAGACTACAGAAAATTGCAATGCCCCGACGATGAACTGACCAGAGAATGGGGGCAACTAAGAGACCAAAGAGCGCAATTGACTCATTTACTTGAGCACTTCGATAAAATTCAAGAAATTAGCCGCAGCCTAGATCCAAAAGCAAAAGGCGTGACAATTGCCGGACTGGATGCTTTCTACAAGGCAGCCACACACTCTTCAGTAAAAACAAAAGATGGATTTGTCGACGTCCTGGTTGTAGCTAGCGATCCCCAATCAGATTTGGCTCCGCTTAAGGTGGATGACGGTTCACTAAAACACAAAAAAAGTTTTCCACCGGGGCTTACCATTTCCGATGACAAAGTAAAACCTGGCGAACCGGTGGCTTCAGTCGGCTATGTGAATGGCAAATTGACAAGAATTGATGCGACAGTTGTTGGAAGCGACCTAACGCCAGACGAATACGGCAAAGTTTCAACCTTCACCACAGATAAGCTGCTTACCCCAGGCACCTCCGGCGGTGCAACAATTCGTCAAGGCGACAGTCAATCGACCTTTGTTGGTATCAACCACGCCCATGGCAGCGACACTGGCGTAATTGTCGATTCTACGGCAGTTCGCACTTTTCTTGCCGCTTATTTTGCAAGCAGAAAGCAGCTAAAAAGACAGCTGAGCGACTGACTACTTGGCTGAGCCTGCCATAACAGTCACTTTAGCCAAACCAGCTTCGAGATCTTTAACTAGATCGTCAATGTCTTCAATGCCGACAGACAATCTCACTAGAGCATCAACAACGCCACGGGCATCGCGTTCGGCTTTAGGAATAGAGCCGTGGGTCATCGATACTGGATGGCAAACGAGAGACTCGACACCACCTAAACTTTCGGCTAAGGAAAACAGTTTAGTTGAACCCAAGAATTGACGAGCGCTTTCCTCGCCACCTTTGAGCACGAAGGAAACCATGCCGCCAAAGCCATTCATTTGCGCTTTAGCAAGAGCATGCTGGGGATGGCTTGGCAAACCAGGATACATAACCTTCTCAACCGCTGGATGTTTCTCAAGATACTGAGCAATGGTCATGGCGTTTTTCTGGTGAGCTTCCATGCGCACAGCAAGGGTTTTGACACCACGTAGAACTAGCCAGCAATCCCATGGGCCAGGTACGGCTCCGACTGCATTTTGGTGGAATTTCAGAGTTTCATAGAGATCATCACGTGATGTCAGAACAGCGCCACCAATCACATCACTATGGCCACCGATGTACTTGGTGACCGAATGCACCACAATATCAGCTCCCAAAGCAATAGGGTTCTGCAGGTAAGGACTAGCAAAAGTATTGTCAACAACAGTTATTTGCTTGCCCGCTTTTGCCACTTCAGCAATAGCTTTAATATCGCAAAGTCTGAGCAATGGGTTTGTAGGTGTTTCAATCCAAATCATTTTGGTATTTGGTTGAATTGCTGCTTTTACTTTAGAAGCATCACTGGCATCAACATAAGTAAAAGTAATACCGTAGCGCTTCCACACCTTTTCAAACAAGCGATAGGTGCCACCATAAACATCATCACCGCAAATAACATGATCACCACTAGAAAGCAGATTCATGATGTTGCCTTCGGCGGCCAATCCAGAACCAAAGCAAAGACCATACTTAGCGCCTTCAAGAGCAGCCAAGCATTCTTCTAAGGCAAATCTTGTCGGATTTTGGGTGCGGGCATACTCAAAGCCCTTGTGCTGATTCAAACCCTCTTGCACATAAGTCGAAGTTTGATAAACCGGTGGAATAATGGCTCCAGTAGTTGGATCTGGCTCCTGGCCTGCGTGAATAGCCTTGGTCGAGAACTTCATCGATAATCTCCTCTGATCTTTATCTTTAGACAGAAATTTTAGTGCCTTTTGCTTTGACTTCATGGGCATCAACATGACTTGATGCCTTCAAGTGCGAAACAATGTCAAACTTGGTCAAGACAGCGCAGGCCTTACCTTCTTTAGTGAGGATAACCATGTTGCTACCCAACTTGAATTGCTTATAGACTCTATCAATTTCGCTATCCACATCAAGCTGCGGGAAGGGGCGCCCCATCACCGATGAAACCGTAGTTGTTTCTGGATGTTTGCGCTCGTAGACAATCTGCATGGTGATCAAATCGTTGATATGACCAACGTTTTGACCCGCGGCAGTGACCACTGGAAGCTGATCGATTTCATACTTCTGCATAATCTCGATAGCCATTTGCACCGTATCATCGGGCTTGATTGTAATCATTGCTGGCACCTTGCCTGAGCTGGTCTTGCCGGCCAACAAATCTTTAGCAAAGAAGCTCAGACCTTCAGCTTGCAAGTAACCGTACTCACGCATCCAATCGTCTGAGTAAATCTTGCTCAAGTAGCCTCTGCCACCATCAGGCAGAATCACTACAATTACATCCTTTTCAGTCATGGTGGCGGCCACGCGCAAGGCCGCAACTGTTGCCGTACCACAAGAACCACCGATTAAGAGCCCTTCTTCACGAACAAGGCGACGAGCCATAAGGAAGGATTCTTTGTCAGAGACGCGTTCAAAGTGATCGACTATTTTCAAATCGGCATTGCGGGGAATAAAGTCTTCACCAATACCCTCAACCTTATATGAGCCTGGTGTGTCACCAGAATAAATAGAGCCTTCAGGGTCGGCACCAATAATCTTGATATTTGGATTTTTTTCTTTCAAATATCTGGCAGTACCAGAAATGGTGCCACCGGTTCCAGCACCAGCAACAAGGCAAGTAATTTTGCCAGAGGTTTGCTCCCAAATTTCTGGGCCAGTAGTCTCATAGTGAGCGTCCGGATTATTGGGATTAGCAAACTGATTAGGTTGGAACGAACCAGGGATTTCCATGGTCAGTCGATTGGCAACAGAGTAGTAGCTCTCTGGTGAGCTGGCCGAAACAGTAGAAGGAACCATCACTACTTCAGCACCATAGGCCTTAAGTAAGTTGATCTTCTCTGGCGCGACCTTGTCAGGACATATCAGAATACATTTATAGCCTTTGACCGCAGCAATCTGAGCCAGGCCGGTACCGGTATTGCCTGAGGTCGGCTCAATAATTGTGCCGCCAGGTTTGAGCAAGCCAGCCTTTTCGGCTTCCTCAATCATTTTCAAAGAGGGTCTATCCTTGATTGATCCTCCTGGATTAAAAACTTCAAGCTTGGCCAAAATTGTTGGCTTCAAGCCGAGAGTCACCTTGTTAAGCTTAACAAGAGGAGTTTGGCCTATAGTTTCCAGGATGTTCTCGCAGTACTTCACAAGGAAGTCCTCCATTACAATATGTATGAGAAAGAATAGGTTTAATTATACGGCGATGACAGACAACAAAGACTGCTTCAAACCAGAAGATCTATCAGATTTCGATTGGAAAAAGGAGCTCGGGGCGCCTGGAGCCTACCCCTTCACCCGTGGAATCTACCCAGATATGTACCGATCGCGCAAATGGACAATGCGTCAGTATGCGGGTTTCGGTAATGCAGAAGAAACAAATAAAAGATTTAGATATCTCTTAGGTAACGGCCAAACCGGACTTTCTGTCGCTTTTGATCTGCCCACACAGATGGGTCTCGACTCAGACGACCCCATGGCTTTAGGCGAAGTTGGCCGCACCGGAGTGCCGATTGATACCCTCAAAGACATGGAACGCCTTTTTGACCAAATCGACCTTGGCAAGGTCTCGACCTCTATGACCATCAACTCTACTAGCGCCATTTTGCTAGCCATGTATCGGGCTGTGGGAATGAAGCAAGGAGTTAGTGCCGCTGATTTATCAGGGACAATCCAAAATGACATTCTCAAAGAATACGAAGCCCGCAACACTTATATTTTTCCGCCCAAGGGCTCGATGCGCTTGATCACGAACATCTTTCAGTTCTGCTCTAGCGATATGCCTAAATGGAATACCATTTCGATTTCCGGTTATCACATTCGCGAAGCCGGAGCCACAGCCGTTCAAGAATTGGCTTTCACCTTCGCCAATGCCATTGAGTACGTGCGAGCAGCTCAATCTTCAGGTTTAGAAGTCGATAGCTTCGCTGGTCAACTGTCATTCTTCTTTGTCGCCCAAATGAATTTCTTTGAGGAGGTCGCCAAGTTTCGAGCAGCTCGGCGCATCTGGGCCAAAATTATGAAAGAGCAATTTGGCGCCAAAAGCCCTAAGTCTCAGACTTTGCGCTTCCATGTGCAAACAGCTGGCTCAAGCCTGACCCTGCAACAACCAGATAACAACATTGTGCGCACAACTCTTGAGGCTCTGGCAGCGGCCCTCGGCGGTTGCCAATCACTACACACAAATTCTAAAGACGAAGCGATTGCCCTACCTACTGAAGCTTCGGCATTGACAGCACTCAGAACACAGCAAATTATTGCCTTTGAAACCGGCATCACCAATGTGGCAGATCCCATGGGCGGCTCCTATTACATTGAAAATCTCACCAACAAGATTGAATTAGAGGTAGAGGAATATTTGCGCCGCATCGAAGAAATGGGCGGCGCAATCAAAGCAGTTGAAAGCGGCTACATTCAAAAAGAAATTCAAGACTCGGCCTACGAAGACCATCAGGACATAGAGCGTAAGGCTAAATTGGTTGTAGGAGTCAATTCATTTATAGATGAACACGAAGAAGAAATAAATGTGCAGCGCATTGACCCAGCGCTAGAAGGCCGCCAAGTGACTGCCCTTCAAGAAATAAGGGCCAGCCGGGACCAAGAGAAAGTCGACGCCTCCCTGGCCAAATTGCACCTGGCTGCCAACTCATCAGACAATCTAATTCCTCTCATTTGTGATGCCGTCGAATGCTATGCCACCGTTGGCGAAATCAGCAACACCTTAAAAAAATCCTTTGGCAAATTCCGGCCGATGGTGACAATTTAAATGCCAATAGGGCCAGGTAGCCAAGTGACAAAATTTTTGTTTTCGATGAAGACATCTTCATCTTTGATGAAGATATAGACTGGCTCTGGCGCAGATCAGAGCGATGAAACAAATTATTGGCGAAAAACTACTGGCAGGTAGCCAATCTGCTGGTGTATGCTGCCACCTGGAAGGGCGCGTTGCCAGTAAACGTTGTCAATCTAGCAGCCCGATGTCAAGCTTTGCCATCAAGGGCTGAGCTCTCTTATTGGTCGCTAACAAATATTGGTTGCTAACAAAAAGGTATCTAGGAAGCATGGTTCAAAAGGCTGGCCTAAAAAAGATATTGGTCACTGGTGGAAGTGGGATGATCGGCCGCGCCATCATATCGAGACTGGTTGGAAGCAATCAGTGTTTAGTAAGAGCACAGGTTCGCGACAGACTTGATGCCCGCTCTAAAATGGCTAGCGGCGTCGATTTAACTGTAGTTGACCTACAAGCAGCCGATTTCACCCGCATTGGCGATCAAGAAATGCGCGCTCTGACAAAAGACATTGAATTTGTAGTACATGCCGCCGGACTAGTGCACCAAGAAGCTGCGTCTTATCAAGAGTATGAAGTTGTAAACGTAAGAGCCACCCAGCAACTAGCGGAAGCCTGCGTTGCTAACGGCGTGCACACCCTGATATTTCTCAGCACCTCGGCTGTTTACGGTAAGGGCCCTTTCAAAAACATTAGCGAAGCTGGCCCTTATTCAGCAAAAACACCATATGCCGTGTCGAAGATGACCAGTGAAAATTATTTGCAAACTCTAGCTCAGAAAATTCCACGTATCATCGTTCTCAGGCCGTCAATGGTTTTTGGCGAAGGTGATCGCGGCAACCTTCTTTCACTTATTCGTCAAATCAAAGAAGAAAAGTATGTTCATATCGGCAGCGGTTCTACGCAAAAGAGCTTGATCTACTCAAAAGACTTAGCAGCAGCCGTGCATCTTTGCTTGCAAAAAGTGCCAAATGGTTATCACGTATTCAACGTGGCCAATCCTATACCAGTTTCAATGAAAGACCTGGCCGACAACATTGCCGCCACCATGAACATCACAAAAAAATTCAGTTCTCTTCCTGAAGGCTTGCTCAAAATGGGCTTAAAGGCAGTTCAAGCCTTCATGCCTGGCAAAATCAATGTCACTCCTGAACAGATAGAAAAGCTAGCCACAGAAACCACACTGTCCACAGATAGCTTAATTGCCAGTACTGGTTTTGCACCAGCCACAAATCTTCAATCAGCAATCAAGGCCGAAGTAGATTGGGCAACAGCAAACAAACTTATCTAGATCAATATTTCAAAATTAGTGAGCGTAACTCTTCTGTTCGCAGCGAATTCTTAGGCGGCCTCACTACTTTTTTGACCATGGCTTATATCATTGTGGTCAATCCGGCCATTCTCGCCTTTGCCGGTATACCCCAAGGCCCTTCAACTGTTGCCACGATTTTGACTGCGGTGTTTGGCTGTCTGGCCATGGGCCTGTATGCCAATAGACCTTTAGCAGTAGCGCCCTATATGGGAGAAAACGCCTTTATCGCCTTTGGCTTGGCCGCTCTAGGCATCAGCTGGCAACTAAGACTAGGAGCAGTCTTTGTCAGTGGCTTTGCCTTCCTGACAATGTCACTACTAAAAATCAGACCATGGCTAGCCAATTCTATTTCGAACAGCATGAAGCACAGCTTCGCCGCTGGCATTGGACTGTTTTTGACATTAATCGGACTGTACGAAACAGGAATAATTGAGAGCGCTGTGCAAGGCATGCCAGCAAAAATATTGCTGTCGGCAGACGGTATCACCCTTGGTGCACCACCTGTACCCCTCAAGCTCGGCAATTTGCACGATATCAAAGTTATCTTAGCCATAATTGGCACAGTATTAACTGCCACATTGCTAGCCCGTAAAACCAAAGGGGCCATTCTTATTGGCATAATCGCCACAGCGGCACTGGGTTTTGCCTTCAACATCGGCGAACTTCCCAAAGCCATTTTCTCAATGCCATTTCAAGGCGACCTGAGCTTAGCGCCAATATTTCTCAAACTTGATATTGCTTCAACTCTGAAACTAAGTTTCTTGCCGATACTACTGACACTGTTTCTCATGAGTTTTCTTGATACCTTGAGCACTATCGTTGGTGTTGGTGCTAATTGCGGCATGGTCGATGAGGACGGCAATTTAACAGACATCGAGAAGCCAATGATTGTCGATGCTTGCTCTTGCATCTTATCGGCTCTAATTGGCTCATCAACCAGTGGTGCCTTTATTGAATCAGCGGCTGGCATAAGAGAAGGTGCCAGAACTGGCTTAGCTTCAGTCTTTACTGCACTCTTTTTTGCAGCTGCACTTTTTTGCATTCCGCTTCTAGCACCACTACAGCATCTCAAGTATGCCTATGGCCCAGCACTAATTTGCGTCGGCCTACTGATGCTCAATTCCCTGCGCAAAATTGATGTGGATGATTTGACTGAAGCATTTCCTTCTTTTGCCACCATCGCCATGATGATTTTCACCTACAGCATTGCCAACGGATTAACCGCCGGGCTAGTACTATACGCAGTGATCAAAACCCTGTCTGGCAGGGTTAAAGAAGTATCTGCCGGAGCCTGGATATTGGCAGGCATGTGCATGCTCTATTTCGTTTTTGGACTGCCGCACTAGAACAGTTGGTCATTCGGGTACTAAACTAGCACCCCCAAGATCATCGTCAGCCACCGCCAGAGCTCATAGAAGAACCACCACCGCCGCCGCGATAACTGAAGCCACTGAAGACGTTACCATTGCCAGCATAGGTGCGGTTACCGGCATATTTAGCCACTTGAGCATAACCAGACTGGGCCTGATAACGCAGAATTGGATTTTTACTGTAAGAAGCCACCCACGAATAGTGGTCAATGGCGCGCTGAGTTTGATTGAGATTGTGGTAGCAGAGACCCAAATAATAGTGAGTCATGTCATTGCAAAAACCAGAGCGATCAGCTAGCTCAAACTGTTCAGCAGCCGGGCCAAAGCGTTTGTTCTGAAATTCTTGCCAGCCCAGCTGAAAAGATTTGGGTGGGGTCTTGGGTTTAGCAGTCTTCGATTTAGAAGCTTTTTTCGCTGCCGCCTGCTCATTGACCGTTGCTCC
>JAUPUU010000162.1 GCA_030917395.1 Cyanobacteriota bacterium erpe_2018_sw_21hr_WHONDRS-SW48-000092_B_bin.40
TGCTCGGAATCGGCCTGGTTGGAACAACCACCGAGGCTTCCGCTCACAAAAGCAAACGTCATCACAGACATCATCATTACTACAGCCATGATGCAGCTAACGTTGCCATGAAAACCCCTGATTGCTCAACCACAGTTACTGCTTTGAAGAAAGCTGGCGCTGTTGGCATGCTTCGCATTCACGGACCAATCACAGTATTTGCTCCATCAAATGCTGGTTGGGCAAGAATGACCAAAGAAAACCGCGAAGGTCTAATGAATGACCCTAAGCGTTTGAAAGAAGTTCTCAAATATCACGTAGTCAAAGGCAAATACTCTGCTGCTGACTTGGCTGATAGAAGATCGCTCAAAACTGTTCAAGGCGAAGACTTGATGATTGACAACAAGTCTGGCACCGTAGTGGTTGATGGCTGTATCGTCACCACCGCTGACGTTCCTTGCGACAATGGCGTTATCCACATCATCGATGCTGTGGCTATCCCAGAACGCGGTAAATGATCTTAGGGCCCAGGCCTGACAGAAACTAATAGAACAGGGTGGGCATTGCTCACCCTGTTTTGCTTTAAGCCAAAGTCAATAATCGAGGCAGAAGGGCAAGATCAGGGTAATCACTTATTGTGATTCCGTAATGGGAATGTGTAAAACTTCTAAGGCTATGCCAATATATATGTATTGCGGTCTAGAGGCCCAACAACGAACTAACGAGGTTGGAGATGAAAGAAGCGGTTATAGGATTTGTCATTGCCCTTTTGGTGAGCTGCACGCTCGCCGGCTTCGACAATCCGCTTTCGCCGACAGGTTGGACCTTTGCCAACGCTCCGGTGGCTGATGTGGTCACTGATGTCAATGCTGGCACCTTTCAAGGCGAGGTACTCGACTCGCAGCTACCAGTGCTGGTTGAGTTCTATAAGCAAAACGACCCCCACTGCCTGACCATGAGCCCAATCGTCAATAAGCTAGCCACCGACTCCCAAGGCTATGTTCGGGTAGTAAAAGTAGACGTTGATAGCAACGAAACCCTAACTGAGCGCTACGATGTGCAAGGGGTACCTGGATACGTCTTGTTCAAAGAAGGCAAAGCAATCAACGGTATCAAAGGTGAAATGACCCAGCCCGAGCTAACCAAGTGGGTCAAGCAAGAATTAGATATGCCAACGGATTAAAAACTATGGTCAAGTACGCTGTCGCCTTCTTTGTGGCGATGATTCTCTCTTCTAGCTTCGTTAACTACAAGTTTCCGCCC
Source organism: Cyanobacteriota bacterium erpe_2018_sw_21hr_WHONDRS-SW48-000092_B_bin.40 (assembly GCA_030917395.1). Lineage (GTDB taxonomy): Bacteria > Cyanobacteriota > Vampirovibrionia > Obscuribacterales > Obscuribacteraceae. Next base: position 1,243 of record JAUPUU010000162.1, read on the forward strand.
AGTCGGATGCCTGCCGGTGTGGCAGATGTAATCAGCTCCAGTCTTGGAGTTTGGAAGCGCAGAGAAGGCTTGATACCAGAAGTAAAAATTGTCGATTCATATCGCAAACTGCGCTATATCGGCGACGTAAACAACAAAAATGAGAACAGAGATGCTGATGCGCCTGGCATGGGCAACAATTAGGAGAAGCGGAGAATCATGAAAACCTGGGCTCGTTGGACACTGCTTATACTCTGGACTGTGGGACTAATTCTCACGGCCCAATACTGGAACCCGTTTGCATCACTGCCAGCCTTCCTCAAATACTCAGTGATAACCCTCGTGGTGGCCGTTCTTTACGGTGCCTTCTTCATTATCATTCAGTTCTACATAATGCTTTCGGTGATCTTCCCGCTCCCTCCTAGAGCTGACAGCAAAGCACCAAAAAGCATTGGCAAGCGCTGGTTTAAGTGGCTCTACAAAGAATCACCAATCAGTCCTAATGCCCCTAAAACTCTCGAAGAAATGACTGGCAACGATAAAGCCAAGCAAGAAATTCGCGAAGTACTCGACATCATTCAAAAAGCAAAACACTACGAAGATTCTGGCGCCCAAGTGCCAAAGGGAATGCTTTTTGTTGGACCGCCTGGAGTCGGTAAAACACTCTTTGCTAGAGCCATTGCTAACGAAGCTGGTGTTCCTTTCTATGTCATTGATGGTGGTGGCGTAGCCGGAATTTTCATGGGCCTTGGTGTGCTCAAACTAAAGACACTCTTCCGCAAACTAAAAGCTCACGACCGCGCCATTTTGTTCATCGACGAAATTGAATCAATGGGATCAAAGCGTTCACAAGATCAGGGCTTCGGTGGCATCGCCGATATGAACATGACCCTTAACTGCTTGCTAACTGAAATGGATGGCTTCTCTGGCTCTAAAATCATGGTTATTGGTGCCACTAATAACGATGCCATGCTCGACCCAGCCCTTATGCGCGCAGGCCGCATGGATAGACGAATCTACTTCCAGATGCCAACTCCAGACGAAAGGAAAGATCTTTTCAAATATTACCTAGGCAAAGTCGCCTGCGATGAGAATATTGACTACGACCAAGTATCAATGCTCACAGCCAATTACTCACCAGCCGAAATTGCAAATGTAATCAATGAAGCAGCATTGATTTCACGCCGTCCAGGCAACCCGAACAAAGTCACTACCGACATGATACTGCAGGCTCTAGACAGAGTATCTGTCGGCCTTGAGCGGTCATTGACTAACTCTGGCGTTGAACTAGTTAATCACGACCCCTCAGTTAGATTCGCCGACGTCATTGGTATTGATGACATCAAGCAGGAAGTCGTGGAAATCGTCGACTTTCTCAAGCGAGGGGATGACCTGCGCAAAATCGGCGCAAAAATACCGAAGGGTGTACTTCTGGTCGGCCCACCAGGTGTGGGCAAGTCAATGATGGCTAAGGCCATAGCAAATGAAGCAGGTGTGCCATTCTATGGTCTATCAGCTAGTTATCTCAATGGTATGGGCTTTGGAGCGCAACGAATAAAGGCCTTGTACACCCAAGCCAGACAAAGCCCAGCGGCAATCGTATTTATAGATGAAATCGACGCCATTGGTGGCACTAAAGGTGGTGCACTGGGGTCAATTCGTACCAATTCACTCAATCAATTGCTTGTGGAGCTAGATGGTCTTGGTCGCAGTAATGTGATCACCATTGGCGCCACAAATATGGAAGATGATTTGGACGCTGCATTCTATCGCTCCGGGCGATTTGACCGCAAAGTCTTCATCGGAGTCCCAGATACTAAATCGAGAAGTCTCATTTTCGAGAAGTATCTAAAGCAAATATCTCTCGCCTCGCTTCCAGATCTTGAGAAGCTAGGTAAACTCTCATTCAACTTCTCGGGCGCTGATATCGCCGCAGCCTGCAATGAGGCAGCTATTTTAGCCGTGCGCAAAGGTAAGAGTCAGGTTACAGAAGAAGAACTGGAAGAAGCCATAGACAAAGTTATGGTGACAGCTGGTCACAAACTCAATGTGGCCGGTATGAACCTATCGCGTGTGCCTGATTTGGAGATAACTCTAGAAGACCTGAAGGGTGTAGAAGAAGCCAAAGCTGAAGCAGCTGAAGTAGTGGCTATGCTCAAAAATATGCAGGCCGTTGAAGCCTTCGGCTTAAAGCCAACCAAAGGAGTACTGCTAGTAGGCCCACCAGGTACTGGCAAAACCATGCTCGCCAAGGCAATTGCCAACGAAGCTGGCGTTCAGTTCTATTCGTTATCAGGCGGAGACTTCCAGTCCATGTGGGCTGGCGTTGGTTCCAATAGAGTGAAGGCTGTTTACGAAAGAGCACGAAGAAGTGGTAAACCGGCCATAGTATTCATCGACGAAATTGATGCAATCGGTGGAAGACGCGGCTTCGACATGGGCGGTGGCGCCGTTCAAGACTCAAACAAAACACTGAACTCACTTCTAGTTGAAATGGATGGCTTTGGTAAGCACAAAATTTTAACTATTGGTGCGACAAACAATATGAAACTACTTGACCGCGCTCTGCTGCGTCCAGGCCGCTTTGATCGCCACATCGATGTGCCGCTGCCGAACCTAGAAGGCAGAGAAGCAATTCTGACCAAGTACTTAGAAAAGTTCAAAGTTTCATCGAATGTACACGTATTAGAAATTGCTAGAATGACATTTATGCAGGCCGGAGCTGATTTAGCAAATATCGCTAACGAAGCCGGTCTTATGGCTATTCGTGAAGGACGAGCAGAAATAACCCACTCTGATCTTATCCGTGCTATTCAGAGAGTAAGCTTTGGCATGAGCCGCAGCCAACACATTGGTGTGAAAGAACTGTTTGAAACGGCGTATCACGAAGCCGGACACACCATCGTTTCTTACTTCAGGAATAGAAAAGAACGAATACAAGTGGTGACTGTAGTACCTACCGGTCGCACACTTGGTTATATGTGGTCTGTTGACAAAGAAGATCGCTTTGTATCAGGCGCAAACAAGCAAGACTACTTAGTTGACATCGAGGTTTCGTTAGGTGGCTATGTTGCCGAGTCTCTATATATGGAAACAACTACCAGCGGCGTCTCTCAAGACTTGCGCAATGTAGGTGATATTGCTCGCAATATGATTAAAAGTTGGGGTATGGGCTCATTTGCCTTCAACACAGATGTCGCACATTCAGTACCCGGCAAATGGGAAAAAGCATCACCCGAAACAGAACGTGAAATCGAACTTGAAATTAAGAAGACAGTTGATGACTGTTTAACCAATGTTCGCAACTTGCTCAAAGACAAGAGAAAAGAACTCGATTTGATTGCTCATGGTCTAGTAGAGAAAGAGACTTTGTTCTACAAAGACCTCGTGCATATTCTTGAACCAGACAAAACCGATGAGCAAATCAACAAAGAGATTGCCACTCTATCTGAACGCAAGCTTGTTGGTACCGCTCCAATCGTCAATCTAGAATTCCTACCTGGCCTTACTCAAATAGGACAGCAAGGTGGTTCTGGTAATGCTGACAATAACAAGGTGACTGATTACAACGATGACAGTGTCCTCGATGACAATCAAGATCCAGAAAACTTCAGACCAGAAAACTAGAGAGAACAAAATTGTCCGCAAAACAAAGTAGACAAATTGCAAGAAAGGCAGCCCTCGTGGCTGTCTTTCTTGTTAGCCAAACTGGCCTTATAGCAGTAGGGCCTCACACTGGCATCAAACCGCAACCAGCCGAAGGCAAAGACTTCTCATTTACCGACGTCGCCAATCATCCGGCCAATCCCTACAAGGTCACTTCAGCCACAGCCTACCCAGCTCTAACCAAGAGCTTTGTTAACGGCACCACGAGCAAAGCAGACTGGGTAGGTGGAGATGCCGCCTACAGCATTCCACTGGGCCCTAAACGCACCCTATGGCTCTTTGGTGACAGTTTTATTGGTCAAATAAAGAACAACAAACGCTCGAACTGCTCGATGGTGCACAATGCCGTGGCGATTGAAGACACTAGTCAGGGTAGCCCAGGAAAATTTACTTATTACTCGGGCCAAAAACCAATCAATCAGAAGCCAGAAAACAGCGGCTTTTTTAAGTGCCTCGATAAAGGCGATTACTACTGGCCTGCTGACGGCTACATCAGCAATGGCAAGCTCAACATTTTCTTGCATACGGTGCGCACAGACTATAA
>JAUPUU010000163.1 GCA_030917395.1 Cyanobacteriota bacterium erpe_2018_sw_21hr_WHONDRS-SW48-000092_B_bin.40
AAAGAAGCTGAAGCTCCTAAGAAGGCCGCTGCTCCTAAAAAAGCTGCTGCTCCTAAAGAAGTAGATGCCGAAGCTAAAAAGCCTGCTCGCGCTAAAAAAGAGAAGAGCGAAGAGTAATTAGAATATCTAAGGACCAAGTGAGATGAACAAACGTCATTCGCAAATCATCATCAGACCAATGATTACTGAGAAGTCTGCTCAGCAGATGGAACTCGGTCAATACACTTTCGAAGTGATGAAAGACGCCAACAAAGTTGAAATTGCTCAAGCTATTGAGCAGATGCTTAAGGAACTCTATCCGAAGAGCAAGAGCGAGGTCGTCTCTGTCAATACAAGCGCTATCCGCGGTCGCTTCAGAAGAAGCAAGCGTCATGGTCGCGCTCCAAAAGACAGTAAGAAGGCTATTGTCACCATGTCTGGTGAACCGCTCGAGTTGTTCACTGCCTAATTTTTCAATTAAGCACTCAACTCACAGTTATGGGAATTTTTTAGGAACAGTAAGATGCCTACCCGCAAAGTGAATCCAACCTCCGCAGGCCGCAGGAATATGTCGTTAGCCGATTATTCGGATGTAACTACTCATACTCCTCTAAAGAGCTTGCTGCGCCCCTTGAAAAAGCATGGTGGTCGCAACAACCAAGGCCGTTTGACAGTCAGACATAAAGGCGGCGGCCACAAACAGGCCTACCGCGTTATCGACTTCAAACGCAACAAGCATGACGTCCCTGGCGTTATCGCAACTATTGAATACGATCCAAACCGCAACTGCCGTATCTGTCTGGTGCATTATGCCGACGGAGACAAGCGCTATATCTTGGCGCCAAACGGTATCAAGGTTGGTGAAAAAGTTATGTCCGGGCCAGCAGCTGAGATCAAGAACGGCAACGCTCTTCCTCTTCGCGCTATCCCTCTAGGTACTATGGTTCATAACGTTGAATTGACTCTCGGTAGAGGCGGCCAAATGGGTCGTGCTGCTGGAGCTCAAATTCAAGTTCTGGCCAAAGAAGGCAGATATGCCACCTTGCGTTTGCCATCTGGTGAAATGCGTATGGTGCATCTCGAGTGCATGGCTACCATCGGTCAGTTGGGTAATACCGACGACAAAAACTTGCGTCTGGGTAAAGCCGGTCGCACTCGTTGGTTAGGCATCAAGCCTACCAACCGTGGTGTCACCATGAACGCCATTGACCACCCGCATGGTGGTGGTGAAGGTAAATCGCCAATCGGCGGTAAGCCACAAACACCATGGGGCAAACCAGCTATGGGTTACAAAACTCGTCGCGGTAAGTCTTATACATCGGACAAATTCATCGTTAAGCGCAGAACTAAGTAATTTTGGAGGTTTAAGTGTCTCGATCGCTTAAAAAGGGACCATTCGTTCATCCAGCACTCGTTAAAAAAGTTGATGAGATGAATAAGAAAGGCGACAAACGCGTTATCAAATCCTGGTCTCGCGCTTCGATGATTGTGCCCGAAATGATTGGCCACACAATCGCTATATACAACGGCCGCAAACATGTTCCTGTCTACGTGACTGAACAAATGATTGGCCACCGTCTCGGTGAGTTCGCTCCCACCAGACTGTTCAAAGGACACGCCGGCGGAGACAAAACTGGCAAAAGAGGCTAACTCTAAGTTAGTACTGGCAGTAAGTTAGACCGGAATAGTTAGAAGGATCGCAAAAGTGGAAAGCAAAGTTTGCGCAAAATGGATCAGAATGTCACCGCGGAAGGTGCGCCGTGTAGTCAACGAGATTCGCGGTAAAGAAGTTGGCGAAGCTAGAGTTATGCTCAAGTTCATGCCTTACACTGCCGCTCGCGTCGTTGAGAAGCTGCTTTACTCAGCCGTTTCCAACCTCACGCATGCCGAAAAGCAAGCCGTGTCAGATTCGGAAGCTGACAAATTCAAAGTAGTAGAAGCATTCTGCGACCAGGGACCAACTCTGGAACGCTTCCAGCCAAGAGCAAGAGGCCGGGCATATCCCATCCTTAAGCGCTCCAGCCACATCACGCTGAAACTTTCAGATATTTAAGTAGAAAGCGCGAAGCAAGAGCTTCAAGAGTTAAAAGGTTCAAGAGTCAAATTGCGAGTCAAAAGACTCGAGTTAGAGTAAGTGAGGACTAAGAAGTTGGGTCAGAAAGTAAATCCTGTTGGTTTTCGCGTCGGTATTCACCGGGGCTGGGCTTCTAACTGGTTTGTTCAGAAGAAAGACGTTGCCCCTCTTATTGAAGAGGATGCTCGCCTTAGAGCCTACCTAAAGAAAGAACTCTCTGGCGCCGGTTGCTCCAAAGTAGAAATTTCTAGAAAAGCAGATCAAGTAACAATCGATATCTACACAGCCAGACCTGGTGTGGTTGTAGGTAAAGGTGGCCAGGGCATCGAAAACCTGAGCCAAAAACTACGTGCCATGCTTAACCGCACTGGTCTCGATATCAAGATCAACATTCTTGAAGTCAACCGCGTAGATCTCGAAGCTAAGCTTGTTGCCGAGTCAATTGCTCAGCAATTAGAAAAGCGCGTTGCTTTCCGTCGTGCCATGAAGCAAGCAATGCAACGTTGTATGCGTGCTGGCGCTATCGGCGTCAAAATCATGGTTGCCGGTCGTTTGGGCGGTGCTGAAATCGCTCGTACCGAATGGGCAAAAGAAGGTCGTATTCCACTGCAAACCTTGCGTGCCGATATCGACTACGCCACTGCCGAAGGAAATACCATGATGGGTATCATCGGCATCAAGGTGTGGATCTTCCGCGGTGAGTTGGAGCCTGGTCAATGGTCACCTCCAAATATCAAGACGCAACAAGAACGTTCACAAGAAGGCGGAGCTCGCAACAACAATAAAGATGCGAGAGATCCAGTCAAGTCTGGTCGTAGACCCAGGAAGGCAGGTCAATAACCCATGTTAATGCCCAAGAGAACAAAATACAGAAAGATGCAGCGCGGTCGCATGTGCGGCGCTGAATCAAGAGGAGTTGAAGTCCAATTTGGGGACTACGGCTTGCAAGTACTCGAGCCTTGCTGGATTACTTCACGCCAAATAGAAGCTGCTCGTAAAGCCATGGTGCGTAGTGTGCGCCGCGGCGGAAAAATGTGGATTCGCGTTTTTCCAGACAAGCCAGTAACTAAGAAAGCAGCCGAGACCAGAATGGGCTCCGGTAAAGGTAACCCAGAATTCTGGGTAGCCGTTGTCAAAACCGGACGCGTAATGTTTGAAATGTCCGGAGTGGCCCAGAAAGATGCGCACCACGCGCTCGAATTGGCCGCCCAGAAGTTACCTGTTAAATGCCGTGTAATTGAAAGGCATGCCGGAGGAGCCGCGAAATGAGAGTGCGAGAAATGAGAGAGCTTTCCCCTGAGGAGCTGAATGCACGTATTGATGAGACTCGTAAGACAATCGTCGACCTGCGTTTTCAGTTGGCTCTAAGAAAGTTGGAGAGTCCAGCAAAATTGCGTTTAGAAAGAAAGAAACTTGCGCAACTGCTGACAGTGGCTACTGAAAAAGTCATTTTTGTCACTGCTTAAGAATCTAGACTGATTCAAAAAGCTGGACTGAGTTAAAGAGAGAGACTAAGGGGTCGAGAAATGCCAAAGAAGGTATTAGTCGGGAAGGTTGTATCCAACAAAATGGATAAGACAGTTGTAGTAGCTGTCGAAAGCCGTTCACCGCACCACAAGTATGAGAAGCAAATTGCCGAGACGCGCAAGTTCAAAGCTCACGATGCTGAAAACAAGTGTCAAATGGGCGACGTGGTTCGCATTGAAGAATGCCGTCCATTGTCCAAAGACAAAAGATTCACCGTTATTGAAGTGACTGGCCATGCCATCTCTAATAAAGCCAGCGAGGTATCTGCCTCATGATTCAGCAAGAAACAAGACTGACCTGTGCAGATAACACTGGAGCTAGAGAGCTCTTGTGCATCCGGGTCCTGGGCGGATCCAATAAAACATTTGCAACTGTTGGTGATGTCATCGTGGCTACGGTCAAAGATGCTCTACCTAACATGCCCGTGAAGAAGTCTGAAGTTGTCCGTGCAGTTGTTGTACGCGTCAAACAGAACGTTAGTCGTCCTGATGGTTCAACCATCCGCTTTGACGACAATGCTGCTGTGATCGTGCAAAAAGACGGCAACCCAAAAGGTACTCGCGTGTTTGGACCAATCGCACGTGAACTTCGTGACAAGAACTTCACCAAGATCATTTCATTGGCTCCGGAGGTTCTCTAACAATGGCTTACACAGCTAAAAAAGAAATGTCGGTGCGCTACACCAACGCTCCCATTAAGACCAAAGTCAAAATGGGTAACAAGCAAGTTATCTCGCGCGCACTCGTTAAGCCTAGTGCCACCAACCTGGTGCCATCGGTTCACGTAAAACGCGGCGATCTAGTTATGGTTATCTCTGGCTGCAGAACACGCACCAAGAAGAATGGCCAGAAGCTCGAAGGCGACAGAGGCAAGATCGGCAAAGTGCTTAAGGTATTCCCTAAGCTCGGCAAAGTTCTTGTTGAAGGCGTCAACGTCGTCACTCGTCACGTCAAAGCCAAAAATGCTTATGGCAAGAGCGGCATCATCAAGCAAGAAGCACCTTTGTTTGCTTGCAAAGTAATGCTCTACTCCAACGAGAAGAAGAAACCTGTAAGAGCTGAGTTCCGCAAAGAACTAGGCGTTTAAGACCTATATAAAGAAGCAGAGACGACAAAGACCGTCTCAAGAAGCAGCTAATCAAAAGTAAGGTAGAAGGCAATGTTCGATATCAAAGAAAATTACCAAACCCAGGTAAGAGAAAGTCTTAAAAAGCAATTTGGCTACAAGAATGACTTGCAGGTTCCCCG
>JAUPUU010000164.1 GCA_030917395.1 Cyanobacteriota bacterium erpe_2018_sw_21hr_WHONDRS-SW48-000092_B_bin.40
ACCGTGCCCACTCTCGACTCAATTATTGCAGCGAGCATTGTTATGGTGATGTTTCTAATAATTGGTAGGTCTAAGAAAGTAGCAATTGTCGCCGTTCTTTGCCTGCTGTCACTTTCGGGATTGCTCTCTCCGGCTGCCTTGGCTCAAGCTAAGTCGCAAGCTAAGTCGCAAGCGCCGGTCCAAACAAAGGCGCAAGTTCGGGCTTTGCCTACCTTTTGGCCGCCAGTTGTCGGCCGCACCTACCCAGAGATAGAACTGTGTGATTTGACAGGTAAGAAAGTAAAGCTCTCTTCTTATGCGGGAAGAGTAATCTTGCTCGAGCCAATTGGTATGTCTTGCCCGGCTTGTCAGGCTTTTGTCGGCGGCGAGAAAAAGGGTGGCATTAATGGTGTCACGCCCCAGGGTGGTACTTCCTCCTTAGAGTCTTACTTGGCTGCTGCAGGAGTTTCTCCAGCCGATACCCGCGTGGTTCATGTACAGCTACTGTTGTACGGTCCCAATATGGGTGTTCCCACGCTGGCTGAGGCGCAAGCTTGGGCCAAGCACTTTGACTTTGGCCGTCGCAGCAACGAAGTGCTCCTGGTGGGCGACCAAAGATATATTAATCAGCATAGCTACGACATGATTCCTGGGATGCAGTTGATTGATAAGAACTTTGTGCTGGTCTGTGATGCCACTGGCCACAATCCACGCAGTAGCCTGTTCAGCGAATTAATTCCCTCTGTGAGCAAATTATTGCGTTAGCTGTCGGCAAAAAAGCTCTTACCGTCTTCGTCGAGAAGATCCAGGTCGGACAACGACAAGTACCTAATCGTTATCTTGTGACTATGCAGGGCTGGCTCTGAACTGGCCAAAAATCGCTTGCGCACATCGTTGTAGGCATCTAGGCTAGCAAAGATAATGCGCACACTGTTGAAGACAATACCGGTGGGGCCAATTTCTTTTATTACGTCTTCAATTCTTGTTTCCCACCTGCTGCCAGGTTTATCGTCGGCTAGCTGTAAGTGAATACTTTCTACTAGCTTTTTGACTACAGCGACTGCGCGTGGCACTTTTGCACTTGTTAGCGCTGTAAGAAGATTTTCTGTGAATAACTTGGATAGTTCAGTTTGTGTTTCGGGAGTAATTTCTTTCTTCCCATTTTCTTCCTGGCCATTTCCTTCCTGGCCATTTCTTTCCACACAGACAATACATTTGAGCACCAGTGTCACATCTCTATTGTCTTCTTCCAGCTTGATTGGCAGCGGTAACTCTAGTCGAATTATTGTTTCGTCAGCACTAAGTTCTTCCTGCCAAGGTTTTGCTTTTTCTTTGGGCTCTATTGATATGAGCGAGATTTTTTCTAGCACCAAGCCTAGGGCCGCAAAACTCTCCGCAGTTTGTAAATCTATTTCTTTGTCTAGTCGCTGTAAGGTAGAAATTGAGTCGAGAGCTAGTCTTGACATGGCAAGTTTGCCTCTCCATGTCGAGAGTGCATCGGCCAGGCCATTGAGTAACATCACCGCGGCTTCTCGATCACTGGCGCAGGTACTCAGTGGTAGTTTGCCGAGGGGCTTCAGGGCTCGCTCTAGCAGGTGGTCTGCGTCTGTAACTTGCACCGCTTGAAGCAAAGCTTTTGCTACCGTCTCATGGCAGATTTCATCGGCCTTACTGGAACTCGTATTGAGAAAAGTTTTGCACGCTAAGTAATATTGATCAATGCTGGATGTTGGCCTGACTGTGGTTTGCCATGTCAGTGTCTGCTCACCCCAATATGGTTCATGGGCGGGAATAGCGATTTTAATTTCAGAGATATACTGTTCGAATCTCAACTCGCCAAGCGCCTGCGAATAATATGATTGCTCCGGCTTTGGTTTGGCGTCGGTGGTTGAACCAGCTATCGAAGCCGAAGTTGGCACAAATGAATAGAGGAAGAACCCTTCTTGCTGCAATGCTTCATCTATGGCAATTGCAATTTTGCTGTTTTCTCTTTCGCTTGTGTTTGTGCAGAAACTCTCGAGGGATAGCGGAAGCTTTGCTTCTGTGACTTTGATTCTCTTGATGATGGCTTCTAGCTTGGCTGCATTTGACTCTTTATTGTCGCAGTAGCCCTTAGTGGCGGCTAGTTTTATATTGTCATCTAGTGAGTCTATTTGAGCCGTTACGTGGCAGCGCAGTAGTAGTTCGCCGCTAGTTGTAGTTGGCAAATGCAGCGTAAATGGAATGGAGAGGGCCGATAGATCAATAACGAACACCTTGTCTTTGAAAGGATTTATCCACGTGCTCTTTTTAGTTATTCGTTGTATTGACTTGTTGTTTAGATTGATGCTGTTTGAAATTATCAGCGCTGAATTGGCTGGGCAGTGTTGGTAAAAGCCGATCATTGTGATTGCCCGGTTTTGGTTGATTCTTTTGTGTCTTGGTTCTCTATCTCTTTTGCTTTTTCTTCTTTGCCAAGCTTTCTCAAGGTAGCAGCATATTGTTTTACTGCAGTTGTATAGCTACAGGTTTTCTTGTCGCCATATTTTTCAGCCGTTTCAAAGGCCCGCTTGGCGAGGTGGTTAGCCTTCTTGGCATTGCCAAAGCCTTCTTGCTCCTGTGAGAGCACAACAAAGCCATTGGCTGCGCTGATTAAAACATCTTGATTGAAACCATATTGAGCCATGCCGCGGGCCAATGCCTGAGCATCTTCAAAGTGCTCGTCACGAATTAGTTTGTGAAATATTTGCTTGCAAGCGCTGGCTAGATCCTTGCAGTCGTGCGGCAGATTCTTGTGCAGCATTTGGATGCACTGATACCACTGTTTCTTCGCTTGCTTTGGCTGCTTTTGAGTTAGATAAATTTGGGCCAATTGCACACGAAGGTTGGCAGTTTGTTCTCTATCTATTTTGGCTAGTTTGAGCAATAGCTCTTCTAACTTTGCTATGTCTTCTTCATCAAAGTGAGTGCTGTTGCTGCTTATGTAGATGCTTGATAAAAGCATGAGAGCTAACTTGTTTTTCTTGCTATCTTTGCCAAATAGCTTTTCTTGGGTTTCAAGTGCTAGTTCTGCTAGTTCGCGTGCTGCCGAGAGCTTGTTGCTGCACTTCAAGCATGTTGCCAGTGATAGTCTCACTTCTGCCAATTTCTCTTGATTTTGCGGTTCTTGTCGCTCTTGAAGAGCAAGAGCATGACGTAGGATATCTTCGTTTGAATCTCTATTTAGATTTTCAGGGTCACTAGTCTCACTTGCCGTTGATTGATTTGCGCTGCTTTCTTGAGCTAGTGCATGTACTTGCACTGTCGCTGACAGCAGGTAGGCAGTGGCGGCGATTGCAGTTATCTTTAGTCTACTGTTCAATTGTTGTTCCTCTAATTTCTACTGCGCTACTGTGCTTGCTCCTGTAAATCCGTTAAATTAGGGAAAGAATCCGGATTTTGTGAGGTTGGCATATTGGCCAAAGATTTCAATTGCTATAAAACTTCCTTCGTGTTCAAAGGCTGTGGTCCTAAACTTTGAATTGCCAACAATTTCTTGAGTCTCCTCTTGCAGAGACCAATTAATATAATATTGCCCGATTGGTTTTAATTTCTCGGGTTCTCTCAGTTCAATGGTTGTTCCCTTCAGTTGAACCATAACGTCGCGTTTAGTTGCATTGGTAAGAGCAATTTTAGCCTTGTTGCCTTTTTGGTTAGATATTATGCTAAGCACTACGTTGGCGGCTACAAACACAAGCACAAGAATTGCCAGTTTTATAGCAAAAGTTGAACTATGAAAGAAAAGTGCCGCTACAATTCCGCTAAACAACGAATTAATAGTCAGCGTGTTCATAGTCAAGAGAGTGCCGTAGCGGGTCCTAAAGTTTAGTGGTGGAAATTGAGTATCTGATTTGTCGGGCACTATGGTTTGTGCGATTTCGCTTTTCTCTGTGGGGCTTGCCTCTGATATTGAGAGAGGGGCCATTGATTCTTTTCGTTTCTTTTCTATGGCACCACAGATGACACTATTGGGTGACGGTTTCATTTTTGCGGCTGCCTTAGCTAATATCTCTTCCGCTTTGCTGGTTTCTTCGAGGGCAATGAGAATGTCTGCTTCGAGAAGTAGCTCTGCAAGGCGAGAGTCTTTCCCCAGGTCATCGCGGAGTTTTTTAATAGCGAGTTCTTGCTGCTTTAAAGCAAGTTCTTTTTTGCCAAGGTGGGCTTGGCAGATAGCTAGATTGCTGTAGCCTGAAGCTAGTAAGCTTGACGGAAAAGTCCATTTGCTTGAGGCCGTTTCGCAGAATTCTGTTAGAGGCACAATTGCCTCAGTAAATTGCTGTTCTCTTGTAAGTCTTTCTCCTTCGCATAATAGAGCGAAGAGATGGGCCTTGCCGCTTGTCTTACATTTTTTCGCCCTTTCATAGAACTCTTTTTGTATGTGGGAGGCCTTGTATTTTCGTCCAGTTAGATTGTAGATAGTGGCTGCGGTATAGGCGCTCTGCCCAAGCCTCTCAATAGCTTCTTCACGAATAATTTCTTTGGTGATTTCGAGCCAGTTCTTGTAAGTTTTTTCTGCAAGTAGTGTTGCTTGCTCTTCTTCTCCAGCGTAGAACAATGATTCTGCATATGCTCTTTCAAAACTTAGTCGCTCATTGCTGAATGGTTTCGCCCAATTAGCTGCCTTCCTGTAGCAGATTGATGCATCTATAAATCTATTGCAGCTGCGCATAATTGTGCCAAAGCCTTCGAAAATAGCAGATTGTAGACCTGGAACTCCGGCCAGAGATGCCAATTGGAGGAATGGATAAAAGAGCCCGTAAAAGAAACCACATAGAGGGGCCGAGCCCAACTTTATAGCTATTTTCTCCAGTGTCGTTAAGGCAAAAACGCCTCCAATCAAGATGCCGCCGAATCCGGCCGCTCCAAGTATCCCCATTTTCAAAAAGTTGCCCGATAGCAAGATCTGTTGAACAAGCCAGATAAGGCTACCGAGAACGGTTGCTGTTCCAGCTATCACCCCTAGAATAATAGAGGGATGAGCAAAGCACCTTAGCGTACCCTGGCTGCTGTTTTGTGGCTCAATTTTTGAAAGCTCTTCATTTCTCATTGAAAGCTATGTACCCGAGAAATCAGAACTCATGATTAGGGCATTTCCGCTCGACTGAGACCATCCAAAAACATCGAGCTAGCCAGGCGAGCAAATTGCTCTGAAGATACCGGGCCTTCTGGCTTGAACCAAGTATAGGTCCAGTTGATGGCTCCCATTAAATACATGGCCAGCGAAGTCTGTA